>NZ_JAVXCU010000065.1:0-13350 GCF_036659295.1 Brevundimonas sp. | reverse complement strand
CAGAACCCGAAGGTTCATCTGAACGTTTAACGCCCGTTCTCGGCGGAGGCGGCTATTTAGACCACCCAGATTTTCGTGTCAAGCACTTCTTTTTAAAGAAGTTTTCGACCAACTCACCGTTCAAACCCGAGGGCCTTTCCAGTGATGGAGGCGGGTATCTACCGATCCACCGTCTCCGTGTCAAGCACTTCTTTTTAAAGAAGTTTTCGACATTCTCGCCGGCCGTTCCGAAGAACCTTCCGACGAAGGAGGCGGCTATCTACCGATCGCCCTCCTCCGTGTCAACCCAGATCTTTCAATCTTTTCCAGAACCGCCCCGAAGAACCATCCCGAAAATCCAGACACACAGTAGCGTCCAGAAGGCCTACACCCCGCCGCCAAACCGCTCCGTAGAACCGCCCGCCGCCGAGGAATGGGTAGATAGGCCTCGCTCCCTTGATCGGCAAGACCAATTTCACGGAACTGTCATTCCATCCACAGATCAGGCCCCTCTGGGGATGAAATGACATGGGCAGAAGCCAATTGAGGCAAAAAACCTAGAGATTATGGCCGGTTACGCCCTGAAACATGGCAGGCCTAGCTTCAGCGCACAGGCATTTGGTGGATTTTGCGGCTGAAGAGCTGGTGAAACGGCGCGATCAGTATGATTCCGGCCAAGAATCCGAAGGCGTGTGCCTCCCAGGCGATTCCAGCCCCCCCTCCGGTAAGGACAATGCCCAGCAATCCGGTCGCCAGATTAACAGCCATCCAAGCCGCTGCCCCGCGCAATACCACCGGATGGAACAGCGGAATCAGCAATCCCGGGCCCGCCATCAGCCGAAGCGACGCACCGATCATACCGAATACGGCCCCAGAGGCCCCGACCATTGGCGTGTAATCCCCCCAGTGGACCAGCGCATAACCCAGTCCGCCGAGCACCCCACACACTATAAAGAATAGGAGCCAGCCAATCGGGCCCATGCTCTTGTCGAAATCGCGGGCCACAGGTGTGCCGAATGCCAGCAACGCTACCGCATTCATAATGACATGCATCCAGCTGCCATGGACCACCATGTGGGTGAACAGTCCGCCTATATATCCATAGGACAGATCGACAGGCCGCAAACCCAGCTCGGTTCCGCCCTGGCTGAGATCCGGCTGCACCATGAACAGGCCCACCAGACCGACCGCCACCACCAGTGGCACGAACGGGATCTTGAATATGGGCTCGGAACCCGAAGGCTGCGGGAGCGAGGGTTCTGCGGGGCGGTGTTCGGAACAATTATCTTCAGGGTTCATTTATAAAGAGATGGACCGCCCATAGCCCAAGCTCAAGTCGCAGATGCGCGGACCGCACACGAACAGGGTCTAACCGCCCCTCACCGCACAGTCCCGTAGCGGTGCAATCTGTTGGCATGGCTGTTGCTCTTTCCCTTTTCGAGAGAAGGAGCGTGTGCCAATGCGTATCAAACTGGAAATCGCAGGACTGGTCGCTGTCGGGTTGGGGGCTGCTATAGCCTGTACGACTCCGACCGCTGCTATAGCCCAGCAAGCCGGCAGCCAGAGTCTGGGCCAATTACAAGCAGGCTATGGCGGATCGCGTTATGGCACAGCCCGCGCCACCACAGGTTCAACGCGTGATGCCAATGGCAATCGCCTGATCGTGGACGGTATCATCCAATCCGGTGCCAGCAGCTACAACCAGTCCTCGGGCGGGGTATCCTCCTCGGCCAGTTCGCGTGTTGGTATCCTGAACGGGCAAGGCTCTTCGGCCATTGGCGGAGCCTCCGCTATCGGCAACAGCCTGAACGTCGTGGTTCAGGGCAAGAACAACACCGTCATCGTCAACTCCACTCAGACCAATACCGGCAATGTCAGCGCCGGAACGGTCCTTAATGGCACATTGGTCTTCCCATGAAACGCGTGACTGCCCTTTCCTTCAAGGCTGCGGCCTCGGTTCTCGCGGCTTCGACCCTGCTGGCCGGTTGCGTCAGCCCCAGCGCCGGTTCGGATGGCCTGTATGCCAACCCCATCGGCAATGCGCCGGTAACCGCCAACCCGACCCCGTATTCGGACGCACTCTATTGTCTGGCCGACTATGCGCGCCGCTATAATCTGCCCTCGCCGCGCATGGCTGTAGGCCGGATCAGCGACTATACCGGCTCCATCTCTGCTGATGGCGGACGCCAGATCACGCAGGGCGCATCGCTGATGGCGAACTCGGCACTGGCCAAGTCCGGTGCGCGTCTGGTTGAACGCTATGACACCTCCGTATCGGAGCTGGAGTTGCGCTATGCCAATAACCGCCTGATCGGTGACGAGGCAGCCACCCCGCAGGACGCCAATTACCGCCGCATCATTGCCGGACAGGTACCAGGCTCCGACTTCTATATTGTCGGCGGCATTACCGAGGTGAACTACAACATCCGCTCCGCCGGATTTGACGTGGCCGGCGGTCAGGTCAAGGAGAATGGCGGATCGGGCATGATCAATGGCCGCATCTTCGTGATGAACGTCGCCATCGACCTGCGCATGGTCCAGACCACCACGCTCGAAGTTGTCGATGTCGTTTCCTATCAGAAGCAGATCGTCGGCCGCGAAGTCTCGGCGGGCGTGTTCGACTTCCTGAACGGCAATGTCTTTGACGTCTCCGCAGGCTCCAGCGGCCTCGAGCCGGTGCAACTGGCCGTGCGCGCCCTCGTGGAACGCGCCACGGTCGAGTTCATGAGCAACCTCTACGGTGCCCCCGGACCGGAAGTCTGCCTGAACCCCGCCAATGACCCGCTGCGCACCATGACGGTCGGTGCCACCGGCAACTATTACGCAACCAACACCAACACGGACACCAATAATGGCCAGACACGTGCAGACCCTGATCGCTGGCACGATCGCCGTGACGGCTCTGTGCGCCGCATCAGCCAGTGATGTTCGCGCACAGGACGCCTCTCTGGTCCTGAACGAGCAGATGTTGTTCGGCGACGTGTTCGCCGGACAGCGCCTGAATGTCGTCGAGGCCAACCAGCAGGTGAGCGTTTCCAACACCGCTCTGGGCAACCAGATCAATGGCGGTGCCGAAGGGCGCGACATTACATTGCGCAATATGCAGTCCAGCCACGGTGCGATTGCGGCCCAGACCAACATCAATACCGGATACGAAGTGTCCGGTCGTGTGACCGCTGTGACCCAGGCCCGCTCCAACGAGGCCAGCGCCGCCGCCAATAATGCCGCTCTGGAACTGGACAGCCGCCAGTACACCTACGGCTCGACGGTCAGCCAGACCATGCTGGAGAACCCTGACGCGCGCCTGACCGGCGGCATTCAGGCCACCAGCGCGTCCTATAGTAATAATGTGCTGGCCGGAGGCACCAACACCTTCGTATCCGGCACAGTCGAGCAGCATGCGACCGGCGACACCCGCGCCGGAACCTATGTGCCTGCACATTATATACCCGGCACAGCCTATATTGCCGCCGATGCCGCCGCCAATATGGCACAGCTGTCGTCCAACGGATCATCCGGGCAACGCGTCGAGGTGCGTCAGTTGTCTGAAGGCTGGACCGCTGCCGAAACAGCTTCCAGCGCCGGTAACATCTGGGCCAGCACCACGGTATCCAGTGCCGCGGCCAACCGTATCACCGCCAATAATGCGGGCGGCTCACAGGTCATCACGGCCGACCAGAACAATACGGGCGGTGTTTCCAGCCGCGCCAGCACCCATGCCTATGACTATGGTGATCTGCGGGCCATGGCAGACGGCGCAGGCAACCAGGCCTATGTCGGCAATCAGGACATCTGGGTCGAGATCGACAACACCCAGATGAATTCGGGCGGCGTTTCCGTCGAGGCCCAACTGACCGGCTATAATGGTTATGATGCCTATGTCGGGGCCAATGCCACCGGCAACAGCGTGACCGGCTTTGCCTGTTCCGACTGCGGCGGCATTATGAATGCCCGCAACAACCAGACGAACACCGGCAATGTCTCGGCCACCGCCACGACCAATATCGTCGGTCAGGGCCGTGCCGCCATCACCGGAACCACGGCGACCGGCAATAGCGCCAACTTCTATGTGTCGCGTCCGGGCGGCTGATCCGCGCCGAACATCCTGCGCCGCGACGAGGCTATTGTGAATTTTTGGTAAGTTGTGTGTCCGCACTTGGGCTGCAACATCTGCGATAACGCGGCTCCGGCTGGGCCGCGCACCCTTTGCCTTGCCTAACGGGTAAGGTCCTCGCGGAGATAAGCTAAATATGTCCCTGTCCCGACGCCTTCTGCTTCCGGCGGTATCCTCGATTGCCCTGATGGCAGGCGCTGCCCTTCCAGCTGTAGCTCTGGCTCTGCCTGCTACTGTCACCCAAGGCCAGCAAGCCCAGCCGTCCAAGCCATGGGCGCAAGACGCCAGCGACCTGAAGACCGACGAACGTATCCGCTTTGGCACCCTGCCGAACGGTATGCGCTATGCGCTGATGCACAACGCCACCCCGCCGGGTCAGGCCTCGTTCCGCCTGCGCATCGATGCCGGTTCGCTGCACGAGGATGACGACCAGAAGGGACTGGCCCACTTCTCGGAACACATGCTGTTCAACGGCACAGAAAATGTGCCCGAAAACGAGATGCTGCGTATTCTGGAACGTTTGGGTCTGGCCTTTGGTGCCGATACCAACGCCTTCACCAGCTTTGACCAGACCGCCTATATGCTGGAGCTGCCGCGCACAGACGACGAGACCGTCGACACCTCGCTGATGATTATGCGCGAGCAGGTCTCGCGTGCGCTGATGGAACCGTCCGCCATTGATGCCGAGCGTGACGTGATCGTGGGCGAGGCCCGCCTGCGCGACAGCCCGCAACTGCGCGCCCTGAAAACCCAGATTGCCCTTCTGGCCCCGGGCCAGCGTCTGGCCGACCGTCTGCCCATCGGTGATCTGGACATCATCCGCACCGCCCCGACCCAGCGTTTCGTGGACTTCTACCGTTCCTATTACCGTCCGGAACGCGCCACCTTCATCGCTGTCGGTGATTTCGATGTCGATGCGATGGAAGCCAAGGTCAAAGCCAAGTTCGCCGACTGGACCAACAGCCACCCGAACGGTCCCAATCCGGACCTCGGCACCCTTGCGCCGCGCGAGGCCGAAAGCCGGATCGTTGTCGAGCCGGGCGTGCAGTCCAGCGTGGACCTGTACTGGACCCGCCCTGCCGATCTGCGCCCCGACAGCGTGGCCCTGCGTCGCGAAGACACCATCCAGTCTCTGGGTCTGGCGGTCCTGAACCGCCGTCTGGGCGAGTTGTCGCGTCAGGACAATCCGCCCTTCATCGATGCGGGCGGCGGCACCGGCAGCTTCTTCCAGTCGCTGGACTTTGCCACCATCAGCGCCAACTTCAATCCGGGCGGCCTGGCCCGCGCGCTGGAAACCATCGAGCAGGAACAGCGTCGTCTGATCCAGTACGGTGTCAGCGAAACCGAACTGCAGCGTGAAATCGCCAATATCCGCGTGCGTATGGAAAATGCGGTTAAGGCCGCATCCACCCAGCCAACGCCTGCTCTGGCTATGAACATTCTGGGCGGCGTCAACGAGAACGAGGTCACCACCTCTCCGGCCGACAATCTGGCCCGCTTCAATGCTGCGGTCGAAGGCCTGACGCCGGACATGGTCAAGGCCGAGCTGCCCAAGGCCTTCCAAGGTCAGGGTCCCCTGGCTCTGGTCTCGACCCCGCAAGCCATTGAAGGCGGCGAGGCCGAGGTCACCCGTATCCTCGAAGCCAGCCGCGCCAAGCCCGTCGAAGCGCCCGCAGTGCAGGCTGCACTGGTCTGGCCCTATACCGAATTCGGTACACTGGGCACCGCCAGTGGCCAGACGGCCTATGCCGCACTGGGCGCTACGGTCGTGAACTTCCCCAACGGCGTACGCCTGACCGTCAAGCCAACTGACTTCAAGGATCAGGAAATCCTCGTCTCGGTATCGACCGGTAATGGCCAGTTGGGTCTGCCGACCGACAGCTACAGCCCTGTCTCCATGGCCGGTAATGTCTTTACCGCCGGTGGACTTGGCAAGCTGACCGCCGACGAGGTCAGCCGTGTTCTGACAGGCCGTATCTATTCGTCTGGCTTCTCGGTCACCGACGAGACCTATCGCCTGTCCGGCTCGACCCGTCCCGAAGACCTGAACCTGCAACTACAGGTGCTGACCGCCTATCTGACCGATCCGGGTCTGCGCGCCGCACCGTTCGAACAGATCAAGGCCATTCTTCCGCAGGTACTGGAACAGCAACGCGCGACCGCCATGGGTGCCTTCGGCATTGATGGTGCGCCGCTGATGGCGGGTGGTGATCGCCGTGTCTCGATGCCGACACCGGCAGAGATCAATGCCATGTCCATCACCGATGTCCGCGCAGGCGTCATGGCCGGTCTGGCCAATGGCCCGATCGACATCGTGGTTGTTGGTGACACGACGGTCGAAGATGCCACCAAGGCTGTGGCCGCAACCCTGGCGGCCCTGCCCGTTCGCAGCGCCACACCCGCACCGCTGGCCGGTTCGGACAAGCGCACCTTCCCGGCCCATAATCCGACACCGATCCGCATCACCCACAATGGCAAGGCCGAACAAGCCTTTGGCGTTGTGGCATGGCCGACCACCGATGCCATGGGTGATCGCCGCGAAGCCCGCCTTGTCTCGCTGATGAGCGAAGTCCTCAGCCTGCGTGTTCTCGAGGAAATCCGCGAGAAACAGGCTCTGAGCTACAGCCCGATCGCGTCGGCAACGGCATCGACCACCTTTGACGACTATGGCTATGCCCTCGTCGCCGCCGAGGTGGACATCAGCAAGCTGCCCGATTTCTACGCCGCCGTGGACAAGATCGTGGCCAGCTTTGCCGACACCCCGATTACCGCCGACGAACTGACCCGCGCCCGTACGCCGGTAATCGAACGCCTGCGCCGCTCACAAGCCGGTAACCCCTACTGGCTGGGGGCCCTGTCCGATCTGGCCAAGGATCCGGCCACCGAACAGCGTATCAACGGCCACATCGCCATGCTGGAAGGCTTCACCCTCGAAGACGTCCAGAATGCCGCCCGCACCTATCTGCGTCCCGATAAGGCATGGAAGCTGGAAGTGGTGGCGGCCAATCCGTAAGGAACGGCTGACCCCATAAAAAAGGCTCCGGACACATCGTCCGGAGCCTTTTCTTTTTGAGCGATCCGGCGGGTTTAGAAAACGCGACCGCCGACGCCGCCATCCATCATCATCGAACCCGACGACGAGAAGCTGCTTTGCACCACTTCCTCGCGGTACTCGGTGACGGTTTCCTCGCCGCGCAGAACAACTTCCTTCACGCCCGCACCATAGCGGCGCAGCAAGGAGCGTTCATTACAGTCGCGCTCGCGCTTTTGCGGGCGGCATTCCAGAACCTTGCCGCCGTACCACAGGGCTTCGTTCTTGTTGCAGGTGACCGTCTGGCCTTCGCCGCCATCCATGTCGGTGCGGGTCCACTGCATCTTGGTGCCGGCAATGCAGCGATACAGTTCGTCCTCATAACCTTCGGGAATGTCCTTGCCCGGACGCACCTGCGAGGCCGGATGCGGTACATTGCGGTCATCCAGGCATACGGCCTGAATGCGGTAACGCTTTTCCCACGAACGGGTCGAGGTGAACGGTACGCTGACACGCTCCGAACGTGCGCCTTCGACCGCCAGTCCTTGAGCCGTCATCGGATAGGGCTGATCCACATTGAAATAGGCACCACCGCCACCACCGGCGACGATCACTGTGGTTCCGCCGTTTCCGTTGCCGCCGCGACCACCATTGCCGCCACGACCGCCGACATAGCCACCGGTGCGCGGGTCAATACCGCCACCGGCACCGCCATTGGCGCTGGCATTCGCACTGGCGTTTGCACTGGCATTGGCCGAGGCCTGAACATTATTGATGTTCACATTCACATTGACCGAGCCACCGCCACCGCCGCCATAGGGCGGTGATACCGGTCCGCAGCCCGAACCACAGCCACCGCCGGGTGGCAATGGTGGCGTAGGCGGTGCTGGCGGCGGCAAACAGTTTGTCACACACCCTGCAAACGCAGCCCCCGCCACAGCCCAGAAGGCCACGGCCGTAAGCGGCGCCAGAAATGTCTTGATCCTTGCCCGCATCGGGAACTCCTGATCGTGATTCCCGATACCCGTTGCAATCGGCGGGCCGCAATCACGAGCGGTTTCACGTCCAAATCTGTTCCGTCATGGGCCTGTAGCTGTTCCGGCGTCCCCAAATGAAACAGACTCAAGTCCCGCGCCCTGTCCGCCTAGACGGGCGCAAACCCTTCGGCATAGCGTTTCCAGTTCTGCACATAATGGGCCGATGACCAGCGCAGTGTCTCGACACCCGCAGCATCCAGCTCACGGACAATCTTGCCCGGCTGCCCCATCACCACAGAATTATCGGGAATGACCTTGCCCTCGGTCACCAGAGCATTGGCACCGATCAGACAATTCTTGCCGATCTTTGCCCCGTTCAGAACCACTGCCCCGATCCCGATCAGGCTGTTATCGCCGATCTCGCACCCGTGAAGCATCACCTTGTGCCCGACCGTCACGCCTTCACCGATGGTCAGGGGCAGTCCCTCGTCGGCGTGAAGGACCGATCCGTCCTGAATATTGCTGTTGGCACCGATGGTGATCGTATCGGTATCGCCGCGCACAACCACGTTGAACCAGATGCTGGCCCCTTCATGCACTGTGACATTGCCCAAAACCGTCGCATTGGGCGCAATCCAGTATGTTCCGTCGGCCGGAAGTGTCGGCGCGATATCACCCAGTCTGTAGACGCTCATAGTCCCGATACTCCCTTGTTACATTTTCTTGGCTTTATGACTCGCAGAACCAAGTTACCATCAATCTGTAGTTGCGATTCGCAGTCGCTATATGCGCCTCGGATCGGTAGCCGGATCAAGAGCGGTCCGGACAGTTACCGGAGAATGCGTTTGTCGTCTGTACAACCCGTTCCAGTGCCCAGGCCCCGCGCGAGCGATGGCCCGCCAGTGTCCGATCCGTATGGTGACGCCGCCTGCATCTCTGCCCTCCCTATATTGCATACGTCCAAGGCGATCCCGTTCGGGTTCGTCTTTTTTCTTGCCCGGAGGCCGCCATGTCCAAGCGTTCCGCTATGAAACACCAGCATCGTGAAGGTATTCTCGATACACGCGAGTTCACGCAGGAAAGCCGCCGTCGACAACTGCCCAACCATTCGGCGTGGTCCCCCTACCCGTCCAATGACCAGCGCGATCAAGCCTACCTAAAGACCATCAAGCCCAAGTCCGATGGTCAGGCCGAACTGATGGCCGCCATCGACCACTATAATCTGGTCATGGCTCTGGGACCTGCGGGAACCGGCAAGACCTATCTGGCCATTGCCAAGGCGGTCGAGGCCCTCGAAGCGGGCAAGGTCGGACGCATTGTTCTGTCGCGTCCTGCTGTCGAGGCCGGTGAATCCATCGGCTTCCTGCCCGGCGATATGGAAGACAAGCTGGCCCCCTATCTTCGTCCGCTTTACGACGCCCTGTCGGACCGTCTGTCGATGAAACAGGTCAAGGCCCTGATGGCCGAGGGCCTGATCGAGATCGCCCCCATCGGCTATATGCGCGGACGCACCCTGAATAACGCCTTTGTCGTCGTGGACGAGGCCCAGAACTGCACCTATGTCCAGCTCAAGATGCTGCTGACCCGCCTCGGTTGGCACTCGACCATGGTGGTCACCGGCGATCCGCAACAATCCGATCTGCTGCCGGGCGTATCGGGGCTTGCCGATATTTCCGAGCGTCTGGATGTGCTGGAAAATGTCAGCGTGATCCGCTTGGCCGACTGTGACATCGTCCGCCACCCGCTGGTGGCCGAGATGATCGGCGTCCTCTAGCGCCAAGCCATCAGCATCAAGGCCCGCTGTCCGCAGCGGGCCTTTTTTATCGCTACATCACCTTGGCCAACGCCGCCGCATCGGCGGCCCTGCGTTCATCCTCGCTCAAAGGAGCCGGCGGTTTCGGCTCGGACGGCGGGCGCGCGCCCCAATGATCCACAAACGCAAAGACAAACGGGTTCAGCGAAATCGACAGCAGGGCCGTCGCCAGCACCAGATCATGCGTCTCGCGCGACATCGCCCCCAGATACAAAGATATCCCCGCCAGAATAAACGAGAACTCGCCGATCTGGGCCAGAGAGGCCGCCACCGTCAGGCTTGTCGCCCGATCCAGCTTGAACGCCGAAGTAATCACCAGCGCCGCCAGCGACTTGCCGATAATGACGATAAACACCACCCCCAGCACGGCCAGCGGTTCTCGCACGATAATCATCGGATCGAACCACCTGCCGACCGACACAAAGAACAGCACGGCAAAGGCATCGCGCAACGGCAATGACCGCTCTGCCGCATTATGGCCCAGCGGCGTGCCGTTCAGCACCAGCCCCGCCACAAACGCGCCCAGCGCGAACGAGGCCCCGAACACCGCATAGGCAACCCACGCAATCCCCAGTGCAATCGACAGCACGCCCAGCGTGAACAGTTCGCGCGACTTGGTATGGGCAATCCGCACCAGCAGCCACGGCAAGACCTTGCCGCCAACCACCAGCATCAGCAGCACAAACGCCACCACCTTCAACACGGTCCAGCCGATGCTCTGTGCCGCCACCCCGGCGCTGGTCGCCTGACCTTCGGGCAACACCAGTAGCGGCAGCATCACCAGCGCCACCACCATCACCAGATCTTCGACAATCAGCCAGCCGACCGCGATCTTGCCGATCTCGCCCTTGACCTGTTTGCGTTCTTCCAGCGCCCTGAGCAGGACCACCGTCGAAGCCACCGACAGGCTAAAGCCCAGCAATGCCGATTCCAGATGACCAAGGCCCAGCACCCAGTGCCCCAGTGCCCACCCCATCAGGGTCGCGGCCACTATCTGCACCAGTGCCCCCGGCAAGGCGACATTGCGCATCTTCATCAGGTCTTTGGGCGAGAAATGCAGCCCAACCCCGAACATCAGCAAGATGACACCGATCTCGGCCAGTTGCGGCACAAGTTCCAGATCGGCGACATAGCCGGGCGTAAACGGCCCCGCCACAATCCCTGCCACCAGATAGCCCACCAAGGGCGACAACCTCAGCCTGTGCGCGATCATGCCCAGCACGAATGCCAGAACAAATCCGCCTACCAGTGTGATGATCAGGCTGTCGGCATGGGGCATCGGCTCTCCCGCATTATGGAACAGGTGGTGACGAACACAGTGTCGCCACACGGTTTTCCTGCCAACCCCCGTTGGCGTTACAGACCGGCACAAACGCCCGTTTCACCAAACATTGTGTCGATGATGTCGCGTCCCTTGACGCTGGCTTTTGCCTACACCAAAGTCAGTTTCAAATAAGAACGGACTATAGGAAAGCCTGCCGTGAACGCCATCAGCGCCACCGATATCCGCTTCAAGGCTACAGACGGCTATGAGCTGGCCGGTCGCCTTATCACTGGCCCCGCGCCGCGCATGGCTGTTCTGGTGTCATCGGGAACAGGCTATCCGCTGGGATTTTACGAGCGCATTGCCCGTTACATGGCCGAGCGCGGTGCCGTAGTCCTGACCTATGATTTTCGCGGTATGGGCCAGTCAGCCCCCGACAGCCTGAAAGGCTCGAGTATCGACTATGCGGACTGGGGCCGTCTCGACATGCCCGCCGCTTTGGACACACTAAAAACCGCTGCCCCCGATCTGCCCGTCTTCCATGTGGGCCACAGCATCGGCGGCAGCTTTATCGGCCTGATGCCCAACCATGCCGATATTGCACGACACGCCTTTGTTTCAGTCGGTTCCGGCTACTGGCCCCATCACCTCGGCAGCTTCAAGCCCTCCGCACTCTTCTTCTGGTTCGGATTTGGGCCGCTTCATCTGTTGCGCCACGGCTTCATCAAACAGGGCAAGCTGTGGAGCGGGCTCGACCTGCCACCCCGCGTGTTCAAGACCTGGCGGCGTTGGTGCATGAAGCCGGACTTTTTCGGTACCGACCTCAAAACCGGAAAACTGGACCCGCACTATTATAATGACGTGAAAAGCCCTGTCCGCTCGTGGCTGTTTACCGATGATCCCATCGCCACGCCTCGCGCTTCGCAAACCATCCGTACGCTCTTGCCCAATGCGCCCTATGAAACCGTGCTGAAATCGCCCGCCGACTATGGACGCCCGCGCATCGGACACGAAGGGGCCGTCCGCAAGGGGATGGAGCCCTTATGGCAGGAAATCCTCGACTGGTTCGATGAAGGGGTTTCGGCCAGAGCCACGACTTCCTAAATCCGTAACCCCACCTTCAGGCAACGGATCCGCACCATGACCTATGGCACCCAGCCCACCGTCAACATCGACGGCTTTGAAATCCCGCAACTGGGTTTCGGCACATGGCAGCTCAAGGGCGACGACGCCCGCCGCATGGTTGGTTCCGCCCTGTCGCAGGGCTATCGGCACATCGACACCGCCTTCATCTATGAGAACGAGGCCGAGGTCGGACAGGGCATCAAGGATGCCGGTATCGCGCGCAGCGACTTCTTCCTGACAACGAAAATCTGGGTCACCAACCTGACCCGTGACGCCCTGCTGAAACAGGCCGAAGAAAGCGCCGAGCGCCTCGGCTCGACGCCCGACCTGCTTTTGCTGCACTGGCCCAAACCCGAGCCGGACCTGATGCAGACCATTACCGCTCTAAACGAAGCCAAGGCACGCGGCCTGACCCGCGCCATCGGCCTGTCCAACTATCCGTCCGATCTGTGGCAGGCCGCCCAAACTATGTCGGAGGCCAAGCTGGTCACCAATCAGGTTGAATACCACCCGTTCCTGAGCATCAACGCCCTCAAGGCCAAGGCGCAGGAACTGGGATCGTCACTAACCGCATGGTCGCCACTGGCCCGTGGCAAGGTACTGGACGAGCCGGTCATCATCGAAATCGCTGAAAAATACGGCAAGAGCGCCGGTCAGGTGACGCTGCGCTGGATTACCCAGCAAGGCCTGATCGCCATTCCCAAAACCGCCAGCGAAAGCCGCGCCGCCGAAAACCTCGCCATCTTCGACTTCGCCCTGACTGATGAGGAAATCGCCCGTATTGCAGCGCTGGCCACAGGGTTCCGCGTCGGTGACCATCTCGATCCCGCCTTCACATGGGATGAAGCCTGAAAATTATCGGCGAGGTCCTACTGCCGTCGGACCTCGCCGTTCGGCATTACCTTCACCTTGTAGCGTATGATGTTCTCAGCTCTACCAGAGGTAAAATTCTCGCCATTCACCCTTAATGTCAGGCCGTACTGAACAGCCCTGTCATTGTGCCAGCAGTTATCATCCTCATCGACCACGGCATCACACGTGTCATAG
>NZ_JAVXCU010000064.1:0-13799 GCF_036659295.1 Brevundimonas sp. | reverse complement strand
GGCTGGAGATGAAAACTGCCTTTGCCCTGTCACCGGCCTCGGTCCTGCCGGTTTGGTTGGCCGATCTTCCGCTTATCACCGCCACCGTCGCCAGCTTGAAGCACACCGAGAGTGGCTGGCAGGTGCTGGCCGCCGACGGCACACAGATTACCGAGGCCGATCATGTCGTTCTGGCCGCCGGTTGGGGCAATGCAGACCTTGCCCCTCACCTGAACCTTGCCCCCGTGGCAGGGCAGGCCGACTGGAGCGAGGGCGAAGGCAGCGATGCCCATGCCGCCGCATGGGGTGGCTATAGCGTGCCGACCCGCAACGGCCTGCTTTACGGAGCCACCCATGATCGCGGTGTGACCGAGCCTGTTCCGAGCGATGCGGCGACAACCCGCAATCGCGACACCTTGCACGCCACACTGCCCGAGCGCCTGAAACAGGTCGAGCAAGGCACAGCGCAGCGCCGTGTGGCGGTTCGCGCCACCACGCCCGACCGCCTGCCGGTTTGCGGGATGCTGCAAGACGGCCTGCACATACTGGGCGGTATGGGCTCGCGCGGCTTTAGTGCCTCGCCATTATTGGCCGAGAATCTGGCCGCCACCCTGTGTGGCACGCCCTCGCCCCTGCCCGCCGACTGGGCCGCGCGTCTGTCACCGGAACGTTTCACCACCCGTTCAGTTTAAGAGACGAGAAATGCGTCGTCCTTCACGCTTCTGGAGTTCACACCGATGAACCTGAAACCCGCAAGTGCCCTTGCCGTCGTCGCTCTGGTCAGTGCCTGCGCGCCCGTCGCCGGAAACGGCTCCCAAGCCAATATGGACGGCACCTCACCGCGACAATGCTTCAACAGCTATCAGGTGCGCGGCTTTACCGCCCCCAAACGCGACACCATCCACCTGCAGGTTGACGGCAACCGCACTTTTGAGCTGGAGGCTTTCGGCGTCTGTAATGATCTGGACGATGCCTTCGGGATTGCCTTCTTGCCGGATCTGGGCATGAGCCGCGTCTGCACCGGCGACACCGCCCGCATCCTCACCCGAGGCGGCGTGGAGCCTGCAACCCCCTGCCGCGTCCGCGTCGTCAAACGCGTGGTCGTTGATCCCGCTGCCAAGCCCGCTTCGGGCAGTGCCGAAACCCGTCCTGCGGCATAATTTACATTCTCGTAATAGTATGTTGTTCCCAGTTGGTTCGCGTCAAAGAACCCGCTAGAAACGCCGGCACGGTTTCAAGTGCCGGCGTTTTTTATTGGCCGGATATCCCTACCCTTTTCTCGCCTGAGAGATCATAGATTTTATGCGCACGTTCCGCTCGTCGTCCCGCATTCTTCTGGCCACATCCTGTGTGCTCGCCCTCGGCCTTGCCGCCTGTGGCGAAGAGAAAAAACCCGAGCCGCCGTCCACAACAACGGTGAGTGCGATCACGACCACGCAGGCCAGCCTGCCGCGCATCGTCGTCGCATCCGGCACGGTCAGCGCGTGGGAAGAAGTGCCGGTGGGGGCCGAGACCGGCGGGCTGAATGCCACGGTCGTCCATGTCGACGAGGGCAGCTATGTGCGTCAGGGCCAGCCTCTGGTGCAAATGAACGATGTCCTGCTGCGCGCCCAGATGCGCCAGCAACAGGCCAATGTGCAGACCGCCGAGGCCAACGCCGCCCGTGACGATGCCGCGCTCGGACGTGCACAGGAACTGAAAGAAAAAGGCTTCCTGTCGCAAGCCTCGCTGGATCAGGCTCTGGCCAACCAGCGCGCCTCGACCGCCAATCTGGCCGCCGCCCGCGCCGGTCTGGCCGAAACGCGCACCCGTGTTGAACAGGCCATCATCCGCGCCCCTGTCTCGGGTCTGATTATCCGCCGCAGCGTCACGCGCGGCCAGATCATCGAACAGGGCTCCGAACTGTTCCGCATCGTACGCGACGGCCGTCTGGAACTGGATACCCAGGTTCCCGAAACCGACCTGCCCGCACTCGCTGCCGGACAAACGGCCCGCATCACCTCGTCGCAGGCCACACCCAGCACCGGCACCATCCGCATCGTCACCCCCGAGGTGGACGCCCAGACCCGTCTGGGTCTGGCCCGTATCAGCCTTGATCCAGCCAGCGGCCTGAAGGCCGGTATGTTCGCCCGTGCCGAGATTTCAGCCGGGACCCGCGATGCCACCGTGGTGCCCACCGCAGCTGTTCTTTATCGCAACAACAAGGCGGGCGTGTTTGTCATCGAAGCGGCGGACAAGGTGCGCTTCGTGCCGGTTACGGTGCTGATGCGCAGCGACACCCAGACCTCGGTCAGTGACCTGCCGGTCGGGGCCCGCGTGGCCGTTGAAGGCGCAGGTTTCCTGAATGACGGCGATGCCGTCACTGTGGCCCGCGCCGTCGCGTCGGCAACGCCTGCTGCGGTGCCTGCGCCTGCCGCAGCCCCCGCCGCAGCCCGTAAATAGGGGCCTGAGCGATGAACAATATTTCGTCCTGGGCGATTAAAAACCCGATCCCGATCATCCTGCTGTTCCTGCTGCTGACCATCAGTGGTCTGCTGGGCTTCAGCTCGATGCGGATCAATAACAACCCCGATATCGACTTCCCGCTGGTCAATGTCACCGCCGTGCGTCCGGGGGCCGCGCCTTCGGAAATGGAGGTGCAGGTCACCCGCGTGGTCGAAGATTCGATTGCCGGTCTGTCGGGCGTTCGCAACGTGTTTTCCAGCATCGGCGACGGTGTCTCGACCACGGTGATCGAGTTCGAACTGGGCACGGACACCGAACGCGCCACCAATGATGTGCGCAATGCCATGAGCGGTGTTCGCGCCACCCTGCCACAAGACATGCAGGAGCCGACGGTCCAGCGCATCGACATTACCGGCGATGCGCTGATCACCTATGTGGTCCGCTCGCCGACCATGTCGCCCGAGCAGATCAGTTGGTACATCGACAACAACATCTCCAAACGGCTGCTCGGTCTTGGCGGTGTGGGCGAGGTCAACCGCTCGGGCGGTGTGGACCGCGAAATCCGTGTCGAACTGGACCCGCAACGTCTGGCCTCGTACGGCGTCACCGCCGCACAGGTCAGCCAGGCCCTGACCAACGTCAATAACAACCTGCCCGGTGGCCGCGTTACGGTCGCAGGGTCCGAGCGTTCGGTTCGCACCATCGGCTCGGCCACCTCGGTCGAGCAACTGGCCAATACCCTTGTGCCGCTGGGCAATGGCCGCAGCGTGCGCCTGTCCGATCTGGGTCAGGTCGTCGACAAGTGGGGCGAGCCGCGCCGCATCGCCCGCTATAACGGCCAAGAGGCTGTGACCTTCAACTTCCTGCGCTCGCGCGAGGCCTCCGAGGTTAAGGTCGCCGAAAAGGTCCGCAAGGAAATCGAGGCCATCAATGCCGACCGCAAGGATCTGACCATCGAAGAGGTCACCTCCTCGGTCAAATATATCGAGGAATCCTATCTGGCCTCGCTGGAAGCGTTGGCGCTGGGGGCTGTGCTGGCCGTCATCGTCGTGTTCATCTTCCTGCGGGACTGGCGCGCGACTTTTATCGCCGCCACGGCCATGCCCTTGTCGCTGATCCCCACTTTTGCGTTCCTGGCCCCGATGGACCAGTCGCTGAACACCGTGACGCTACTGGCGCTGTCGCTGACCATCGGCATCCTCGTCGATGATGCCATCGTGGAAATCGAGAACATCGTGCGGCACATGCGCGATGGCAAACCGCCCTATGATGCTGCTTTCGAGGCCGCCGACGAAATCGGTCTGGCGGTTGTCGCGACCACCGGCACCATTATTGCCGTGTTTGCGCCTGTGGGCTTCATGCCCGGTATCATTGGCCAGTTCTTCAAGGCCTTTGCGCTGGCCGCCTGTATTTCGGTCTTCTTCTCGCTGGTCGTCGCCCGCACGCTGACGCCGCTGATGGCCGCCTACATGCTGAAACACACCAAGCACGAGGACAAGGATCCCAAATGGATGCCGTCCTATCTCATGGCGTTGAAATGGTGCCTTGGCCATCGCTGGCTGGTGTTTATTGCCGGTGCGGTCTTCCTCGTCGGTGCGTTTGTGAGTGCGGGCGTCGCCAAGATGTCGTTCGAGTTCATGTCGCCTGCGGACGAGTCCCGCGCCGCCTTCCAGATCGAGCTTCCGCCCGGTTCCACGCTACGCCAGACCGACGCCGTGGTGCAGCAGGTCACGCGTGTTCTCAACGGACGCGACGAGGTCATTTCTGTCTATGCGGCGATTGGCGGCCAAGAGGTCAATCAGGCCAATATCTATGCCGACATGGTGCCCAAGGGTGATCGCAAACTGTCGCAACAGGCGTTCCAGCGCGACGTCGTCGACCAGCTGAAACAGATTCCCGGCGCACGTATTCGCGCGGGCATCGCCCAGCAGGGCGGTGGCCCCGGTGACGGTACCAGCTACGAGTTCGCGCTGCTGGGTGACAATCCGGCCATCCTCGAAGAGACCGCCCGCAAGGTCGAAGCCGAGATGCGCGGCGTCAAGGGACTGGCCAATGTGATCAACACCTCGTCCATTGCGCGTCCTGAAATCATTGTTACCCCGCGCCCCGATGAAGCCGCCCTGTTGGGTGTTTCCACCGGAGCCATCTCGCAGGTGGTACGCGTCGCCACGCTGGGTGATGTCGACCAGAACCTGCCCAAATACAATCTGGGCGACCGCCAGGTACCGATCCGTCTGCAACTGACCGAAAGCGCCCGCGAGGACCTGTCGGTCATCCAGAACCTGCGCGTTCCGACCGCAAGCGGCACCTCGGTTCCGCTCAGCGCCGTGGCCGATGTCGAGTTCGGTGCCGGTCCGGCCAGTGTCAGCCGCCGCGACCGCGCCCGTCTGGTCTCGATCCGTGCCGAGCTGAACGGAACGACCACCGGCGCTGCGGCCCAGGCGGTCAAGAACCTGCCCTCGGTCAAGAATCTGCCCGATGGCGTGCGTCAGGTCGCCGCCGGTGACGAGGAGTTCATTCAGGAAATGCTGGTCGGTTTCGGCATCGCCTTCATCAGCGGCATCCTGCTGATGTATGCGGTTCTGACCCTTCTGTTCAAATCCTTCGCCTATCCGGTCACCATCATGGCCGCCCTGCCTCTGGCGATTGGCGGTGCGATCATCGGCTTGATCCTCATGGGCAAGAGCTTCTCCATGTCGGCCCTGATCGGCGTAATGATGCTGATGGGTATTGCGGCCAAGAACTCCATCCTGCTGGTGGACTATATCATCATGGCCGAACGCGGCGGGATGAGCCGCTATGAGGCCATCATGGATGCCGCCCATAAGCGGGCCCGTCCGATCCTGATGACCACATTCGCCATGGGTGCAGGCATGGTGCCGATTGCCATCGGCATCGGGGCCGATGTCGAGTTCCGCTCGCCCATGGCCGTGGCCGTACTGGGGGGTCTGATCTCTTCGACCTTCCTGTCCCTGCTCTATATTCCAGCCGTGTTCACCATCATCGACGATGTGGCCCAGTTTGCCCGCCGTGTTCTGGGGCGCATGTTTGCCGGCCAGAAACAGCATGCGGACGGCGTCACCAAGAGCAAATACTAAACACCCTGCCCTTAAAGGCCTCCGGTCTAGCCACCGGAGGCCTTTTTGTTTGTCCGGATATAACAATGACCCCATCTGCCCGCGCCCTCTGGGACCGCTATCGCGCCCTCCATCCCGATGCGCCCGAACAACCGTATGAAAGTTTCCACTTCTGCGACAATCAGCCGGACGCCGACATCTGCGCCGATCTGGTTGCGCGCGGCATCAAGCGCGCCACGGCCGCCTCGGTTGAAGAACTGAAACTGATCGATATACGACCGGCCCGCGTCGGCGATGTTTCGGTCGTGACCACATGGGATGGCGAAGCCGTCGCCATCATCGAAACCACAGAGATCGAAGTGCGCCGTCTGGGCGATGTGGACGAGGCCTTTGCCCTGCGCGAGGGCGAAGGCGACAAGACACTGGCCTGGTGGCGAAGCGCCCACGAGGCCTATTACCGCCGTGTCCTCGAAGGTACGGGCATTGCCGTGGACGATGAACTGCTCATCGTGTGCGAGCATTTCGAGCGCGTGCTCTAGGCCACCGCAAAACCTTCTACGCGCATAGAAAAGGGCGGCTGGATCACTCCAGCCGCCCAGTTTTTTGATTGCGTTACAGGATTAGTAGCGCAGGCGCAGCGTCAGACCATAGGTGCGCGGCTGACCAAGGAAGGCCGCATAGGTCTGGGTATCGCGTGCCGGATTATAGAAGCTGCCATCCGGCTGAACCGTCGTCTGGAAGGCCGAACCTTGCAGCGGCTGGTTGATGGCCACCTGCTTGTATTCGGTATCGGTGATGTTCTGGCCCCACAGTTCCAACGCCCAGCGTTCGCTCGCCGAACCGATGCTGATACGACCGTTCAGCACACCGAAACCGTCCTGCATCTTGTAAGGCAGCAGGTCCGAGCCGGTGTTGAACTCGGTCATGTATTTGCCGGTCAGGTTAAAGCCGAACTGCAGACCGTTGCCGATCTCGCGGTTGAAGGCCACCGAAGCCGTGGTCGACCATTCCGGTGCGAACGAAGCGCGCGCGCCCGGCAGCAGCGACAGTTGCGGGAAGTTGCCCGGTACCGTCAGGTCTGCGGCGGTGAAGTCGCCATACTTGGTGTCCGTATAGGTGACGCCACCCGACAGAACGAGGCCCTCCAGCGGCGTGAACCATGCGAAGTCGGCATCGACGCCGCGCGAGGTCAGCTCCGGAATGGATTCCACCACGAAGGCGGTGCCCAGGAAGGTGTTGAGCTGGAAGTCTTCGAAGGTCTGGTCGAAATAGGTCAGGTTCAACAGGACCGAACGGTTGAACAGGGTGTTCTTCAGACCGATTTCATAGCTGTCCACGGTTTCCGACGGGAACAGCAGCGAGGCGTTCGGCGTGATGCCCGTCTGCACACGGTCCATATTATAGCCGAAGGACTTGTAGCCCTTGGCATACGAACCATACAGCATGACGCTGTCATTGAACTTGTAGCTGGCCTTGATCGTGCCGCTCAGCTCGCCGTCATCGAAGGCTTCCGAGATGCGGCGGTTATTATACTGCGGGTTCGCCCACGGCAGACACATATTGCCGATAATGGTCTGGGCTGCCGGCATACCTGCCGCCACATTCCCCTGCCCCAATGCCCCTGCGAGCGCCGCTATGTTGCCAATGGCGCTGCCACAAGCCTGACCATTGGTGCCCACATTGGTTTGCAAGCCACGGAGCTTCTTCTCGTCCATCGTGTAGCGCAGACCCAGCGTCAGATCGAACTTGTCGGTCACGCGCCATGTGTTGTTGGTGAACAGGGCCACCGACTGGGTCGTCTGGGTATAGAGGTCCTGGACTGCATGGCCGGTACCGAAGCCCGGCCCCGTCGCTGCCAACGGGCCCGATGGAGCCATGCCGCCCGTGGTGACGCAGCCACCCAGCGTTTGGGCCGTTTGGCCTGGACGCGTGATACAGCCGGTCAGGTTGGGGCTGATCGGAATGGCCGGATTGGCGGCGTTAAGCGACGACGACAACAGCATCGACAGGAACGGCGTATAGTGGGCGCCGAAATAATAGCTGTCGTCACGACGGATCTGTTCACGCGTCGCGAACATGCCGAACAGCCAGTCCAGCTTGTCGGTCGCGCCGGCCAGACGGAATTCCTGCGTGATATTATCCAGCGAATAGCCGTAACCGCCGTTGTTCTCGCGGTACATGATATCCAGCGTGGAATAGTCGAGGTCCATGCCGTTGATACCTTCCCACGCGCGCCACGAGGACACGGATGTGAAGGTGGCATTCCACGACGGGATATCGATATTGGCTTCTGCCGACAGACCCATGTCTTCCATGGTCTGGCCGGTGGCGCGGTTGGAATAGGCGGTGCGGCTGAACGGCACTTCGCCGAAACCGGGCGTCGCGGGAGCGATCTGGCCGCCCAGTGCATTGACGATACCAACGGTCGGACCGACGCGAACCTGTGTGGCAACACAGCAATATTCATCGCGTTTGGTATAGTCGGCAATCAGGCGGATCGAGGCGTTTTCAGACGGCAGGATCAGCAACTGGCCGCGTGCGGTCCAGAAGTCCTGGTTCTGGTCATCGGTTTCGGTACGCGGACCGTTCCCGGTCACGACGTCATAGAAGCCGTCGCGCTTGCGGGTGCCGACATACAGACGCCCCGCCACAGTGTCGCTCAGCGGTCCGGTGACAGAGGCGGTCAGGCCCCATGCGCCGTAATTACCGGCGGTCGCTTCGAAATTGGCTTCCGGAGAGAAGGACGGTGCCTCGGAGATGATGTTGATAACGCCTGCCGAGGTGTTCTTGCCGAACAGGGTGCCTTGCGGACCCTTCAGAACCTCAATGCGGCTCAGTTCGCCAAGGTCGCCAAAGCCGACCGAGTTGCGCGAACGGTAAACGCCGTCGATCACCACGCCGACCGAGCTTTCCAGACCGGGGTTGTCACCCACCGTGCCCACGCCACGGATACGCGCCGTGGTCGAGGCTTCGGACTGGGTCGAGGTCACGGTCATGCCGGGGGTCAGGATCTGCAGATCCTTGATGTCCTTGACGCCCGCGCCATCCAGCGCGGCCTGCGACAGGGTGGTGACCACGATCGGCACTTCCTGCAGGCTCTGTTCGCGCTTCTGTGCGGTGACGATGATGTCGTCGACCGAGGTCGGTGCGTCTTGTGCCGCAGCGGCACCGGCAATGCTGAAGGCTGCCCCAAAGGCCACGGCCGACACAGTGGTACGGAGTCTGGTGTTAAATCGCATAGGTAATACGGCTCCCGGCTTGTGGCCCGACCGCATCTCGGCGACCGAGCTCGTTTCCTGTCCCAATCGGACTCCCGCTCGTTCATCGGCAGAAGTTCCATATCAAATTGGGTAAGCCAAGCCTTGGAAACCGACAATACAACGAAGTTATGCGAAGCCGGATTTACACAGCTTCGCAGACTTCTGTGGCGTGAAAGCGACACAATTCGATGACGCTAGGTCAAGGTATTTGCAGGGCTTTCAAGTTCCCGTGACTTTAATCGTCCGATTTCTTGATTCCACGACGCGACTGGCTGCGCGAAGCGGCCCCCAGAACCAGCGCCGCCACCACGGTCGACAGCAGTGATCCGCCGATCACGCCCAGCTTGACCTCGACCTGTTCCAGCGAATCGACGGCCCCCGGAAAGGCCAGAACACCGATAAACAGGCTCATGGTGAAACCGATGCCGCACAGCAGGCTGACGCCATAAAGCTGCAGCCAGGATGCCCCCGACGGGCGGTCGGCAATCTTGAGTTTGGTCGCCAGCCATGCGGCACCGAACACGCCGATCTGCTTGCCGACAAACAGACCCAGCGCAATGGCCAGAACCAGAGGGGCAAACAACTGCTCTAGCGACAGGCCTGCAAAGCTGACCCCCGCCTTGGCAAAGGCAAATACTGGCAGCACAAGAAACGCCACATAGGGGTGCAGGTCATGCATGGCATCGCGTAGCGGGCTGGCCCCAGTTTGCGCACGCGGATTGACCGGCACGATGGCTGCAAAGGCCACAGCCATCAGCGAGGTCGAAAGCCCCGACTTGACGGTCAGCCACCACATGGCTGCAAAGCCCAGCACCCAGAAGGCCGCCGCCAGACGCCGGCGCCCCAGCACCGCCATCACGGCAATCACGCCCATGGCCGCCAGCAGCGGTATCCATTGCACGCCCTGACTAAACAGAGCCGCAATCAGCAGGATCGCCCCGAGGTCATCGACAATGGCCAGCGTCAGCAGGAAGACCCGCAAGGACGAAGGCAGATTCTTGCCCACCATGGCAAACACCGCCAGCGCAAAGGCGATGTCGGTGGCCACCGGAATGGGCCATCCCTGCGAGGGGCCGCCCATCAGGCCGCTGATCGCCAGATAGACCCCGATCGGGGCCACCATCCCGCCTAGTGCCGCAATGATCGGCAGGGCCAGCTTTTTGGGATTACTCAGCTCGCCCTTGAGAATTTCGTATTTGATCTCCAACCCGACCACGAGGAAGAAGACGGCCATCAGCCCTTCCTTGATCCAGTTGGAGGTTGTCTCCACCAGCACCAGCGGGCCGATCTGGAGCGTATGCTCGGCCTTCAGCCAGCTGAAATAGTCCCCCGCCCACGGCGAGTTTGCCACCACCAGCGCCAGCAGCGCCGCAAGGCCGAGGGCCGCACCGGATGCCGCCTCCGTCTTAAGGAAGTCGAGTGTTAGTTTCTTGGCCACGTCAGAGATCCGATAATCGGTTGAACTTCATGGCGTCAGGTTATCGACGGACGCCGGACCGGATTCGCAAGGGATAATACTCCGCAAAGTATAACACCCGAACGCCAGCCTGGCACAGCAACGGACAGCCGATAAGCGTCACAGAAGCCAGTGCCTGATCTCTGCGGCTATAAATACGGCACTGGCCCGCAGGTTCAAGCCATCCTCCGAGAGAATTTCATCTCGAACTGAACCGCGCACCGAAAGCTGAGGCTGTTTGCCCTAGGATTTTGCACTTCGAAAATACCAAGCAGGGGAGGTCTAGCTTTGCCTTTAGAAATCACACGATAATGGCCGCCGAAGTTGATTTCTCTCGCCACATCTCACCTGAGTCATTTTGTGAACAAAGCTATTATCGTCGCGTGTGTATCTACGTTTGCAGTATGCGCCCCTATATCTGCGCAAGCTGGTGATCCATACGAAACCAAAGAAGCCACGGATTGGGTGGATTGCCTTCGCAACTATGCTGATCGACACTCCCCTTCTTCGGTTGATGCGGAGACGATCGCTACAGGTGCAGTGGGAAATTGCCGCTCCCATGACCACGCCGTTCTGGAGCTCGCCTCAAAGCGCCCTACCGCACTTCGCTTCATTCTGGGCCCGCTGACGCGTGAAGAGCGCAATGATGTGCGCGAAGACCATGAAAGACTGCGCCAAGGTTTACGCGAACAAATCATTGCGTACGTTCTTGAGAACCGCCTGGAAGCTGGCACCACACCGTCTTTACCCTAAGCGTTTAGATCACAGCCAAAGACGGTTGCGAAATCGGCTGCGATGGCCCATCTGCGGCAAATGCCCGTAAATGATACCTACCGCCCCGATCCCCGCTTTGCCCAACTGGGCGCCGAATATGGCGAGACGGTAGGTGCCGCCGACTTTCCCAAAACCGTCCTGCGGCTGCGCCATGACCGCGCCGCCGCCGAGGTCGGTCTGGACACGTTGAGCGACGACGAATGGTTGAACCATTTCGGGCGTTTTGCGCCCCTGCCCGGCCAGCCCGAGCCGATTGCCATGGCCTATCACGGCCACCAGTTCCGCGTGTACAATCCGCAGATCGGTGACGGGCGCGGCTTCCTCGCCGCCCAGCTGCGCGACGGCGCAGACCGTTTACTAGATCTTGGGACTAAAGGGTCGGGCTTAACGCCGTTCTCCCGTCATGCGGATGGCCGTTTGACGCTGAAAGGCGGTATGCGCGAGGCGCTGGCGGCGGCCATGCTGGAGAGCCTTGGCGTGCCGACATGCCGTATCCTGTCGCTGGTGGAAACCGGCGAGGCTCTGGAGCGCGGGGACGAGCCGTCGCCGACCCGCTCGGCGGTCATGGTGCGGCTGTCGCACAGCCATATCCGCTTTGGCACCTTCCAGCGCGCTGCCTATCACGGTCGCCGCGACCAGTTGAACACCCTGCTGGAACATGCCCGCAGTACCTATTATCCGCAGCTGGCACAGGGCGATGCCGCTGCCTTCCTGCACGCGGTTGTACAGGCGCAGGCCAAACTATGCGCCCGCTGGGTGGCCGCCGGTTTTGTGCATGGCGTGCTGAACACCGACAATCTGAACGTGACGGGCGAGAGCTTCGATTACGGGCCATGGCGCTTCTTGCCGCATTACGAGCCGGGCTTTACCGCTGCCTATTTCGACCATGACGGCCTTTATGCCTTTGCCCGTCAGCCCGAAGCCGTGTTCTGGAACCTGACGCAGCTGGCCGGATGCCTGAAACTGATTGCCGAACCCGACGGTCTGGTCACGGCCCTGAACGGCTTTGGTCCGGCCTATATCCGCGAGTTGCGCGCCGCCTTCCTGATGCGTCTGGGCGTGAAGTCGGTGGGTGAAGCGGCCGACCAGCGCCTGCTGGACTGCACGCTGGCCCTGCTTCGTGAAAAGGGCGAGGCCCTTCGCTGGGAGCCACTCTTCTTTGACTGGTTCGGCGGTTTCTCATCGGCCGCCCGCGCTCTCGGGGGGCCGCGCGGCAAGGTCTATCAGGGCGAAGCCTTTGATGCCTTCCGCTATGCACTGCTGGAACACGAGCCGGATCGTGCCGAGCGTCTGGAGCACCCGATGTTCCGTAAGGCCGAACCCGAAGAAATGCTGATCGACGAGGTCGAGGCCCTGTGGGACGCCATTGCCGACACGGATGACTGGCAACCGCTTTATGACAAGCTGGCCCGCCTGGAAGCGGCCCGTGAAGCTTGGGATTTTGCAACAGTTCCGCAGTAAACCCGACTTCGTTCACATCGTGTGACAGTTTTTGGGCTTAACCATTGCAAAAGATGATAACAGACCCCAGCTGCTATTTAGCAACCAAATCTGTTACCATATTCTCCCCCACGTGCCCCCATGACGGATCAAACCGTACCTCTCACCCTCCGGTCCAAACTGAAGTCAGGCCTGCAAAAAGCGGCCTGTAACCAGACGCACACTGCGAACGGCCAACCGGCCATGGCCCCGCGCCAGTTGCGCGTGCGCGCCATCTGGACCAATGCCATGCTGTGGACGTTTCAGGGCTGGCTGGCGATGTTCTATGCCGGTGCCAGCTTTGCCAAGCTGACCGCGCCGCCCAAACATCTGGCCATCCTGCTGGGCTGGGCCGAGCATGTACCGCAGCAGTTTGTTATGGCCGTCGGTGCGATCGAGGCTGCGCTGGCGATCGGCATGCTGGTGCCGATTATCGGCTGGACCATCGGCAAGCCCGTCCTGACCTATAGCGCCCTTGGCCTGCTAGCGATCCAGAGCGTCGTTGCCGGGTACCATCTGGCCAGTCTGGACATTATGGCTGTGGTTCTGAACCTGATCCTGATGGCCATGACCGCGTCGATCCTGATTTTCAAATGTGCGCGCAACGTCGCCTGATCGGGCAACGGCATACACATCTAGCCCCCCGGCCCTGACCACGACCTGAACGCTCACCGCTTTGCCTCGACGAGGCATGAAGGCGGTGGGCGTTTTGAATTTTGGCACTCTTTGCGCCATCCCTGCAATGCGTTGCGAATGCGCCACGAAGAACAGGAGAACGACAAAGGCGAAACCAATGTTCTGCCACATGCGTATTATTTGTTGACTATCGCTACGCAAATGCCATCGTTATCCCAATAATATACAAATGGGGAGTAGACTGATGGTACCTAAGCGTCATGTATATGCTTCGTTCGGGCTGATGCTCGGCGCAAGCACCCTGGCCCTCGCGGGCGCTGCCATGGCGCAGGACACACAGGGACAATCCTCCACCCAGCTGGGCGAGATCGTCGTAACCGCCCAGAAACGTGCGCAAAATCTGCAAGAAGTTCCGGTCGCCATCACCGCTTTGAACGCCGAGATGGTCGAGCAGCTTGCGATTACGGATGCCCGTGACATCAGTGGCATGGCCCCCAACGTGACCATCATGCAGGGCACCACCAGCAACTCGGCAGCCGTCATTTCGATGCGCGGCATCTCGAACGGCGGCAGTGAGTCCTTCGGTCTGGACAGTGCCAACGGTCTTTATGTCGATGGTGTCTATATCGGTCGTTCGGGTGCTGCAGCGCTGGACGTGATGGACATCGAGCGCATCGAGGTCCTGCGCGGCCC
>NZ_JAVXCU010000063.1:0-13866 GCF_036659295.1 Brevundimonas sp. | reverse complement strand
GGTGATAACGGCGGGGCTGGCGAAGGCGCTTTGTACCTCTACGGGGCGTACGACCCCCAGCAGCAGCAAGACGGCCGCGCCGGCAAGCGCGACAACGTCCGCGCGTAACTTGCCATGGATAAGCACGCCAACCACACCGACAAGCACCGCGAGCGCAATAATCTGGTCTACGGTCATACCTATGGCAGACCCTGCCATGCCCGTCTCGTCAACCTCAATTCGCTGCACTTCGGTATCTTTGTGTTAGGTTGGGTCCATGCGCCAGCCCAATGCCTCGAAACCGTCAATGACCGATGTGTCCGCCGCACATCGCACCTCACGCCGCGCGAGAGGTTTCAGTCTCAGGCCGTCGCCACTGGTGTGTCTGGCCGCGGGCGCTTTGGTCCTGTCCGGTTGTGACAGGGCTGCGCCAGAGCCGCCAGCCACCCCCGAGGCAGTAACCCCTACGATTATTGTGACCACCCCCTTGCTGGACCGCGCCGCGCTACTGGTTGAAATCGATCAGGCCGCTTCGAACTTTGCATCGGGGACAGGGCAGGCGAACACCTCCTTGGCTGGCCGCCGATTTAAGGTGCGCCAACCGATGGGCTGCGGTGAGCCGATCGCGCAAGGAGCGGCCGTGCCCCCCAGCGTTGCGTCGCTGACGACTATGGATAGGTCTGGCGACCTTCGTCTCTCGCTCGGAGCCGTGGATTGGACGGACAATATGATCGGCGGTTCTGGCTCGGGAAGCTGGGAAGCCGCTGAAGGCTTTTGGCTTGTCTGGCCGTGGATGCGTGGCGAAACTTGTCCACGACACCCGATAATGCCGACAAAACAGGAGGTGTCAGTCGACGTCACCGGCAGCACCAACACCGATCCTGAGAGTCCCATGGTGGAGTCTGTCCCGGTCGTTACGCTGTCGCCACAAACTGCAGCGCTGATGTCGGTCTTCGAAGAGGGCAGCTCGCGTCTGAGCCGTCGTATGGGACGCGCTTATGAATTTGTCCTGAGAGGCCAAAGCGGGGCACCGGCAGTGGCGGACCCCGATGGCTATCGCGTCGTGTTCGAGGGGCGGATGGCAGCCTTCGACGACGGGCAGTCGATCCGCTGCCAGGCTGCTGTCATTGATCAAAGACCGATATGCGCCGCGGCGGTCCACCTTGAGCGTGTTGCGTTCGAAACGTCCAAGGGACAGCTGTTGGCCGAATGGAGATAGCGGCATGGTGGACCTATACAGTCCGTGAATAGTCTCTATGTGCTGTCAGTGTAACGCTAAAGGTGCTCCACACATAAGGATGTAAGCCTTGGGTGGAGAAGGCGATTTTGTTAAGCCGGTATCTTTTAAGCGACTCTGAAAACGACCTTTGCGAAATAGCTCTGCGGCACCGCCATGTCCGCTAAGTGTCCTTGGTCTTTGTCAATTAGTTGTCTTGAGAGCGAGGCCGCATAATCATGGAAGAGGCTGATGGGTAAAGCCCTTGACGCTGCTCATGGTTCTGGCGTCACGACCGATTTCGATTTCGCTTTCTACATAGGCAATCAGCAGGCGCGATAAATCCACAAGAGCACTTTCGTGGATACGTTCGTAGCCATGGCTGGCATCGATGCCAAAGGCGAGTAGGGCAGTGCGGATGTCGGCACCGGATTCCAGCGCCGAAGCTGAATCCGACCGATAGAACCGGAATACATCTTTTTGATGCGGGATCGCATTGTCGCGGGCCAATTGGGTCAGCTTGCGCGACAGGTGCCAGTCAAATGGACCGGTCTGATCGGCCATGGCGATAGTGACGCCGAACTCTGACGAGTTCTGGCCGGGGGCGGTGGTGCCATTATCGACGGTAATCATCGACGCCACATCCGGAACAAGAACCGACGAGGCCCCGAGACCGACCTCTTCGGCGATGGTGAACAGCCACCATGTATCGACTGTGGGTGTGCGTTCCTCGCGGACCAGACATTCGAGGGTGGCCAAAAGAACGGCAACCCCGGCTTTGTCGTCGAGATGGCGCGAGACTATAAAGCCGGTATCGATGAATTCAGGCTGTGGATCGATGGCGATAATGTCACCGACATCTACGCCCAGTTTCAATGTTCCGAAACGGTCGTGTGTCACAGCATCAATACGCAACTCGACATCCTGCCAACTGACGGGCTGGCTATCGACCTCGGTATTGTAAGTGTGGCCCGAGGCCTTTAGCGGCAAGATTGTGCCGCGCCATGCACCGCCCTCGGAAAAGATTGTACAGCGGGCCCCTTCGGCAAAGCGCGATGACCAATGGCCGATGGGCACAACTTCCAACCGTCCGTTGTCCTTGATCTGTTTAACCTGCGCGCCCAGTGTGTCGATATGGGCGACGATGGCACGGGCCGGTGTAACCTCACGGCCGGGCAAGCGCACCCGTACGGCACCGCGTCGGGTCATTTCATATTTCAGCCCCAGACGAGTTAACTCGCTACACAGCATCCAGACGGCTTCGTCGGTAAAACCGGTCGGGCTGGGGGTGTTCAGAAAATCGGCAAGGCGAGCTTTAAGGTAGACAAGGTCGATAACGGGATCGGGCACAAGACGTCTCTTTCTGGGCGTTTCGGTAGGAATGGCTCAGGCGGGGATGGCTCTAGGTGTTGCTGCGAGCGGAATCGGCCGCAGACGAGGGGAACAACAGGTCTATAAAACGCTCTGCTGTCGGTTGTGGTTCGTGGTTGGCCAGTCCGGGGCGTTCATTGGCTTCGATGAAAGCATAGTCGGGCTGGTCGGGTGATTTGACCATCAGGTCGATGCCGGTGACGGGAATGTCGATGGCACGGGCAGCCGTAATGGCCGCCTCAACCAAGGCCGGATGCACAATGTCTGTGACATCATGGATCGTACCGCCCAGATGAAGATTAGCCGCCTTGCGTACGATAATGACTGTATCGGGCGGTGCCACATCATCCAGTGCAAAACCCGACAGGGCGAGAGTGCGTTCGGTTTCTGCGTCGATTGGGATGCGGGATTCACCGCCCGTTGCGGCACTGCGGCGACGGCTTTGGGCTTCGATCAGGCTGCGGATCGTGGTCTGCCCGTCGCCAATGACACGCGGTGGGCGACGCACGGCGGCAGCAACCAGTTGGTAGTCGATAATGACAAGACGCAGGTCTTCGCCCTCAACCTGCTCTTCGATCAGTACATCACTACAGATGCGTCGCGCTGCAGAGAGTGCCGTCTGGACTTCGCTCATAGTCTTCAAGCCGACAGCCACGCCTTGACCTTGTTCGCCACGGGCGGGTTTGACCACCACCTGACCATAGGTCTTGAGGGCGGCCTCTATTTCCGAGGGACTGTCAGGGCAAACGAGAGCCGGTATTCGCACGCCCGTGGCATTGACTATGCGGCGCGTCATGCGCTTGTCGTCGCAAATGCTGAGCGCCACGGCCGAGGTCAGTTCGGTCAGGCTTTCGCGGCAGCGCACGGTACGCCCCCCCCATGTCAAGCGGAACAGGCCGCCCTCGGCATCAAGGATGTCGGTCGCAATCCCGCGACGCCGGGCTTCGTCCACAATGATGCGGGCATAGGGGTTGAGGTGTTCGTCATCGGGGCCACCGACAAACAATGGCTCGTTAATGGGGTTCTTGCGTTTTACTCCAAAGAACGAGACGCGGTGGAAGCCCAGTTTTTCATACAGGGCAATGGCCTGAACATTGTCGTGCATCACCGACAAATCCATATAGGCCAGACCCTGTGTCCTGAAATGTTCGGCCAATCGGCGCACCAGCGCTTCGCCTATGCCGGGTTGGCTGGCCTGAGGAGCAACAGCCAGACACCACAAAGACGAACCGCCTTCGCAGTCATTGAAGGCTCGGACATGGTTGATGCCCGTCACTGTTCCGATGATTTCGCCGCTTACACTGTCCTCGGCCACGAAATAGGTCAGACCACGGTGATCGCGGTGCGCCCACAAGAAACCAGGCGGTGTCTGCACCATCCGGCGCGAGGCATAGATGCGGTTTATCGCTTCGGCATCTTGCTCGGATGACAGGCGGCGTACGTTAAAGCTGCGCGGTTGGCGGCGGCTGGAACGGTAGACGGCCAGATCGAGTCTGTAGGTGTGTGAGGGGTCCAGGAAGATTTCCTGCGGGGCCTGCGCCAGCAATACATGCGGGTTACGCACATAGAAGGCTATGTCGCGCCGGTCGGGGGCTTCGGCTCGCAGAGCGTCAATCAGCGGGGCGGCAGTTTCAAAGGTCTGGGCAAACAGCAGGCGTCCCCAACCGCAATCCACCACAGCCTCGGACTGGATGCTGGAGCGATCCTGAGCGTGAACCCGTGGTTTCAGGCTCTCATGGCGCAAGCGTTTCAGCCGGTGGGCCTGCGAACGCGGCGAACGTGTATCAGAGGCCATGCGATTGCATCCACATTTCCAGCACTGCCACCTGCCACAGTTCCGAGCCGCGCAAGGGCGTCAGGCGATTGGTCGGATCGGCAAACAGACCATCCAGATAGGTCTTGTTGAACAGACCCCGATCACGGGCTGCCTGATTGGTCAGAGTCTCGCGAACCATTTCCAGATAGGGGCCTTGAATATATTTCAGTGCAGGGACGGGGAAGTAGCCCTTCTTTCTGTCGATAACCTCGGAGGGGATGACCAGCCGCGCCGCTTCCTTTAGGATCCCCTTGCCGCCTTGCGACAACTTATGCTCGGGCGGAATGCGACCGGCCAGTTCGACCAGATCGTGATCGAGGAAGGGTACGCGGGCCTCAAGGCCCCACGCCATCGTCATATTATCCACGCGCTTGACCGGATCGTCGGCCAGCATGATTTGGCTATCCAAACGCAAGGCCTTGTCGACCGCAGTGGTGGCACCGGGCTGAGCGAAGTGGGCTTCGACAAGGGCGCGGCTCACATCGACATCGGACATGTACGCCCCGTTGAGCTGGGTTTTCAGTGTCTCGTGGCTGCGATCGAAAAAGGCTTGCGCATAGGTGTCGACCGGATCGCTGGTGTTCTGCAACGGCGGATACCAGTGGTAACCTGCAAAGATCTCGTCAGCACCCTGACCGGACTGGACGACTTTAACGTGTTTGGAAACTTCCTGACTCAGCAGGAAAAAACCGACATTGTCATATGAGACCATCGGTTCGGACATGGCCGCAATAGTGGGCGGCAGAGCCTCCATCAGACGTGTGTGCGGCACAAATATCTGATGGTGGTTGGTGCCGTAGTGGTTGGCAATCAGGTCCGAATAGACAAACTCGTCGCCCTGTTCACCGTTGGCCGCTTCAAAACCCACCGAGAAGGTCATCAGGTCTTTCTGGCCCATTTCAGCCAGCAGACCGACGATCAGACTGGAATCCACACCGCCAGACAATAATACGCCAACAGGGACATCGGCGACCATCCGGCGTTTGACCGCTTCGCGCAGTGCTTCCAGAACCTGATCGCGCCAGTCATTGGCCGTTAGGCGCGCATCCTCGGCATGGCGCGTCATGTCCGCTGTCCAGTAGACGCGATCACGGAAGGTGCCGTCTGCCTCATAAATCCGTAAGGTTGCGGGAGGGAACTTCTTGACCCCCTGCAACAAGGTATGCGGTGGCGGTACGACCGCGTGGAAGGTCATGTAATGGTGCAGACCCACAGGATCGATGCTGGTGTCCACATCGCCCGCCGCCAACAATGCAGGCAATGTCGAAGCAAAGCGCAGTCGCTTGCCTTTCTGAGCCAGATATAGCGGCTTGATACCAAAGCGGTCGCGCGCGATCACGGTCCGACCGGTGTCTCGCTCGTGAAGGACAAAGGCGAACATGCCCTTGAAGCGCTCGACGCAGGATTGGCCCCACGCCTTCCATGCCTTGATGATGACTTCGGTGTCGCCGTCAGAAAAGAAGCGATAGCCGAGGTCTTGAAGCTCTTTGCGCAACTGCGGATAATTATAGATGCACCCGTTGAATACGAGCGTAATCCCCAACTCGGGATCGACCATCGGCTGCTGGGCTTTTTCAGACAGGTCAATGATCTTAAGGCGGCGATGGCCTAGTGCGACCGGCCCGCGCACAATAACCCCGGAACCATCAGGTCCGCGCGGGGCCAGTGCCCGCGTCATGCGCTCTACAGCGTGTGCATCTGCCGGTTGTCCGTCATGGTTTATCTCGCCGCTCAAGCCGCACATAAGCAGTCCTTGTTTTATTGGTGGAGACTATCTAAATCGTTAGTACACTAATGAGTTCCGCAACCATGGTTCCTATCGTCGCACCAAAACATGTTGTTCATGCCGAGCGACCCGCCGACGCGACGGCCAGTTTGGTGCGTTCGATGCGTCGCATTGCCCAGTCTATCGATGTCCGCTCGCGTGAAATTGCACGTCAGTCGGGGCTAACCTTGCCGCAGCTTATTGTGTTGCAATCGATCCATTCCCTCGGCGAGGTCACGACCCAGGCGATTTCGCGCGATGCCGCCATGTCGGCCCCGACGGTGGTTGGAGTGCTTGACAAACTTGAAGCCAAGGGCATGGTTGAACGCTATCGCTCGACACGTGACCGGCGGGTGGTACATAGCCGACTGACGGATCTGGGACGCACCGCTTTGTACAATTCCCCCGACTTGCTCAGCAGTAATTTCATTACGGCATTCAGCAATCTAACCAGCACGCGTCGCGTAGAGTTGGCGCACGCGCTGGATGCCCTTGCCGAACTGATGGTGCCTCCTGCTGCCGGTGCGGCATAGGCGCAAGGGGGCTGTCAGTCTAACGCCAAAGTTTTGCAGCTTTGACGCCTGCAAGCAGCTGACCAGTCACCATCTTTCGACGGCGTGGGATGCAACACCCATGCGGCGATCTACAGCACCTTCAACATCCAGCGCCATCTGATCGGCAGACCCACGCTTCGTCGCTTTTGTGTCGAAACGGATATAGCTTGGACGGTCGCTGCCGTCTGATAGCGTGTAGGGTAGAGGGCTGTTTGACTGTACTCAGTTAGCCTGACAGCACCGCTGTGACGGCCCTTTCGTTTAAGGCATGGCTATGATGGGCAGGCGGACAGAGAAGCAACTGCCCTTGCCGGCACCTTCGCTCGTTACCTCAATAGTACCGTCGTGCATTTCGACCAATTTTTTGACCAGTGCCAAGCCGATGCCCAAGCCTTCGCGCGCACGATCATCAGGTCCGTTCTCTTGAGCAAAAAGGTCGAAAATCCGCTCTCGGATTGTCTCTGGAATGCCAACGCCATTGTCTTGAACAGAGATACACACATGATCATCGTCGATTTTGGATGATAGAGCGACTTTGCCGTTAGTGGGCGTGTACTTTGCAGCGTTGGTCAACAGATTGCTTGCGATCTGGGACAGGCGAGTAAAATCCCCCGCCAACCAAACCGGATCATCTGGCATATCAACGGTTAAGGTGTGTTTGCCCGCTTCGATCTTGGGGGTAGCGATGAAGACAGCAGAGTGGATGACACTCTCAAGGCTAACTCGCTCTTGTTTGATCGAGATCTTGCCTTGGTCAATGCGCGCCACATCCAGAAGGTCCTCGACCAATCGCGCCAGGTGTTGGGATTGAACCTGCATAAGCTTCATGATCGAGCTTTGGCGTTCACTGTCATCTGTTCGGGTGAGCAGACGAAACCCTGAATTTAGGGCCATGATGGGATTGCGTAGTTCGTGGCCCAGAATTGCCAAGAATTCGTTCTTTCGCTCGTCGGCTACTTTCAAAGCCTGCGAGTAGGTTTTCAGTTCTTCGTACTGGGACAAAACCTTTCGCTTGCTACGGTAAAGCTCGATAAAGACGCGGGCCTTGCTACGCAGGATATCGGCCTCGATAGGTTTTTGGATAAAGTCCACCGCTCCGGCTTCATAACCCCTGAAGCGTCGCTGGATATCCGCGCTTCCTGCAGTGAGGAAAATAAGGGGGATGTCTCGCGCATTGGAGCTACCGCGCATGAACTCGGCAAGCTGGAAGCCGTCCATGTTTGGCATTTGCACGTCCAAAAGAGCCAATGCGAAGTCGTGGACCAGCAGCAGTTCAAGGGCCTCGTCTCCCGAACGAGCCTTGAGACAGGTCACTCCCTCATTGGCCAGCAGCGCCTCCAAAGCGATGAGGTTCTCTTCAAGGTCATCGACCAGAAGGATGTTAATCGGCTGATCGGCGGTGCTCATAATGCTTCTATCGCTCTCAACTGGTCGACAATGCCGTGCAGGCTTTCCACCCGGGCATTGGGGCAAAACTTGAGGCCTGCCTCGGGCATGGCTCGGGCATAGGCGGTGGCAGGGTCTTCAATGATGACGTGGCCGCCAGCGGCGGAGATGGCTTTCAAACCGCGCGCCCCGTCATCATTGGCACCTGTCATCAGGATGGCCATCAGGCCCTCGCCATAGGTATCGGCGGCGGTTTCGAATAGGATGTCGATGGACGGGCGTGAGAAGTTCACAGCCTCGTCGGACGACAGTGCAAGGTCGCCATTGACCTCAACCAGCAGATGGTAGTCTGAAGGGGCGAAATAGACGACGCCGGGCGCGGCGGCTTCCTTGTCCTCGGCCTCTTTGACGATCACCTTGCACTTGCTGGCGAACAGCGGGGCCAGAACATTGCTACGGTCGGCCGGAATATGAATGACGGCCAGAACCGGGACCGGGAAGTCAGCTGGAAGCTGTGGCAGGACTTCGAGCAGGGCCTGAACACCGCCCGCCGAGGTCCCGATGACAACGGCTTTTATACCTTTCATCCGTCGTGCCTCCGGTAGATTTTCTCTGGAAGTACGAAATCTCTGAAGGCATCCACATGGCGTGAAAAGCGCAAGGTTTCTTTCGACCCGATGCCAAGGAAGCCGTTACGGCCAAGTGAGTCTTTGAACAGGCCCACAGCACGGTCTTGAAGGGCACGATCGAAATAGATCATGACATTGCGGCACGAGATGAGCTGCATCTCGCCAAACACCGCGTCGGACACAAGGCTGTGGTCTGAAAAGACGACATTGGCCCGAAGGCTGCTGTCAAAAACGGCCCGTCCGTAATCGGCTGTGTAATAGTCCGATAGGGACGACCGGCCGCCGGATTTTTGGTGGTTCTCGGTGAATTTGCGGATGCGATCCAGCGGATAGATGCCCGCCTTAGCTGCTGCCAGAGCGTGAGGATTGATGTCAGTCGCGTAGATGATGGTGCGATCCAGCAGGCCTTCTTCCTTGAACAGGATGGCCATCGAATAGACCTCCTCACCCGTACTGGATCCTGCGATCCAGACCTTGAGCGACGGATAGGTCTTGAGATGCGGCAAAACCTGTTCACGCAAAGCGCGGAAATATGACGGGTCGCGGAACATTTCGCTGACCTGAACCGTCAAGAAGCCTAGCATCTGGCCCATCATGTCTGGGTCATGCAGTAGACGTTCCTGCAGGGCCGTGATGGTGGGTACGCCGAAATGAAGACGCGCCTGCAGCAGCCGCCGCTTGATCGAAGCGCGGGCATAATGCCGAAAATCATAGTGGTAACGCAGGAACACCGCCTCCAGCAAAAGCTGGATTTCGATGTCTTCTACTGTGGGTTGTGGGGTGGGGCTCAACGCGGCATCCACACGCGAATAAGCGAGAGCAGTTTGTCCACGTCCAACGGCTTGGACATGTAGTCATTGGCTCCCGCAGCCATGCACCGCTCCTGATCATCCGGCATGGCCTTGGCGGTCAGCATAAGCACCGGCAGGGTCTTGAAGCGGTTATCCTTGCGGATTTCCTGCGTGGCTGTGAGGCCATCCATCACCGGCATCATGACGTCCATCAGGACAAGATCGATACGCTTGGACGGATCTCCCGCCGCAGTATTGAGCGCGTCCAATGCCTCCTTGCCGTTTCGGGCAATCTCGATCTTGGCCCCGCGGGGTTCGAGCACATTGGTCAGGGAATAGACATTTCGCACGTCATCCTCGACGATCAGGATGCGGCGTTCTTCTAAGACCGCATCACGGTTGCGGGCCTGACGGATCATCTTCTGTTGTTCGGGCGGCAGTTCCGATACGACTTGGTGCAGGAAGAGGGAGACCTCGTCCAGCAGGCGTTCGGGGGACTTGGCACCCTTGATGATGATCGAGCTTGAATAGCGACGCAGTTGTTGTTCGTAATCTGGTGACAGGTCCTGACCGGTATAAACAATCACTGGTGGGAAGGCATAAGCCCCCTCGCGGCTCAGCGTTTCCAAAAGAGAGAATCCAGATGCGTCAGGCAGCGTTAGGTCCAGGACCATGCAGTCGAAAGTCTGGGTCTTGAGCTGTTCTAGACATTCAGCAGCCGTACCAACGCCCACCGTTTCCACATCACCTGATGCCAGCAGGCGACCTACGGCATCGCGCTGTACAAGATCGTCCTCGACGATCAGAACGCGACGGACCGAGCGGGTCAGTTTTTCTTCCAGCGTCTTGAGCACATTGACCAGATCTTCGCGCTTCACCGGCTTGACCAGATAACCGATGGCCCCCAGCGACAGTGCTGTTTGGCTGTGGTCTTCGCCGGAGACGACGTGGATCGGGATGTGACGGGTATTGTTATCGCGTTTAAGCACATCAAGCACAGTCAGGCCTGACTGGTCCGGCAGGCCGACGTCCAGCACCACGGCGCTTGGCTGATAGCGTTTGGCCAGGCGCACAGCTTCGTCAGCTGTGCCAGCGACCAGAACTTGGAAACCTAGTTCGCGCGACAGGTCCCGCACGATGGCGGCGAACCGTGCATCGTCCTCAACCACCAGAAGGACGCGGCGCGTGGATGTCAGATGCTCACGATCATCATCGATGGAGCGCGAAGCCGGTCGAACCGGCTCTTGCGACAGGTCGAGGCTTGCAGGGGCGGGGAGTGGAGCAGGCGATTTGGCAGGGGCGAGCGGGGTCTCGCGTGACGCGACCTGTTCGGCATCATACAAACGCGGAATGATGAGGGTGAAGATGCTGCCCTTGCCCGGCGTGCTTTCCAGAGTGATCCTCCCCCCAAGCAGGCGCGCCAGTTCACGCGAAATCGACAGGCCGAGGCCCGTGCCACCGTATTTACGGCTGATGGTGCCATCAGCCTGACGGAAGGCATCGAACACGGCTGCCTGTTGTTCAGGCGAAATGCCGATACCCGTATCAGAGACTGCGAAGGCGATTTCATCGGTGCCGACGCTTTCGACCGTCAGCTTGACCTCGCCCGCCTCAGTGAATTTGAAGGCATTCGACAGCAGGTTTTTGATGATTTGTTCGAGGCGTTGGCGATCCGTTTCCAGTTCGCTGCCGGCGGAGGCGGTATCGATCTGGAAGGTCAGGCCGCGCTCGTCGGCCACTGGCTGGAACAGCTGTCTCATATCGCCGCTAAGTCGTTGGACCGAGACGGCTTCGGGGCGGGCCTGAATGTGACCGGCCTCGATCTTGGACAGGTCCAGAATGTCGTTGATCAGGTTCAGCAGATCATTGCCCGACGACTGGATGGTGTTGGCGAAAGTGACTTGTTGTTCTGTCAGATTTTCGTCCGTGTTTTCCGCCAACAGCTTGGACAGGATCAGCAGCGAGTTCAGCGGCGTACGCAACTCGTGCGACATGTTGGCAAGGAAGTCGGACTTATACTGGCTGGCCTGTTCAAGCTCGCGGGCCCTGAGGGTCAGCTCGGCACCATTGCGCTCCAAATCGTCGCGCTGGGTTTCCAGCATCTGGGCCTGTTCTTCGAGCTGGCTGTTGGTCTGTTCCAGTTCGGCCTGCTGTTGTTCGAGGCGAACCTGAGATTCTTTCAGAGCGCGCCCTTGTTCCTCAAGCTCTTCGTTGGAGACGCGCAGTTCCTCGCTCTGGACCTGAAGCTCTTCGGCCTGGCGCTGGGTTTCTTCCAGCATATCTTGCAGGCGAATTCGGTAACGGGCCGAGCGCAGGGCGGCACCGATAGCCGATGAGGATTCATCCAGCAGGGCACGTACACGTTCATCTATGTTCTGCAGGAAGCCCAGTTCCAACACCACATTGACCGAGCCATCGGCCTTGGCCGGCGCGATAATGAGGTTGCGCGGATTATCGCGCCCTAACGCCGAACCGATGGTCAGATAGCCTTCGGGCACGTCGTTGATAACCAAGGGTGTGCCGTCGCTGGCCACCTGACCCAACAGGCCTTCGCGATGGCTGAACTGTAACGGCACAGCGGCATCGGCAGGAACACCGGTCATGGCCAGACGGCGGAATATGTTGTCCTCGCCCTTGAACAGGGCACCGGCATGGGCACCAGTATATTTGGCTAGATAGGACAGGATGTTGTTGGACAACTGGTCCATCGTCTGGTCGCCCAGCATGGCCGTGGCCAGCCCGACCTGACCCTGATGAAGCCATTCCTTTCGGGCTCGTTCGCGAACACTGCGACGGATCAGCAGGAAGACAACAACTGTTAGAAATGCGCCGAACAGGCCCGAAAATACGCCGCTGATGATGGCTGTACGCGCAGCGGCTTCCATCTGCTGGATGCGGACTTCGCGGACCTGCTGTTCTTCCAGCTGCATGTCGCTGACGATGGCCCGGATCGCATCCATCTCGCTCTTGCCGCGGTTCGAGTTCAGTAACTCTACGGCCCCTGAAACGCCTCGCTGACGTTGAGCTTGCAGCGCATTATTGAGCTCTGCCATGCGGATCGAAACATGTGTACGGGCCTGATTGAGGTGAGCCGTTTGAGTTGGGTTGTCCTTGGTGAGATCAGCGAGTTCGGAAAGCCGTTCCTCAACCCCTTGGGCCGCCCGTTCATAAGGCATTAGATAGGAAGGATTGCCGGTCAGCAGATAGCCGCGCTGGCCTGTCTCTGCGTCCAGCATGGTCGTCATCAGCCCATCAATGCCGACAATGACCCTGTGGGTGTGCATGATTTGCTGGTTGTTGGTCCTGAGGACCTGAATGTTCATATAGGCGATGAGGCTGGTGGTGCAAAAGAACGCCAGCACAATCGCTAGTCCGAGTGCTGCCCACGATTCGGTACGTGAAGAGGAGGGCGGGCGAATTTTTTCGAACATTAGTAATAGCTCCCCCCAGAGCAGTACGGCGCGGGCCCAGTCAGGCGTTGCCAATAAACTTCTTGAATCTCGCTTTATGCGTACGCAGTTCGTGTCACCCACACAAGCCGAACCGCAACGCTTCGCACTAGGATCAGTTCCGGCAAATATTTGAACATAAAGAGATGATGCTAGCCGAGCGTGCGTTTGACATCGCAAGACTTGGAGAGGTCAAGCGCTTGGATTCGCGCTTGCCTCTTTCATCGTCGTTTAAAGTCGGACGTCTGCCGTTCCGCCACTATCAGGCGTATGTCCGGTGATGTTTGCCTTGACGATTTCAAACGCGAATTTCAGGAAACCACCTTGGTTTACCCAAATGCGCCCTTCGGCACCGTCGAAGCGCAGAAGGGTCAAATGCTGATCGTCTTTTCCGTCGGGGTACCACGCCGACAAAACCGGATTCCAATATCGGTCGATAATTGCCTGGTTTCGGGGCGCAGCAGACAGGCGGCCCATGATACATGCCCAGACGTTCTGGTCTTTTGAGCCGTATGTGAACTGTGCGGATTGGCCAAGTGCGACGTCTCTCGCCAAATCAGTATCGTTGCGTGTGAAGAACCAGATAGTGCCTATTTCCTCATCGCGAAATGCGGTCATCGGTTGAGCATGGTAGCCGGGGCGATCAAGTCCCAACATCCCTGTATTGCTAGATTTTAAAGCCTTCCAAAAGGCTTCCTGCGCTTCAGTAGAGGTCAGAGTATCGGCCATCAAAGTTCTCCGTTAAAAAACCCGCCCAAGGCCAATTCAACGATACAAAAAGTTGGAAGTTCCGACTTAAATCATAGCTTTATTTTTTTGAGTTTTTTGATTTTATACGTTCGGTTCATTTCAAAAAACGAACAAATCTCCGATTATTTCTAAGGCAAAGCTCATAAACCCCGTGTTTTTA
>NZ_JAVXCU010000062.1:0-14013 GCF_036659295.1 Brevundimonas sp. | reverse complement strand
GGCTAACAACCTCACCGACAGCGAACGCAACCTGCTGACCCAGATTTTCCGCTTCTTTACGCAGGCGGATATCGAGGTTCAGGACAACTATATGGAACGCTATGGTCGGGTGTTTAAGCCGACCGAAGTGAAGATGATGCTGGCGGCCTTTGCCAATATGGAAACCATCCATATCGCCGCCTATGCGCTTCTGCTCGAAACCATCGGCATGCCCGAGAGCGAGTTCGGGGCCTTCATGGAATACGAGGCCATGAAGGACAAGCACGACTATATGGGCCAGTTCGGGGTCGATAGCGACGCGGACATCTGCCGTACTCTGGCGATGTTCGGTGGCTTCTCCGAAGGGCTTCAGCTGTTCGCTTCGTTCGCCATGCTGATGAACTTCCCGCGCCAGAATAAGATGAAGGGCATGGGCCAGATCGTGTCGTGGTCGGTGCGTGACGAGAGCCTGCACTGCGACGGCATCATCAAGCTGTACCACGCCTTTAACAAGGAAACTGGTGCGGTCACCAAGTCTGTGGCCGACGATATCGTCGATTGCTGCAAGACCGTGATCGACATGGAAGACAAGTTCATCGATCTGGCCTTTGAGCTGGGTCCGGTCAACGGCATGACGCCCGAAGACATCAAGCAATATATCCGCTTCATCGCTGACTGGCGCCTGCGTCAGTTGCAACTGCCCGAAGTGTACGGCGTAAAAGAAAACCCGCTGCCGTGGCTGCAAGCCCTGCTGTCGGGCGTCGAGCATGCCAACTTCTTCGAGGCCCGCGCGACCGAATATTCCAAGGCTGCAACCCAAGGCGCATGGCACGGTGCCGACGGCGTGTGGGACAGCTTCGATGCGCTGATGAAGAAGCGCAAGGAACAGGTTGATCAAGACGCCTGACCGGCGACCTTGAGCCCATAAAAAAGGCGCGGACCTCTCGGGTTCCGCGCCTTTTCTGTATGCGATAGCGGGGGCCTATTGCGGCGTGCAGCGGCTGCGGTCGCCCTTATTGCAGGCCTCCCAGTCGGCGCGGGCGCGGGCATAGCGTTCCTGCTCGGCCTGATAGCGGGCCTGATGCTGGGCATTTTCTTCGTCAATGCGCTGGCGCTCGGCTTCGACGCGGGCCAGTTCGGCCTGATACTCGGCCTGTGCCTTGGCGTGTTCGGCCTGATTGGCGCGGTCGCGCATCTCGGCCAGATCGTTCTGGTCCAGAATCTCAGCATTCAGGGCATTGGTGGTGCGCTGTTCCTGCGGGTCCTGCTTTTCGTCAGGGGCGTGCCGATAGGCCTCGCCACGCTCGCGCAGGGCCTGCGCCACCGGATCGGCGACCTTTGCGGTAGGGGCCGCGTTCTGGGCCACAGCAGGGGCAGCCAGAGCCAGCATAAGGGCGGTGCAGGCGATCAGTGTCTTAGTCGGCATGGAAGTGGACTCCCGTTTTTTAGACGTTTTGGTCATCAGGTATTTTAGCAGGTGCATCGGCACCGGTAATGGGCTGTGGCAGTCGCAGTTCAAACGTCGAACCTTCGGGTCCGGTTTCAACCAGCCTCAGGTCGCCACCGTGATTGGCGGCCAGTTCGCGCGAAATGGTCAGGCCCAGACCGGTCCCGTCCGACTTGGAGCCGCTGACAAAGGGCTCGAACAGGCGACCGGCCAGACGTTCGGGCACGCCTGGTCCATTGTCGCGGATACGGATAACCGACATGCCGTTCTGGACTTCGGCCTCGATAGCGATCTGGCTCGGTTCGCCGGCATCGAGGCTTTCGATGGCCTGACGGGCATTGCGCATCAGGTTGACCAAAATTCGGTGCAACTGGTCGGGATCGGCGCTGATGACAAAGCGCGCGGGCAGGCGGGTGACCAGTCGTACGCCCTTGTCCGACAATCCGGCGTCTTCGCCCGCAGCGGCCACAACGCGGGCCAGCAACAGGCGGCGGCGCTCCGGTTCCGGCTCCTCGGACTTGCCATATTCCAGAACATTGCGGGCCAGATTGGCGGCGCGGCCCAGTGCCCGTTCCAGACGGGGCAAGGCCTTGGCTACCAGCGGGTCCGATGACGACGACAGGCGCTCCGAAGCGATCTGGGCCGAGGTCAGCATGTTGCGCAGGTCGTGGTTGATCTTGGCCACAGCCTCGCCCAGCGCCACCAAGCGGGCGCGCGAGCGCAGCGACTGGCGCACCTCTTCTTGCATACGGGCCAGTTCGCGCTCGACGCGGCCGATCTCGTCATGGCGGTCCGAAGGGGCCTCGCCACGGATTTCGGGATTGGCGGCAAAGCGCTCGATGGAGCGGGTAACCCGCTGCAACGGTTGCAGCACCAGAAACGACAGGCCCAGCCACAACAGACCACCTGCCACCAGCGCGATGATCATCGATACAATCAGGTTGTTGAGAATAAAGGCCCGCAACTCGACCTTGAGGGGCTGGGCCGGTGCCAATATCTCGATCAGGTCGCCGGAGCGATAACGCGGCGTGGCCTGTACCCGCAACGAGCGGTCAGGGTGGCCAAACAGGGTCCGCCACGGGTCGAGCAGCTTGTTGCCGATGCTGCGGTTGCGCAGGTCGATCAAGTCGGGCGTACGGGGCAGGTTGGGGGCCTGCAACAACAGACGACGTACCCCTTGTTCGCCGACGACAACCGATTGCACGCCGCCAATGGTCAATAACTGCTCGGCGGTGGTGTCTTCGACCGCCGAATAGGGCAGGGCCTCGACACCGACCGAAGCCAGTTCGGCGGCCTGTAGCCGGTCACGCAGCCATCGCTCCTGGAAGGACGAGGCGCTGGGGACAAGGATCATGCCTGCCACAAGCAGGGTGAACGCCACCGTCAGCAGCATCAGGCGCGCCGTCAGTCCGTCGGGACCGTGCGGGCGCAAGCGCTCGCCCCTGCGGGGGAGGGGCGGCAGTTTCAACTTGCCAATGGAAATGCGGCGCGGATCAATCACAACAGGTTCAATAGCACGTCTGTAAAGCTTGGTGAGCCTCTCTTGGGCACAACGTCCTGACGGGGGCTGTCAGGGCTGTCGGTCTGCAGGCGATGAAAACCGCGATTTGTACAGTTTCAGGCTCAGAGGCAGAATCATCGACAGGAAGGCCACCCCCAGCAAGGGCCACATAAAGCGCTGGAACAGGGACTGGATATCGGGGTCCGGATCATACAGCAGCACGCTGTGCAGTCCGCTGCCGATCCAGCAATAGATGATGTGGGCGGGTAACAGGCCTATAAAGGTCGCCGCCAGATAGGGTCGCAACGGGGCCGACATTATCCCCGCTGCCACATTGATCATGTGAAACGGTACCGAGACGATCAGGCGGGCGGTCAGGACGTACCAGAAGGTGTTGCGGTCCACGCCGTCACAGATGCGCTTGAGTAGGCCCGTATCGGTGGCGGCCTTGCGTTTCAGTGATTCTCCAAGTGCCGTGCGACCCACATAATAGACCGCCAGAGCGCCAACCGTGGCGGCAAAGGCGGTGGCGATACCGCCGACCCAGGGGCCAAACAGGTATCCAGCCGTCAGGGTGACGAAAAATACCCCCGGCACAACACTGGCGGTCAGGACCGTAAACACCACCATCAGACCGATCAGGGCCAACAGATAATACTGGTCCACCCATGCCGAAAGCACGGCCCCGTGCAGTCTAAGCGTTTCAAGCGACAGATATCTGTTCCAGCCCGTGGCAAAGATCAGGGCGGCGACCAGAGCCACCAGAGCCAGAGGAATAAAACGTGTGAGACGGGGCAAATGGGGCATTCCAGATTGCGACGTTATGAAAAACTTGAACGATTCCGGTGTTTGTGGCGCATGCAAACGGTTCGATACCGTTGACTCCAGTGCAGGGGGGTTCTATACGCCCGCCTCTCTTCCGCGGTAGATGCTCTTATCTATCGTTCAACCTTTGTAACCTGGAGCCGACCGTGAAACGGACCTATCAGCCGTCGCGTCTCGTGCGCAAGCGCCGTCACGGCTTCCGTTCGCGGATGGCCACCAAGAACGGTCAAAAGATCGTAGCGCGTCGCCGCGCTAAAGGCCGCAAGCGCCTGACCGCCTAAAGTCACGCGCCCATTAACCCAATCAAAGGGGGGCGCATGACCGATCTGATGAAAATCGATCGCCTATTGCGGCGGCCCCAGTTTCTGGCGGCCGCCAAAGGCGTTTCTCAAGCGAGAGGCGCCGTGGTCATCCAACAGCTTGACCGGACCGATGGCAGCGATGCCATCCGTGCCGGATTTACCGCGACCCGCAAGGTCGGCGGATCGGTGGTGCGTAACCGCGCCAAACGCCGATTGCGCGAGGCCGCACGCCAGCTTTTGCCCCTTTATGGTGCCCCCGGCTGTGACTATGTGCTGATCGCCCGTATGGGCACAGCCGAGCGCGACTGGGACCGATTGCTTGACGATGTGAAATCGGCGCTTACAAGGCTCTCCAAGATGCGTACCGATCCATCCCTTTCTAAGGGTGGTGTTTCCGGTGCGTCCCATAACGATCAACCGCGCCCCGCCACACAGGCCGCTGACCAGGACCGCTGATCCCGATGCAAAGAGAAAATTCGCGCAACACAATCATCTTCTTCGTGTGCGCGGCCCTGATTATGGGCTTCTACTATTTCGCCGTGATGAAGCCGCAGGCTGACCAACAGCGTGCGGCCCGTATCGCGACGGCTGAAATGTCTCAGGAGGCCGGCACCGCTGTAGGCGATGCCGAGGCCACACTGGCGGGCGGTGCATTTGTGACCGACCGTTCGGCGGCGCTGGGCGCTGCCGGTCGCGTACAGATCGAAACCGGTACGGTCAAAGGCTCGCTGTCGCTGCTGGGCAGCCGCATCGACGATCTGTTCCTGACCAATTACAAACAGGATCTGGGCAGCGATGCTCCGGTCGAACTGTTCCGTCCGCAAGGTATGGAGCACGCCTATTTCGCCCAGTTCGGCTGGCGCGGTGAAAACGTCGCTGGCGGCGTCCCCGGTCCGAACACGGTCTGGACCTTGAGCAAGGGCGACAAGCTGACCCCGTCCACGCCGGTTGAACTGATGTGGGACAACGGCAACGGCCTGCGCTTTACCCGCAACATCTCGGTCGATGAGCAGTACCTGTTCACGGTCAAGGACACGGTCGCCAACCTGGGCGCAACCTCGATCACCATCGCCCCTTATGGCCGCGTCGAGCGTCAGGGCATTGCCGATGATCTAGGCAAGCAGATGATTTCGCACGAGGGCGCCATCGGCACTTTCGGGCAGGGCACCTCCTATTCGACCGAGCAGATCAAATACAAGGACTGGGCCAAGAAGGCGCGCGTGGAGAAGACCTCCACCGGCGGCTGGATGGGCATCAGCGACAAATACTGGCTGGCTGCTCTGATCCCGGCTCAGGACGAAAAGATCGACGCCCGCTTCACCGTGCGTAACGTCCAGAACGTCGATGTGCACGAAGCCAATATGCTGGGCGCCGCTCACATCATCGCTCCGGGCAAGCAGATCACCGAGACGCAACGCCTGTTCGCCGGTGTGAAACGCAACGAGATTCTGAAGTCCTACGAAGAGAGCCTCGGCCTGCCGCGCTTCGTCTATGCGATTGACTGGGGCATGTTCTGGTTCCTGACCCGTCCGATCTTTGCAGTTCTGGAATTCTTCTTTGGCCTGCTAGGCAATTTCGGTCTGGCCATTCTGGCCCTGACCGTGGTCGTCAAGCTGGTTCTCTTCCCGCTGGCCAACAAGTCGTACGCTTCGATGTCGAAGATGCGCATGCTGCAGCCCAAGCTGGAAGAACTGAAGAAGAAGCACGGCAAGGACCCGCAAAAGCAGCAGCAGGAAATGATGGCCCTGTACCAGCGCGAGAAGATCAATCCGCTGGCGGGTTGCCTTCCGATTGTGGTGCAGATTCCGGTCTTCTATGCGCTGTACAAGGTGCTGTTCGTGACCATCGAAATGCGCCATGCGCCGTTCTTTGGCTGGATCAAGGACCTGTCGGCAAAAGATCCGACGACCATCTGGAACCTGTTCGGTGCCATCCCGTTCGATCCGGCCGCGATTCCGCTGCTGGGTGGCCTGTTGGGCGGCCCGCTGCATCTGGGCGTCCTGCCGCTGATCTATGGTCTGACCATGTGGCTGCAAATGTCGATGAACCCGCCGGCACAGGACCCTGTCCAGCGTCAGATCTTTGCACTGATGCCGCTGGTCTTCACCTTCATCATGGCCCCGTTCGCGGCTGGCCTGCTGATCTACTGGGCGTGGAACAACATCCTGTCGATCCTGCAGCAGTATGTGATCATGCACAAATTCAAGGCAGAGAACCCGATCGACACCTTCTTTGCCCGTTTCAAGAAGGGCTGATCCGTTGGACGAACCCAAGGTTGGCGAATACCCCGCCGAAGAGATCGAGGCCGCACGCGTCCTGTTTTCGCGTCAAGCCACGTTCATGCTCGGCTGCGCCAAGATCGAGCAACTGCCTACGCCTGATCTTCCCGAGATCGCGTTCGCCGGTCGCTCGAATGTGGGCAAGTCCAGCCTGATCAACGGTCTGGTGGGCATGCACAAGCTGGCGCGTGCCTCCAACGAGCCGGGCCGTACCCGCGAGGTCAACTTCTTCAATCTGGACGACAAGATACGTCTGGTGGACCTTCCGGGCTATGGCTGGGCCAAGGCCTCCAAGAGCACCGTGAAGAAGTTTCAGGACCTCGGCCGCGACTATCTGCGCGGTCGGGTGACCCTGAAACGGGTCTATCTGCTGATCGACGCCCGCCACGGTCTGAAAAAGGTCGATGACGAGGCGCTGGATGCACTCGATCTGGCGGCAGTGTCGTACCAGATCGTGTTGACCAAGGCGGACAAGCTCAAAAAGGGCGAGGCCGAAAAGGTTCAGGCCGAGACCCTAAAAGCGATTGCCAAGCGTCCGGCCGCCTATCCCCATGTCGCCGTGACCTCTTCGGAGAAGGGTCTGGGCCTGCCCGAACTGCGTGCCGAGATTCTGCGCACGACCGGCGTGGTGATGGATTAAACGCTGCCTTACTGAACTATGTTCAGAATATGGCGTTCTCGCAGGTGCAATGATTGACACTTGGGAGATATGTCATGCGTTTTGCGAACATCGGTTGCGTTGCTGTTATCGGTATTATGGGGCTGGCGGCCTGTAGTAACAATGCCGAGGCTCCGGCAGGTGAGGCGGGCACAGCCGCCAAGGGGGGCGATAGCGCCCCCGCCATGCTCGAAGGGCCAAAACCCGGTAAGTGGCGTATCACGACGGCTATGACCGGCATGCCGGGCGGTGTCGCCATTCCTCCGACAGAGATTTGCGTGACCGAGGCCGTGCTGGAAGCTCCGGTAGGCGCGGGCCAAACCCAAGGGGCCGAGTGTAGTGTTACGCCTTACAGCCGTGAGGGTGATGCGACTGTGGCCACATCGACCTGCAAGATGCCGGGCAATATGACCGCGACATCTGCGGTGCGCATTACCGGTGATTTCAACAGCCGCTATGTGACCGAGGTCACGACCAAAATGGATCCGGCACCGGCGCCGAACATGGCTGAAACCAAGATGACGATTACCTCGGAACGTATCGGCGACTGCTGATCGGTCTGATTTCTTGTGAAGCGGTCATCCCCGCTATGGTGTCACGACAAGACGTCACCATATCGGAGGGATGACCGCTTTTTCAATTCTTGATCTCGCACCCGTGCCCTCCGGTTCCAGCATCGGACAGGCGCTTCACAATACGATTGATCTGGCACGCCATGCCGAGAGGCTGGGCTATAAGCGATACTGGCTGGCCGAACATCACAACATGCCCGGCATTGCCAGTGCGGCGACTTCGGTCGTGATCGGGGCGGTGGCAGCGGCGACAAAGACGATCCGCGTGGGTGCTGGCGGTGTCATGCTGCCCAACCATGCGCCTCTGGTGATTGCCGAACAGTTCGGCACTCTGGCGGCCCTGTATGGCGACCGGATCGATCTGGGTCTGGGGCGTGCGCCTGGAACCGACCAGATGACAGCCCGTGCCCTACGCCGGACCTTACAGGGCGATGTGGACAGCTTCCCGCAGGATGTGATGGAACTGATGCGCTGGTTCGAGCCGGTGGTTGAGGACCAGCGTATCGCGGCCTATCCCGGAGAGGATCAACCGGTGAAGGTGTGGATACTGGGCTCGTCCACCTATGGCGCGCAGTTGGCGGCCCATCTGGGGCTGCCCTATGCCTTTGCCAGCCATTTCGCACCGGGCGAGATGATGCGGGCCATCGATATCTATCGCCAGACCTTCCGACCCTCGCCCTATCTGGACAAACCCTATGTGATGCTGGGCTATAATGCCTTTGTCGCCGATACAGATGCCGAGGCGCAAAAGCTGTTCAGCTCCGTACAGCAGGCCTTTGTGAATCTGAGACTGAACAAGGCGGGCAAGCTGCCTATGCCGGTCGAGGGTTATTACGAGCGTCTGGATGGCACCTCGAAGGCTGTGGTGGATTCCGCCCTGTCCTGTGCCGCTGTCGGCTCTGTTGAAACGGTGCGCGAAACCATCAAAGCCTTTGTCGAGCGCACTGGAGCGGACGAACTGATGGTGACCAGCCAGATCTGGGACCCGCAGGCCCGTGTGCGTTCGCTGGAACTTCTGGCCAAGGCCGTGGAGCTGGAGCCAGCCTAGTTTTTGACTACAACCGAGGTGAACACCAGGGGCGCATAGGTTTCGCCATCGGCCTTGGTGTTCCGTGTCTTCAGCAACAGGCCCGATGCCGTGCCGAGCAGCAGGGCATCGGCGATATCGCTGGCTGTGATTGCCTCGTCGCTTTCCAGTTTCTGGCGTAGGGCATCACAGGTCTGGAGCAGGCTGGAGGCTTGGCGCACGTCTTCGTTGAGACTGTGACGCCCGAGGCTGGCGCGTGTGCCGAAGCGCCAGCCTGCGCCCTCGGGAGCGGCTTGCAGTAGGTTCCATTTTTCGGCGGGGGTCAGGCCGTCCGGCAGCTTTTCCCACGGGGCATCCGGCCCCTTGGCGCAATAGCTACCATCTTCTGTGGGGATGCCGTGCTGGTGGTAAATGTCCAGTGAAGCCTCCTGAACCCTGACGATCTGCCGGGGCAGATCATCGGGCATTGCCAGACCCTCTCTAGGGGCTTCGGGAATGACCGCAGGCGCGGCACGGGACGAAATGCCCAATGCCAGACGGATGCGGTCCCGAATGCCCATTAGTTGGTAAGAGCAGAATTGGTTACGGACACATCGTAGACGATGCGGGTCATGCTCTGGACCACTTCGAAGAATTTACGCATCTCGGCTGCGCCCGCACGTGGCGCATAGATGATGTCATCCGGTTCGATCTGGAAATTGCTGGCAATGAAGAAGCCCTGACCTTCATTCAGGTTCAGACGGTAAACCACCGGCACGCCGCGCGAGGTCACCGGTTGGGTCAGGCCCAGTGCGCCGGCGACTTCGGGGCGCTCGAAGCGGAAGACCAGAACCGAACGGGCATTGGCCTGATTGGTGTCCAGACCGCCGACGCCGCTGAGAGCTTCGCTGAGGGTCAGCGGTCCGGGCGGCAACTCGCTACGGGCCACAGCATTAAAGGCCCCGAACGACGAGAAGCGACGCGGGCGATAGGTCAGATTGATCTGGTCGCCGCGTTGCAGACGGATGTTTTCGTCAAACTTGGTGGTGACGACAGACATCGGGGCCGAATAGGTGCGGCCTTCGCGCATAATCACGACGTCGACATCGTAAGGTGACCGTGACGAGCCTCCGGCAGCAGCGATGATGTCTAGCAACTGGTCATTATTGGCATTGAGCGACTGACGGCCCGGATTGCGGACATCGCCCAGAACCGTGACCGCGTTGGAGGCAGAGTTGGCTGTGACCACCACCTGCGGATTGGCCACCTTGCCAGCAAGCGAACGGCGGATAGCGGTTGCGGCCTCACCCGGGGTCATGCCTCGGACATTGACCGAACCTGCATAAGGAACGGGCACAGCGCCATTACGATCGACCGTGAGGGGCGGCAGCGAAGGGCTGTTGTCACCGCTGCCAAATAAATTGGTACCAGGCGCAAAAATACTGACGGCTAGAGTGTCGCCGATACCGATGATGTCTGTGGGCTCGTGACTGTCAGCTAGGGCCAGACCGGCAAAGGAGCGCGGCGGTGCAAGACGCAGGCGCTCGCTCAGTTCGAAGCTCAGATCAACCATCGCATAGCTGCGTGTTGCATCTGTGGACGTGGCTCCTTTGTTCACGCCCATGCCTGACGGTCCGTCACGCGGCAAGGTCTGACAACCTGCAAGAAGGGCCAGGATCATCAGGCTTGCAGCAGTTCTGGTCATATGAAGCTCTAAATTCCGTTTCACAGAGACTTACCCCTGTTGATGCAAAGTCGCCAGAGGGTTGAGTATCCGTTCTTCTATAATCGCAAAATGTTCGACCCAGTTCGGGGCAATATACTGTGGTGCCACGGGTTTTCGGGCGCTGTAGTCTTTGATGGCAGACATCCAGCCAAGACCGTCGAGCGGATCAATAAGGCGGGCATGACCGACCAGTTCGCGATGCGGGGGAATGTCGGAGGCAATCAGGGGCACACCCAGTGCGGAGGCCTCGACAGCGGGCAGGTCAAAGCCCTCGACGCTGGAGGGGGACAGGACGGCCTGTGCGCCCAGCATGATACGGGTCAGGGTGTTGTCAGACATTCCCTCGGCCTGATGAACCAGGCCCTGAAGCTCGGGGCAGCGGTGCAGCAGCGCCAATTCCGCCTCGTTTTCCCAGCCATAGCGTCCGATCAAAATCAGTGACGGGGTCTGATCGCCCATCTGTTCTGTCAGTGTGCGCCACAGGCTCAGGATAAAGGCGAGGTTTTTGCGGCCTTCGATCGTGCCGACATGTACGAAATAGGGGCGTGTGGTCACCAGAGGCTCGGATTGGCCAAGGTGGCTTTCGAGGCCCAGATGCGCGACATCGACCGGCAGGTTGGGCAGGTCATTGGCTGTCGCAAACCGCCCAAGTTCACTGGCCGTATAGGCACTGTTGGCAATGATATGGCTGCCCAGTGACAGGGCATGGCGTATGCGGCGGGCATGTTTTTCGTCATCGCCGGGGCGGCAATATTGCGGATGGGTCACAGGGATGAGGTCGTGAACCATCAACAGGCGGGGAATACCGGCCTCCTGAAGCGAAGTCAGGAGTTCAGGCTCGTCCAGCCCCGTATGGCCGACATTGATATAGGCCATGGCCGACGGCAGGGCCGTGCGGCGCGCGCGGAAAAACTGTCGTGCGACGTGGCGTTTTTTACGCGTTTCTGTGGTGACCGGCAGGGGCGAGCGCACCGAGTATTGCGGGCGCTGTGTGGCGCTGAGTGCTTGAAGCAGAGCCGTGTCCTGCGGGCGGTCCTGCACTTCGGACAAGCCGTTCCAGCGCGATCTCATTTCGCTGATGCGGTCGCGGAACCAGTCATTGGATACCAGAGCCAGTTGTCCCTTGCGGGCCCGAACAGGCACCATCCGGTAGTACGGATGGGCGATCAGCCATTCGGCATAGGCCAAGCAGACACGGTCTATACCCGTAGGCGCAGCCCGCTCGGTTCGGCTGAGCAACCGGCTGGCATCTAGCAGTACGGTGGGATGCATCAGGAAACGTAACCGGCTTGCATAAGCTCGGCGAGGTGGATCACAGCCACCGGACGGTTGTCCTCGACGACATAAAGATTGCTGATCTTGTTGGTCGTCAACAGGTCCACGACGTCACGCATACGCTGGTCCGGATCGACGGTGATCGGCGAGCGGCTCATAATGTCGGCGGCGGTGATCGTAGAGATGTCGCGGCTGAAGGCGCGGCGCACGTCACCGTCGGTAATAATACCGGCCAGAGTCTTGTCGGGATTGAGAACCGCAACAGTGCCCTTGCGACCTTCGGTGATCGCCGAGACAATATCGGTGAAATTAGCATCCAGCGCCACCGTGGTCAGATTGGCGGCATGGTCGCCCATCCACTCGCGGACCGATTGCAGGCTCATGCCAAGGGCCCCGCCCGGATGGTGCAGGCCAAAATCTTCGCGCGTAAAGCCGCGCTGCTCCATCAGGACCATGGAAAGGGCATCGCCAAGGGCCAGTGTCATCAGCGTGGATGTCGTCGGGGCCAGACCTTCGGGGCAGGCTTCTGCCACCTTGGGCATTTCCAGGACAACCTGCGAATGGCGTCCGAGCAGGCTGTCCTTACGTTGGGTGATGCCGATGACGGGAATATTGTTACGCTGGCAATAGATCAGCGGATCGCGCAATTCGCGACTTTCGCCCGAATTGGAAATGGCCAGCACAGTGACATCGGGGCGCAACATGCCCAGATCGCCATGGCTCATCTCGGCGGGGTGTACGAAAAAGGCATTGGTGCCGGTCGAGGCCATGGTGGCGGCGATCTTGCCACCGATGTGACCCGACTTGCCCATGCCGGTGACCACCACATAGCCGGGACGCGACAGGATGATGGCGCAGGCCCGCGCAATTGAATCGTCCAGTGTCTCGTCCAGCTTTTGCAGGGCGGCGATATTGAGCTGGATGACGCTTCGGGCTCGTTCGGTCATAGCGATGACAGCATCGGAAGGGGGGAGCCCGGATGAAGTGGTCATAGTCGTTCCAGTGACGCGAGTGTCTCTAATCTCGTGTGATTAACGCCATCCGGTGCAGGCTGACAACGATACGTTGGTTTTTTGCGGCGCACAGGTCTGATTTTGCGGCCCTATTGATCTAAAAATATGGAGTACAGGCCATTCATTACGCCTGTACTCCATTGATCTTATCCTTGAGCGGGCTGTGCTTTGGTGAGCTCGATCATGCCTTGGGCTGCGCCCATCTCGGGTATGATTTCACCGGTACGGTCGGATATCTTGTCAAAGCGGGCCGCCACCTGCTCTGCGGCATCGGGGCCGGTGATGAAATCGCCCTGCGTCAAAGTGACATAGGCGCGCTCGAAGCCACCTGCGCCAGCGGCCAGAATGCAACGGCTGGGGGCGTCAGGGCTGACCAGATGTAGCAGTCCGGGCGTGACAAGGGCCGGAGCCAAGGCTTCCAGTGGAAGGCCTAGATCTTCGGTCATGCGGGTATGGGCCGTGGGGGCCAGACAGTTGACGCGGATATCGTTCTTGGCACCCTCGATCGACAAGGTCTGCATCAGTCCGACCAGAGCCATCTTGGCAGCCCCGTAATTGGACTGGCCAAAATTGCCGAACAGGCCTGACGACGAGGTGGTCATGACGATGCGGCCATAATTTTGGTCACGCATGATGTCCCAAACCGCCTTGGTGCAGTTGACGGCCCCCATCAGATGGACATCTACCACCAGACGGAAGTCCCCAAGCTCCATCTTGGCGAAGCTTTTGTCGCGCAAGATGCCGGCATTATTGACCAGAATGTCGACGCGACCCCACTTGGTCATGGTTTCGGCAATCATCTGGCTGACGGCCTCGAAATCGGTCACCGAGGCGGCACTGGCCATGGCCTCGCCTCCAGCGGCTACGATTTCGGCGACGACCGCTTCAGCGGCAGATTGAGAAGCACCCGATCCATCGCGTGCACCGCCCAGATCATTGACGACCACCTTGGCCCCGCGCGCAGCCAGTGCCAGCGCGTGTTCGCGCCCCAGGCCTCCGCCAGCGCCGGTGACAATGGCAACCTGACCCTTGAACATATCTGACACGCATTACCTCCCAAATGTGTGCGACCACACCTTATATACTCATGAAATAATGCCCCTAATAAAGTGTTGGAATGGCGCCACAGTCGCCACATTCTGCGCAATTTTAAGGAACCAGAGAGCGGGCGTGCCGTTCGTTGCTCTGAGCGTCTTTGTGGGAACATGAAGGCATCGCACTCATAATTCAGTGAGAGAGGACACCATGAAGCTGAAACTTCTTGCCAGTGTCGCCGCCGCAGGTCTGTTTGCGGCTGGTGCTGCTTCGGCCGAGCCGGACGGCTGGTACGGCGCTATCGACGCCGGTTATCATATTATCGACGACATCAATGCCGAAGCTTCGGTAACCGGTCACAACTGGAACTGGGAAGTTAACGACGGCTGGACCGC
>NZ_JAVXCU010000061.1:0-14078 GCF_036659295.1 Brevundimonas sp. | reverse complement strand
TTTCTTCGACGTCGAACTGGATGTCGAGGTGAAGGACGCCCGTCATGCCACGATGATCGTGGCCGCCTTACGGGCCAATCCGAAGGTAGATGTGGTCGACCGCGTTCGCGGTTGACCCGTCCCTTCGCGGTAAATCCACGGAGTTTATCCATGAATGATGATCAACGTCGCGCCGCCAATGCGGCGCAACTGGCTTCGCCGTCCTATCGTATGGCGGCAATGGATTCCGATTTCCTACTGGGCGATTCCATGCGTGGCGTGCGTTTCCAGATGGAATACGCCAAGGCCGAGGAATCCTTACAGGCATGGGGCGTGCGCTCGACCATCGTGGTGTTCGGCAGTGCCCGCATTCCCGAGGGGCATCGCTGGTATGAAGGCGCGCGCGAATTCGGGCGTATTGCCTCCGAACTGGGTGGTGCGATCCGTGGCACGGTGGGACAACCGCGCGATAACGTCATCGCCACCGGCGGTGGCCCGGGCATTATGGAAGCGGCCAATCGCGGCGCGATGGAGGCGGGGGCCCCGTCCATCGGCTTCAACATCACCCTGCCGCACGAACAATTTCCCAACCCGTATTCGACGCCGGAGCTGACCTTCCAGTTCCACTATTTCGCCATGCGCAAAATGCATCTGGCGATGCGGGCCAATGCGCTGGTGGTCTTCCCCGGCGGATTCGGGACACTGGACGAACTGTTCGAGATCCTGACCCTGCGCCAGACGGGCAAGGCACCGACCATCCCGATCATCCTGTTCGACGAATCCTACTGGCGCTCGGTGATCAATTTCGAGGCCTTTGCCGAGCATGGCATGATCCATCCGTCGGATATGGACCTGTTTGCCTTTGCCGATGATGCGCAAACCGTATGGGCCAAGCTACTGGAAGGCGGTTTGCAGCCGAACGAGGCACGAGAATAGGGCGCAATGGGTTGAGGGTCGGCTCTGGCAGGTCTATGGACGACGTCCATGAACACTGAAGACGTCCTCAACGAATTCCGCGACGCTGGCGCCCTGCGCGAGGGTCATTTTGTCCTTTCCTCGGGTCTGCACAGCCCCGTCTTCCTCCAGAAGAACCTTGTCTTCATGGATGGCGAGCGTTGCGAGCGTCTGTGCAAGGCACTGGCCGAAAAGGTCGTGGCCACGGTCGGTCCGGTCGATGCGGCGATTTCGCCCGCTGTCGGCGGCATTATCCCGGGCTATGAAACCGCCAAGCACCTGAAGGTCCGCTCGATGTATGTCGAGCGCGTCGATGGCGAGTTCAAGCTGCGTCGTGGCTTCTCGGTCGAGCCGGGCGAGAAGATCGTCATGGTCGAGGACATCGTTACGACCGGCCTGTCGTCGCGCGAATGCATCGAAGCCATCAAGAAGGCGGGCGGCGATGTGATCGCTGCGGCCTGTATTGTTGACCGCTCGGGTGGCCGTGCCGATGTCGGCGTGCCGCTGGTGGCCTTGGCCACTATGGATGTACCGGCCTATCCTGCCGATGCTCTGCCGCCGGAACTGGCTGCGCTGCCGGTCGAGGATCCGGGCAGCCGCCGTCTGTCTAAGTAAGGAAGTATGCCGATGACCCGTCACGTCCGCCTTGGCGTCAATATTGACCACGTCGCCACGGTCAGGAATGCGCGTGGCGGGGCTCATCCCGATCCGGCCCGTGCCGCCGAGCAGGCCTTGGCGGCAGGCGCGGACGGTATCACGGCACACCTGCGCGAAGATCGTCGCCACATCACCGATGCCGACATTGTCGTCCTGAGCGCGCTGTGCCGCCGCGCCAACCGTCCGCTCAATCTGGAAATGGCGGTCACGGACGAGATGCTGGCCATCGCCCTGCGTCACAAACCGCACGCCGCCTGTCTTGTACCGGAACGTCGAGAGGAAGTGACGACCGAGGGCGGGTTGGCCGTGGCCGGTCATGAGGGCCGCATTCAGCCGGTCGTAAAGGCTCTGGTGGATGCCGGTGTGCGGGTGTCGCTGTTTATCGAACCGTCCGAAGAACAGGTTGCGGCTTCGGCGGCTGTCGGCGCTCAGGTCGTAGAGTTCCACACGGGGCGCTATTGCCACCTGTCCGGTGCTGATCGCGCCACCGAGTTCAAGCGTCTGCAGGCGGCGGCAGCCCAGGCGCACGCACTGGGACTGGAAGTCCATGCCGGTCACGGGCTGGACTATGCGACGGCGGCCACCATTCTGGACATTGCCGAGATTGTCGAACTGAACATCGGCCACTTCCTGATTGGCGAGGCGGTGTTTGTCGGTCTGGATGCAGCGATCCGCCGGATGCGTGCGGCGATGGATGCGGCCCTGTCGGTGCAGGGCGTATGATTATCGGCATCGGTTCCGATCTGTGTGACATCCGTCGCATAGAAGAGACGCTGGAACGCTTTGGCGACCGCTTCAAGAACCGTGTCTTTACCGAGATCGAACGCACCCGTTCGGACCGCAAACCCGATGCGGCATGGAGCTATGCCAAGCGGTTCGCCGCCAAGGAGGCCTGTGCCAAGGCGTTGGGGACGGGGATACGGTCCGATGTTTACTGGCGCGACATGGGGGTGGTGAACCTCAAGTCCGGTCAGCCGACCTTGCAACTGACGGGAAACGCCGCCGAGCATTTGCGCCGTTTGACGCCAGAGGGCTATGAGGCGCGGATTCATCTGACGATGACCGATGAATACCCGTATTCTCAAGCATTCGTAATCATCGAAGCCTTGCCCGCTGTTTCGTCAGAGGTTACGGCTCGGAACTGAGCCCCGTATTCTGCGGGGGATTCGAGCAGACCATGAGCGACGACACCAAGGCTGAGTTTGGTGAAGCGGACGCAGCCACGCAAAAGGCCGCCCGCCAACCTGTTTGGAGTGATGACGGGGACGCCCCTTTCGATATGGGCGATGATCCGGAAGCACTCGAAGATGAAAAGCCGATAACTGCGCCGCGGCGCCGAAAGAAGGCCAAACCTGTGACCGAGAAAAAGTCCGCGGCGAACGAAACCGTCGAGATCATCAAGACGATTGTTTTCGCGCTGCTGATCGCGCTGGTCGTGCGCGTTTTGCTGTTCCAGCCCTTCACCATTCCTTCGGCCTCGATGGAGCCGAACCTCTATGAGGGCGACTATATTGTCGTGTCGAAATGGTCCTATGGCTATTCGAAACACTCGATCCCGTTCAGCCCGCCTTTGTTCGAGGGCCGCATCATGGACCGCGCGCCCAAGCGTGGCGACATTGCTGTATTCAAGCTGCCGCGTGATCCCAAGGTGGACTACATCAAGCGCGTGATCGGCATGCCGGGCGACAAGGTGCAGATGCGTCAGGGCAAGCTGTACATCAATAATGTGGCTGTTGACGATGTGGTCGTCAGCGAAGCCCAGATGAACGACCTGTTCGGTACACGCTCGCTGACCAAGGTACGCGAAACCATGCCGGGTGGCCGCACCTATATGACGCAGGATTTCGGTTCGAACTTCGAGCTGGATAATACGCCTGTGTTCGAGGTGCCTGCCGGTCATTACTTCATGATGGGCGACAACCGCGACAACTCGATCGACAGCCGCGTGGACAGCATGTCGGGCGTTGGCATGGTTCCGGAAGAAAACCTGGTCGGTAAGGCCGAGATGATCCTGTTCTCGTGGTCGCCGGGGGCCAGCCTGTTCAATCCGGTCAGCTGGTTCACCAATCTGCGTCCAAGCCGCTTCTTCCAGAAACTGAACTGATGACGACACGCCCCAATCAGAGGGCCATCGCGGTTGATGCCCTGATGGCCAAGCTGGGCTACGATTTTGCTGATCCCGAATTGCTGGAGCGGGCCCTGACCCATTCCAGCGTCTCGGATGTGGGGGCGCATAATGCCCCTCGCGATAACGAGCGTCTGGAGTTTCTGGGCGACCGTGTGCTGGGTTTGCTGGTGGCGGACCGTCTGGTTCGTGACTTTCCGGAAGCCGACGAAGGCCGTCTTTCGTCGCGTCTGCACTCTCTGGTCGACAAGAGCGCCTGTGCGCGAGTGGGCGAGGCGCTGGGCATTGGTCCAGCCCTTCGGTTGTCTGCGGGTGAAACCAAAACGGGTGGCCGCACAAAGGCCGGAGTTATAGCCGATGCTGTAGAGGCTATTCTGGCGGCTGTTTATCGTGACGGCGGACTGGATGCGGCACGCGGCGTATTCGAGCGGGCCTGGGCGCAGGAGTTTTCCTCGCCGCCCGAACCGGCGATTGTGAACCCGAAGTCTGCGCTACAGGAGTGGTCGCAGGGGCAGGGCAAGCCATTGCCAACCTATAGTATTGTGGGCCGTACAGGCTCTGACCATGCCCCGACCTTTACGGTCGAGGTAGTAGTTGTGGGATATGATCCCATCAAGGCTACCGGACGTTCGCGTCAGGAGGCGGAAAAAGCCGCTGCTGTCGCACTAATGAAACGAGAAGGCGTAATTTGACCGAGACCGATAACAACCCCGTCCAGACCACCGAGGGACGCCGCGCAGGCTTTGCCGCCATCATTGGTGCGCCTAATGCCGGCAAGTCGACGCTAGTGAACCGTCTGACGGGCTCCAAAGTCTCGATCGTGACCCAAAAGGTCCAGACCACACGCTTCCCCATCCGTGGCATTGCCATGCATGAAAATGCCCAGATCGTGCTGGTGGACACCCCCGGTGTGTTCAACCCGCGCCGCCGTCTGGACCGTGCCATGGTGGCCTCGGCCTGGGCCGGTGCCGAAGATGCCGATGTTGTCGTGCATCTGGTGGATGCACAGGCGCATCTGGGTGCCGAAGGCCGTGAAGGCACGCCTGCCGACCGCAAATCGGCCGAGGACACCGAAACCATCATCAAGAACCTGACCCGTATGGGGCAGAAGGTCATTTTGGCCCTCAACAAGATCGACGGCATGCGCCGCGATACGCTGTTGGCCCTGTCGCACCGCCTGTTTGAAACCGGCGTCTATTCCGAGGTCTATATGATTTCGGCAGAGTCGGGTGATGGCGTCGATGACCTGAAGGCCCGTCTGGCCGCGGCTATGCCGGAAGGCCCGTGGCTGTATCCGGAAGACCAGTCGGCTGACGTTCCTGCCCGCGTGCTGGCCGCCGAAATCACCCGCGAGAAGGTCTATCTGCGCGTTCACGAAGAGCTGCCCTATTCGGCGGCGGTGGAAACCACCAGCTTCGAAGAGCGTACCGACGGTTCGGCCCGTATCGAGCAGACCATCTATGTCGAGCGCGAAAGCCAGCGTCCTATCGTACTGGGCAAGGGCGGCCAGACCCTGAAATGGATCGGCCAGAAGTCGCGTGAAGAGCTGGAAGTGATCTTTGATCGCCGTATCCACCTGTTCCTGACCGTCAAGGTTGATGCCAAATGGCAGGATACCAAGGCGCTCTATACCCAGTTCGGTCTGGATTTCGACGTCTGAGCCAAAAGTGTTTCAAGTTCCCCATAAGGCGACCCGTCGGCCCTGGCTGCTGATCGGGATTGCCTCTGTAGCGTTGTTGGGCGGTGGTGTGATCATCGCCCGTTTGTCCGGCCCTGAAGGTGTTTCGCCTTCGGGACAGGCGCGTGTGGAACTGCCTGAACGGCCTGCGGTGCAGGTGGTCGAGGACTTGCCGCAACTGAAAGAACGTCTGGAGCAGATGGCCCGGACCAAACAGTTTACGGGTGCGGTTCTGGTGGCCAAGGGCGACAAGGTGCTGTTCCGCCAGACCTATGGCATGGCCAATTACGAGCAGCACACGCCGTTCCAGCTGGATACGCGCTTCCGTCTGGCCTCGGTGTCCAAGCAGTTTACCGGCGTGGCCATCCTGAAGCTTCAGGACGAGGGCAAGCTGTCGGTGAATGATCCGATCTGTAAGTGGATCGAGAACTGTCCGGACCGCTGGGCCGATATTCGCCTTAGCAATGTGTTGTCGCACACGTCGGGCATCCCCGATCTGATGGCCCAGGCCAACTGGGGGCTGGTTCGCACCACGCCGAGCACCCCAGAAGAACTGATGGCCAAGTCCACGCAATATGGCCTGCAATTCCCCGTGGGCACCAAGGTCCGCTACAACAATGTCGGCTTTAATGTCGGGGCCTATATTGTCTCCAAGGTCAGCGGCATGGCCTATGAGGACTATCTGAAAACGGCCCTGTTCGAGCCGCTGGGCATGAGCAATACCGGCTCGGATGTCCATGCGGACACGCAAGGTCTGGCCATGGGTTATGGCCTGTTCCCGCAAGGCCTGACCCCGCAGCCCAATGCCAATGTCAGTATCATTCCGGGGGCGGGGGCGCTGTACTCCACGCTGGACGATATGCTGATGTGGAACCGTGCGCTGCATGGCGGGCATGTGCTGTCGGGCAAGTCCTATGCCGAGTTCATCGCCGACCATGCGCCTGCCGATACGCCGAAAGAACGCGGCAGACCGCACCGCGCCTATGGTCTGGGTGTGTTTGCCAACCGTCTGGGCGAGCGCACCAACCAGCCGTTTGAAGAGCTTCAGATCTATCACACCGGCTCGTGGTCGGGTTTCCGCAATCTGGTCACCTATGAGCCGAGCCAGAAGGTGACGGTGGTGGTGTTGTCCAACAACTATCACCTGCGCGATCAGGTCTTCCTGCTGAGCCAGCAGGGCATGGCCGAGGCGCTGGGGCATCCATTCCCCACTGCGATGGCAAGATAAGAAAAGGGCCGGAGGATATCCTCCGGCCCTTTGTTTTTGTTCGCTCTGCGTGCCTTAGGCAGGCAGCATCGAGCCGGTTTCGATGAAGCGTTGGTGCCACGACAGGGCTTCGTTCAGCATGTGCGGCGTTTGCAGGCCGTATGACGACGACAGGGCGCGGTCGTAATAGTCCTGCAGCATGTCGCGATAGGTCGGGTGGGCGCAGTTGGCGATGATGACCTTGGCGCGTTGCTTGGGCGACAGGCCGCGCAGATCGGCCAGACCCTGCTCGGTCACGATGACCTGCACGTCCTGCGTGATGTGATCGACATTGGAGGCCATCGGCACAATGGCCGAGATCTTGCCGCCCTTGGCCGTCGAAGGCGTGACGAAGCAGGAAATATAGGCGTTGCGGGCAAAGTCGCCCGAACCGCCGATGCCGTTCTGGATGCGCGAGCCCATGACATTTGTCGAGTTCACATTGCCATAGATGTCGGCTTCGATCAGGCCGTTCATGGCGATACAGCCCAGACGACGGATGATCTCTGGGTGGTTCGAGATTTCCTGCGGGCGCAGAATGATACGGCCACGGAAACTTTCCATGCGGCTGTTCAGATCAGCGGCCGCTTCTGGTGATAGCGAAAAGGCCGTGGCCGAGGCGACCGTCAGCTTGCCACTGTCCAGCATGTCCAGCATGCCGTCTTGCAGCACTTCGGTATAGGCGGCCAGACGCTCGAACGGGCCATCGTTCAGGCCCGCCAGCACGGCATTGGCCACATTGCCCACGCCCGATTGCAGCGGTAAAAGCGAGGCGGGCAGGCGGCCTTGTTTGACTTCGTTCTTCAGGAACTCGATCAGGTGACCGGCAATGGCGCGGGCGCTGTCATCGGGGGCTGCGAACGGCAAGTTTCGGTCCGGCGCATCGGTTTCGACGATGGCGGCGATCTTGTCGGGGTTCACCTTGAAGGTCGGTTGGCCGATCAGTTGGTCCGCGCGCACCAGCGGGATCGGCACACGGTTGGGCGGCAGGGCCGTGCCGTAATAGATGTCGTGCATGCCTTCCAGCGCAGGGTTCTGCCAGCGGTTCACCTCGAGAATGATGCGGTCGGCGCGGTCCAGCCAGGTCTTGTTGTTGCCCACTGACGAGGACGGCACCAGATCGCCGTCTTCGGTGATACCGGCCACCTCGACCAGCGCCGTGTCCAGCGGACCAAGAAAGCCCTGCCAAGCCACAGGGGCAACCTGCGACAGGTGCATGTCCAGATATTCCATCTTGCCCGAATTGATCTTCTCGCGGGCGATGGGGTCGGAATTATAGGGCAGGCGGAATTCGATGCCGTCGGCTTTGGCCAGTTCGCCGTCCAGTTCGGGGCCGGTTGATGCGCCGGTCCAGACGCTGATGCGGAATGGATCGCCTGCGTTACGCGCGGCCTCCATATGCGCCGCTAGAGCTGTCGGAACCGCCTTGGGATAGCCCGAGCCGGTAAAGCCGCTCATGCCGACATTCGCGCCGTTCGGAATAAGAGCGGCGGCGTCCTCGGCGGACATGACTTTCGACTTTAGCGCCTGATTGCGGATGACGGACATACTCAACCCTATAGAAACGCCTTCATGCGGTGAGGCGACAAGCATGGCTTAAAGGTGGCAACTGGCTGATTCCAATCCGCCTTTAGTCGTACAGTCGCGTTAGAAACGCCCGAGCCTTCAAAAAGCTGCCGAATGCTGCGGTGCAACATTGCGGGCATCTTGTGTGAAGTGAGAACAGGTATAGAACATAGGCATGATCTATGCCCTGATGACTGCCGCTCTGATCCTGTCACCCGAAGCCGAATCGCAAAGCTCGCCCGGGGAAGTCATCAACCGTATGCACGCGGCCGCATCACAGGCAGATGGCGCGACCTATTTTGACACCTTCACAGCCGATGCCCGTTTCATCGGCACCGATGCGGGCGAGCGCTGGTCGCTGGATCAGTTCAAAGCCTATGCCGAGCCTTACTTTGCTAAAGGGCAGGGTTGGACCTATCGGGTAACAGACCGCCATCTTGAAATACTGGACCAGCCCTGCCGCTGTGTGGCCGTGTTCGACGAACTGTTGGACAATGACAGCTATGGTCAGGTTCGCGGCTCGGGCGTGGTGGTGAAACGGGGCGATGACTGGAAAATCCAGCAATATGTCCTCAGCTTCACCGTGCCGAACGACAAGGCCCGTGATGTCGTGGCCGCGATCAAGGCCGACTGAGATGGAGTTTCAGGACGACGCCTTTGTGCTGTCGGCACGTCTGCATGGTGATACGGGCGCGGTCGTCGAGCTACTGACCGAGCAATATGGTCGCCGCGCGGCCTATGTGGCGGGCGGGGCGTCGCGCAAGATGAAGCCGTTCCTGCAGGCGGGAACCAAGGTGATGGCCGAGTTTCGCTCGCGCACCTCGGACCAACTCGGCTCGGCGCGGCTGGAGCCGATGGGCGAGGGTCCGGCCAGCCTGTTTGATGATCCGCTGGCGCTGATAGGATTGAATGCTGCCGCTGCTGTGGCCGCAGGTGCCTTGCCAGAACGCGAACCACATCCGGGGGCGTTCTATGCGTTCGAGGCCCTGATGGGGGCGTTCGCGATTGCAGAGATCTGGCCCGCCATTTTCGTGCGCTACGAGGCGGGTTTGCTGGAAACGCTTGGTTTCGGGTTGGACCTGTCGCGCTGTGCCTCGACAGGCGAGATGGACGATCTAGTCTGGGTCAGCCCGCGCACGGGCCGCGCCGTCAGCCGCACGGCGGGCGCGCCATATGCCGACAAGCTGCTACGCCTGCCGCCCTTTATGCTGGGCGCACAGGCAGGGTTGGACGAGGGAGACGTGAATGATGGTCTCGCCCTGACCGGCCACTTCCTCGAACAGTATGTGTTCCATGCGCTGAACAAGCCGCTGCCCCCCGCCCGCGTATGGATGATGGAGCGGTTGCAGGAGGCCGGTCGGCTCTAGTCGATATTGGGCCTGTCGGTGCGCCAGTCGAACAGGCTTTCCAGAACCTGAATGGCCTGACCGCGCGGGCTTTGCAGCTTGGGGTCGCGGCCCATCATGATGCGGGCATCATCGGCCGCCGCCAGCAGCAACTGGCGATGCTTGATCGGATCGGCAAAGCGATAGGCCGGAAAACCGCTCTGGCGCAGGCCCAGCGGATCGCCGCCGCCACGCAGGCGGAAATCTTCCTCGGCGATGACAAAGCCGTCCTCGGTATTTCGCAGGATTTCCAGACGTTTGGTCGCTGTTTCGCCCAAACCGCCATCTTCGCCCGCACCATAGAGCAGGATGCAGGACGACGCCTTGGCCCCGCGCCCGACGCGGCCACGTAGCTGGTGAAGCTGGGCCAGACCGAAGCGGTCGGCATGCTCAATCACCATGATCGAGGCATTGGGCACATCCACGCCTACCTCGACAACGGTGGTGGCGACCAGCACCGGCAGTTTTCCGGCGGCAAAGCGGTTCATCACCACCTCGCGTTCGGCACCGGCCATCTGGCCGTGGGCCAGACCGACCTCGGTGCCTAGATATTTACGCAAGTCCTCGGCACGGTCCTCGGCGGCGGCAAGATCGATGGCCTCGGATTCCGCCACCAGAGGGCAGATCCAATAGGCCTGAGCCCCCGCCGCGACCGCAGCCTTCAGGCGCTTGGCGACCTCGCCAATCCGCACCAGTGGCAGGACGGCGGTGGTCACGGGGGTCCGTCCGGGCGGTTTCTCGTTCAGTCGGCTGACATCCAGTTCGCCATACTGGGTTAGTTCCAGCGTGCGCGGAATGGGCGTGGCCGACATGCTGAGCAGGTGGACGCCGCTGCGGCCCTTGTCCTGAAGCTGCTGGCGCTGGCGCACACCGAAACGGTGCTGCTCGTCGATAACGGCCAGTGCGAGATTCTGGAACTCGACCGCATCCTGAAACAGGGCGTGGGTGCCTATGGCCACCTGAACCTCGCCCGCAGCAATAGCAGCGGCCTTTTTACGTTTGACGGCGGGGGTGTCGCGGCCTGTCAGCAGGATGGAACTGATACCGGCCTGCGCCAGCAGGGGGCCTAGTTTCTCGGCGTGCTGGCGGGCCAAAATCTCGGTCGGGGCCATCAGAGCCGACTGGAAGCCACTGGCGGCGGCATCGGCCAGCACCACAGCGGCCACAGCCGTCTTGCCCGAACCCACATCGCCTTGCAGCAGACGGGCCATCTGCTCGCCGGATTTCAGGTCGTGGCGGATTTCCTCGATGGCGCGGGCCTGTGCGCCGGTCAGTTTGAACGGCAGGGCGTCCAGCAGGCGATGCGAGGCCTCGCCCGCGCGGATGACAGGCGCAGGCGTGGACTGGCGCTTCAGTTTGCGGCGGGCCAGTGCCATCTGGTGCGCCAGCAGTTCGTCATAGGCCAGACGCGCACGGGCAGGGGCCTCGGGTTGAAGATCAAGTTCGTTTTGCGGGGCGTGGACGGCTTGCAGGGCGGTCTGCCAGTCCGGCCATTGCTGGCGCTTGATCCATGCCTCGTCCTGCCATTCGCTGAGCGGCGGGGCTAGCGCGACCGAGGCCATGCACAGTTTGCGGATTTGCCGCGACCCCAGACCTTGCGTGGCCGGATAGGTCGGCTCGGCCAGCGGGATTTCGTCGGCCTTTTCGACGGGCAGGATGTAGTCGGGGTGCGAAATCTGCACCTCGTTATTGAACTTCTCGACCTTGCCGGTGACCAGACGCACAGAACCCGTCGGGGCCAGACCTTCGATGTGGCGCGGCGATCCGGCAAACCAGATCAGATGCACAAAGCCGGTGCCGTCAAAGGCACGGACCTTGATCGGTGCCCCCATTTTATGAGGCGGGATCAGGCGGTTGATCGTCACTTCGAAAATGGCGATCTCGCCCTCGACCGCTTCGGCCGCCGTTGTGCGGCGGCGCTGGATCACGCCATTAGGCGGATAGAAAGCCAGATCACGCACCAAAGGCCCCGCCAGTTTCTGGACGAGGGGAGCCATACGCGGGCCTACGCCTTTCAGCGTGGTGACCGGTGCAAACAGGGGAAAGAGAATCTCGGGCCGCATCACGATCACCATAGCGTGCCGATCAGAACTGGCGAAGCGGTCTGTAGAGCGCTATCTGACATCACTGATATAGAGTTTGCCGTATTGGCCAAGGATTTCGCGTGTCTGAACTGAATTTCCGCTCCGAAAACGAACGCTTTGAAACCGATCGCAAGGTGCGTCTGGGGCGGATCGCCTATCGCGCATGGCGTCGCGGTTTCCGCGAGGCGGACATGGTGCTGGGCCCCTATGCCGACCAGATTGCCCCGACCCTGAGTGATGCGGATTTGGCGATCTTTGAAGACCTGCTGGATGTCGAGGACCAGTATCTTTACGGCTGGATCATCGAACGTGACCCGACCCCGCCAGAGCATCAGGGACCGGTGATGGACAGTCTGCGCGCCTTTATGCGCGAACATGTTTCGGCTGAAGTGGCCAAGGGCATCGGTTGATGAGCAAGGCCGGACTGGAGCGTATCGACGCCACCCTTGGTGGTGCGCCCGAGGGGCTGGATGCCCTGATCGTTGCCGAGAAAATGAAGGCGGCGGGCGGTGTGGGACTGATGGTGGCTCGCGATTACCAAAGGTCCGGTAATTTTATTCAAGCCTTCAATTTCTATGCAAAAGATATTGAAGTTCTTGAGTATCCTTCTTGGGATTGTCTGCCCTATGACCGCCTGAGCCCGACAGCGGCAATTGCGGCCCAGCGTATGGCGACGCTGACACGCTTGGCCTCGCGCGATCCGAATGACACGACGCCGTTGCTGGTTGTGGCGACGGTGGCTGCCGTCAGCCAGCGGGTCCCGCCGCGCCGCGCCGTCACGGTGGCGGGCTTTTCGGCCAAGGTCGGGCAGGAGCTCGATACCGATGCCCTTGAGGCCTATGTCTCAACCAATGGCTATGTGAAGGCATCGACGGTTTCGGTGCGCGGCGAGTATGCTGTACGCGGCGGAGTGATCGATGTGTTCCCTGCCGGTTTTGACGAGCCGGTACGTTTGGACATGTTCGGCACCGAACTGGAATCTATCCGCTCGTTCGACCCTGAAACCCAGCGCTCCAGCAAACAGCTCAAATCGATTTCGCTGTCGCCGGTTTCCGAAGTGCTGCTGGACAAGGACGCGATCTCGCGTTTTCGCACCGGCTATCTGAACCTGTTTGGTGCCCCCGGTGACGAGCCGATGTATGCCGCCGTCAGTGCGGGTGCGCGTCGTCAGGGTGTCGAGCACTGGTTGCCACTGTTCTATGGCGATCTGGACACGGTATTTGACTATCTGCCGGATCATGCGCCGGTCTTCCTCGACAATCAGGCCGAAGAGGCTCGAGCCGAGCGCTGGAACCTGACCAACGATGCCTATGAGGCGCGCAGGGAAGCAGCCAAGGGCAAGGGCGGGCAGGCCTATCGGTCGCTGGCCCCGCAACTGCTGTATCTGGACGATGCGGCGTGGAACATGGCCCTGGCGGGTCGTGCGGTGCGCCGTCTGAACCCGCTGTCGACCGGTTCGGGCGAGGATGCGGGCGGGCGACTGGGGCGCAGCTTTAGCGCCGAGCGGGCGCAGGACAGTGTGAACCTGTTCGCCGCCGTGGCCGACTATGCCCAGCAGATGATGGATGCGGGCAAGCGGGTACTGTTTGCGTCATGGTCCGAAGGTTCGGCAGAGCGTCTGGCGGCTATGCTGGGCGACCACGGCCTGACCCATGTTCTGGCCGTACGCGACTGGAAGGATGTGCTGGCGGCACCCGAAGGTGTGTATCTGCGGGCGGTGCTGGCGGTTGATCACGGCTTTGCCACCGACAGCCTGGTGGTGATTTCCGAAAGCGATATTCTGGGCGACCGTCTGGCGCGACCCAAGCGCAAGCGTCGGGCGTCAAACTTCCTTGCCGAAGCGTCTGCGCTGACGGCGGGCGATCTGGTGGTTCACCTCGATCACGGCATCGGTCGTTATGAGGGTTTGCGGACGCTGGACATTCAGGACGCGCCGCACGACTGTCTGGAGCTCTTGTATTCAGGTGATAGCAAACTCTATCTACCTGTTGAAAATATTGATCTTCTTACGCGGTATGGTACGGACGCCGAGGGCGTTCAGCTTGATCGTCTGGGCGGTGCCGGATGGCAGGCCCGTAAGACCAAGGCGAAGGAACGCCTGCGCGAAATGGCCGAGGGGCTTATTGCTCTGGCGGCCAAACGCGCGCTCAAGGTCGGCGATGCGATCACCCCGCCTGCGGGTCTGTTTGACGAGTTCTGTGCCCGTTTCCCGTATGAGGAAACCGACGACCAGTTGAACGCCATTGGCGACGTGCTGGAGGACCTTGGCAAGGGCACGCCGATGGATCGCCTGATCTGTGGCGATGTCGGTTTTGGCAAGACCGAGGTGGCGCTGCGTGCGGCCTTTGTGGTGGCGATGAGTGGCCAGCAGGTGGCCATTGTCTGCCCGACGACGCTTCTGGCC
>NZ_JAVXCU010000060.1:0-14294 GCF_036659295.1 Brevundimonas sp. | reverse complement strand
TAGGCCAGATCTTCCTGACCGGCGATGACCTTGTCCATGTCCGAGGTCAGCTTCATCTCGGCCGGGGCGGCCGGGCGCAGCTTGGCTTCGTCCAGAGCCTTCTGGCTGGTTTCGTTCAACGCGGCGTTGATGATTTCGCCCATGAAGTCACGGCCGAAGGTCTTCTTGACGTGGGCGGTCGGCACCTTGCCCGGGCGGAAGCCCTTCAGCTTCATCTGGGGGGCGACTTCCTTGATGCGGGCTTCAAGCTTTTCGTTCAGCTCGGCTACCGGAATGGTTACCGCGATCACGCGGCTGAGGCCTTCGTTCGACTTTTCGACGACTTGCATGGTCGGATATCTGACGCTCTGGGGCGACGCCGAGACGGCGCGCGAGTGGAATAAGCAAAAGGACCGCCACGGAAGGCGGTACCTCGAAGCCCGCCCTTATGTCGATAAGGGGCGCGTACGTCAACGCGCGGCGGGTTTCTTTGATGGTCCGACAGCGCTATTTCACGGATATGAACCAGCAAACCGCACCGATTGGCGTTCTCGTCAGCCCCGTCACACCCCTTCAGCAGAACTGCACCATCGTCTGGTGTACCAAGACCTTGAAGGCGGCCGTCATTGATCCGGGCGCATCGGCGCAAGCCCTTTATGCGGAAATCCAGCGGCGTGGCCTGACCCTTGAAGCCATCTGGATCACGCATGGTCACCTTGACCACGCCGGCGGTGCGCAGGACTTGCAGGAAATTTCTGGCGTTGAAATCATCGGCCCGCACAAGGCGGACCTGTTCTGGATCGAGGCGATTCCCGAGCAGGGTCAAAAATGGGGATTGCCGGACGCTCGCAGCTTCACCCCTACCCGCTGGCTCGAAAACGGCGATGCACTGACCCTCGGCGAGACCCGTTGGGAGGTTTATCACTGCCCCGGCCACACACCCGGTCATGTCATCTTCTTTAACCGCGAGGCGCGATTCGCCCAGGTGGGTGATGTCCTGTTCCAGGGCTCCGTAGGTCGGACCGACTTCCCGCAAAGCTCGCACGAAGATTTGGTGAACTCGATCGTCGGCAGGCTCTGGCCTCTGGGCGATGATGTCACCTTTATTCCCGGACACGGTCCTCATTCGACCTTTGGTCATGAACGCCGCAGCAATCCCTTTGTCGGTGATGCGGTCGTGAAGTCACGGAACATGAACGGAAATATTTCCGGCCCGTCCTAGGTTACAACAAATTAAATCTAATATTTCAAATGGATGAATGCAGCGTCACGCTAAAGTTGAAAATTTGAAATCAGCACAAGGAACCTTAGCCATCCTTGTCTCTTCTTTCCTGTGAGCCGACAGTTACAAGAGGAGTTCTTAGTTATGGCCGATCAAGTGCAGAGCAAACCGTCGGGCATCTCCAAGCGGGGATTTGCATCTATGGATCCGGCGCGTCAGCGCGAGATCGCCCGCAAGGGTGGTGCCAGTGTTCCATCCGAGAAGCGCAGCTTCTCGCAAGACCGTTCTCTCGCCGCGCAAGCAGGCCGCAAGGGTGGCGAAGCCTCTCACGGTACGCGCAACAAAGACGCCGCTAAAGCGCAGGCAGAAGACAACAAGCCGAACTAAGAAAATCAAAGAACTTCTTTTCAAGGGCGCTGTGCAAACAGCGCCCTTATTCTTTGGGCCTCAGGAGCGCCAAGGCGACATAGGGGGACGTCGAAACACGCATTTCGACCAGCGACCATCCGCCAGCTTCTGCCAGCGCGACGACGCGTTCTCGATCGAATTTGCGCGAGTTCTCGGTGTGCAGGGTCTCGCCTGCCCTGAAGCGGAACCTGTGGCCATCCAGCTTGATCGTCTGGTCTCGCAATGACTCCAGATGCATTTCTATACGGGCCTCGGCCTCGTTCCAGATCGCGCGGTGGCGGAACGAATTTGTATCGAAATCCGTCCCCAGTTCGCGATTGGCGCGGTGCAGCAGGTTCATATTGAAGGCCGACGTCACCCCTTGGGCATCGTCATAGGCCGCCTCCAGTGTCTCGCGATCCTTGATAAGGTCGACACCCAGTATAAACAGGCTGTTGCGACCCAACATCCGGCGCGAGGCTGCCAGAAGCTTGATCGCGGCATCACGGTCCAGATTGCCGATTGTCGAGCCGGGAAAGAAGCCGATACGTCGTCCACTCGGCAGATCATCAGGCAGGTCCGGAAGGGTCTCGAAATCACCGGGTACAGGCCGGATATCCAGATGCGGATAATCGGCCCGCAATGCGCTGGCAGCCGCTTGCAGGGCTGTTTCACTAATATCCAGCGGCACATAGGCGGCAAGGCCCGCTATAGCGTCCAGCAATATGCGCGTCTTCTCGCTGGCTCCCGAGCCCAGTTCCACAAGCACGGCCTCAGGCCCGATAAGGTCCAGCCAAAAGGGGATGGTCTGTCGCAGCAGAGCCGTTTCCTGCCGTGTGGGATAATACTCCTCCAGCCGCGTGATCTGTTCGAACAAGCGCGACCCTTCGGCGTCATAAAACCATTTTGGCGACAGTGATTTTGGCGAGGCCGACAGCCCCTCGATCAGGTCACTTCGAAAGGTTTGCATGTCGCCTCCTCTGTCGGAACGATATCGTGCGCCAGCCTCAGGCCGCAAAACGCCCATCGCTGTGACGGATAATAAAAGTTGCGATACGAATGACGCAGGTGGTCGCGTGGCGTGGCAAAGCTGCCCCCCTTCAAGACCATCTGGTTGATCATGAACTTGCCGTTGTATTCGGACGCCGTTCCCTCGGTCGGGCTAAAGCCCGCATAGGGGGCATAGGCAGACTGGGTCCATTGCCACACCTCGGTGTCCAGATTGCCAAAGGCGCTGCCATGATGATGTGCGGCATGTTCCCATTCCGCTTCGGTCGGCAGTCTCGCGCCCGCCCATCGGGCATAGGCATCGGCCTCGTAATAGCTGATGTGCCGTACCGGAGCCGAAGGATCCAGATCAGTCTGGCCTGTCAGGCTGTAGGTCGTCCAACCGGTATCGTCCGCCTGCCAATAAGCTGGACTGTCCCAGCCTTCTTGACGCAACATTGCCCAGCCATCGGATAACCACAGCGCCGGATTGCGATAGCCGCCGTCCTCGATAAAGCCCAACCAGTCGCCATTGGTGACCAGATCGGCATCCAGTGCGTATGCATTCAGCCAGACGCGCTGGGCAGGCATTTCGTTGTCAAAGGCAAAGCCGTCATCCTTTGCGGCACCGATAACGGTCAGCCCTTCGGTAAACCCGACCTTGCCGCCTCTCGCGGAGGCCAGCGGCGCTGTCCGCGGCTCACGTGACCAGACAGACGGCTTCAGAAGGTTGGATGAAAACAGATGGAGCGCATCCTGAAGCAACAGTTCCTGATGTTGCTGCTCGTGATGCAAGCCCAGCTCAAAAAGATAGGCCTCATTGGTCGATAAGGGCTGCATCAATCGCCCCGCTATCCTGCGGTCGATTTCATGGCGATAGGACAGGATCTGAAGCAAGGATGGACGGGTCATCAGGCCACGATCCGGTCGCGCGACGCGCGGGCCCAAGGCTTCGTAATACGAGTTAAAAAGCGTTTGAAAATGAGGATCGACTGGGCGGTAATCGCTCTGTCGCGACAGGATCATAGCCTCGAAGAACCAACTGGTATGCGCCAGATGCCATTTGGTTGGACTGGCATCCGGCATGGATTGCACCGCCATGTCCTCGGGCGACAAACCCGATACCAGATCAAGGGTTTTAGCCCTTACACGCTTGTATCGCTCGAACGCGACAGTTGAAGCGAGCGGAAGGGGGCTTGGAGCAGACTGCATCGGTTCCCTCTGTCCTTCGGCCCGACAGTGGACCCGACAGAAGGAACGCGATGCAGCCCAGACCCGTTCCGAAAAAGGCTGAGCTTAGTGGCCTGCCTTTACAGCGCGAGCTGCATATTCCAGCCGCGCAATCGTGCGATTATGGACTTCGTCCGGACCATCGGCGATGCGCAAGGTCCGCACAGTGGCGTACAACTCCGCCAGAGGCGTATCACCGGAAACCCCTGCCCCGCCAAAGGCCTGAATGGCATCGTCGATGACCTTCAAGGCCATGCGCGGTGCCGCCACCTTGATCTGGGCGATTTCGGAACGTGCGCCCTTGGCACCGACCTCGTCCATCATCCATGCGGCCTTTAGAACCAGCAGGCGGCACATCTCGATCTGGGTACGGGCGTCTGCCACCCTTTCTTCCCATACCGAATGTTCGGCCAAGGATTTTCGGAAAGCCACCCGCGACAACAGACGGTCCACCATCAGTTCCAGCGCCCGCTCGGCAGCGCCGATCACGCGCATGCAGTGGTGGATACGGCCTGGTCCGAGACGGCCTTGAGCAACCTCGAAACCCCTACCCTCACCTGCGATCAGGTTTTCAACCGGAACCCGCACATTCTCCAGAACCACCTCGGCGTGACCGATGGGCAGTTCATCATAGCCGAACACCGACAGCATCCGTTCGACACGGAAACCCGGTGTATCGACCGGCACGATGACCTGACTTTGCTGTTGGTGAACGGGGGCGTCAAAATCGGTTTTCCCCATGACAATCGTCATGGCCAGATTAGGGTGCGCCATATTGGTCGACCACCATTTGCGGCCATTGATGACATAGTGGTCGCCGTCGCGATCGATACGGGTTTCGATATTGGTGGCGTCCGACGAAGCGACCGCTGGTTCGGTCATCAAGAAGGCCGAGCGGATTTCACCCGCCATCAGCGGCTTGAGCCAGACGTCCTGTTGCTGGGCATTACCATAGAGGTGCAGCACCTCCATGTTACCAGTGTCGGGGGCGTTGCAGTTGAACACCTCGGCCGACCAAAGGTGACGCCCCATCATCTCGGCCAGAGGCGCGTAATCCAGATTGTTCAGCCCTGCGCCATGCTCACCCGGCAGGAACATGTTCCATAGGCCCGCCGCCTTGGCCTTGGCCTTCAGGTCCACCATCACAGGTGACATCCGCTTCGGGTTGGCCCTCACCGAAGCGATATAGGCGCCTTCTTGCGGAATGACGTGGTCCTGCATGAACCGCGACAGCTTTTCCTGCCACGCCAGCGAACGGTCAGAGAAACGAAAATCCATGGCATATCCCCCGTAATGATCTGCCACCCGCTCTTGATTGGCGGTTACGGCAAAGAAAAAGGCGCGGCCCCTGGGGCACCGCGCCTTCACTGTCAGCCTAAGCTACCAAAGGATCAACGACCCTTGAGCAGCGGAGCCAGCTTTTGTGCCAGCATCATGTCGCCAGCGACTTTCAGCTTGCCTTGCATGAAGGCCATCATCGGGTCGAGGCGGCCTTCGGCCAGAGCCATAAAGTCTTCCATCTTGAGCGACACGGTAGCGTCGGCAGCATTGTCATCGTTCGAAACGGTGTTGTTGATACCGTCGATGAAGATTTTACCAGCTTCGCCAAGGTCCAGCTTGATGGTCTTGCCAAAGCCGCCATTCGTGTTGATGGCTTCTTGGATTTTTGCAGTGATTTGAGCCAAATCGGCCATGAGCGTCATCCCTTAGACGTTGATGTTCAAGAGCTAGCGACTCATAGCCCCCATGCCAAGATCACCTAGGGTAAGTCTTGGCTCATTTCCACACTATTTTCATTAATGAAACTAGCGATGATCAGAATGCGGCACCCAAAGTCGCCGACAGACGCGCATCGGTCAGGGCGGAACTATAGGATGCATCCCAGTACCGCACATCCAGAGACAGGGCTTTGGTCAGGTTCACACCTACGCCCAGATTCCATGCCGTATAGTCAGATGTGACGTCCAAAAACTGACGCCCGACACCGCCGGAAACACTCCAGCGATCATTGATCTCGTACGCGCCGTTAGCTTCCAGATAGGTCGCGGTTTCGTCCACGCCGGAAAAATCGGGCGAATAGTAAACGAGCGCGCCCAATGTCAGCTTTTCAAAGCTGTGCGAGGCCGCCGCCTTTAGCTCTACGAAATCGTAATCTGCGCCGGACGGGGCCCCTGCATACGCATAATAGGCCAGACCAAGATCCCAATCGATTGCTCCGGCTGTTCCGGTCACTCCGGCAGTGAGGTCCCATTCGAAATCCGTGCTGTCGCCAAAATCTACCGTCGAGGCCCAACCACCCGCATAGAAGCCCCCATAGGTAAAATCGACACCACCCTGAACGGCTGCATTGCCATCAGTCTGGCTGATTCCGCGCCACACATAGTCACTGGTTACGCCCGCATTGAAGGAAAACGCCGCAACCGGTTCTTCGGCCATAGCGCCGCCTGCCAAGCTGACAAGGCCGGAGGCACACAAGATAAATACAAGCTTTTTCATTGTTATATCCCCATAACATGATTGAAAAGGTAAGCATCGACACATCCGGCAGCGTCCAGCATTCGATAAGGTATGGGCGCAGTGCCGCGCGCCGGATGGCTGTGGGAGGACAGCCATCCGACTCGACTGAGGTCAGGATCAAGTGATCCGGTGACTAGCAGGTTTAGAGCGCTTCCAGAGCCTCACCATGCAGGTGGGTGTCCAGCCCTTCGTCCTCGACCTGTTCCTTCACACGCAATCCGATGGTGTATTTGCAGATCACCAGCACAATCAGCGTACCGATGGCGCTCCACAGGATCGTCCAGACCAGACCCATAAACTGGGCCCAGACCGTGGCCCCTGCAGACAGATCGTTGACGGCCGTCGTTGCGAACACACCCGTCAGAAGCGCGCCCACCAAACCGCCTGCGCCATGCAGACCAAAGGCGTCGAGGCTGTCGTCATATTTGAGAAGCTTCTTCAGCCACACAGACGAGACGTAGCAAACCGGACCGGCAATCAGGCCGATGATGACTGCGCCCTTGGGATCGACAAATCCGGCCGCGGGCGTGATGCCTACCAGACCGGCAACGACACCCGACAACACACCGATCAGCGACCATTTGCGCTTCTCGATGCGCTCGATGAATTTCCAGCTCAGAGCCCCTGCCGCTGCTGCAAGCAGTGTGTTGATCAGGGCCACACTCATCAGGCCATCGGCAGCACCCGCCGAGCCCGCATTAAATCCAATCCAGCCCACCAGAAGCAGCGATGCCCCAATCATGGTCAGGACCGGATTGTGCGCGGTAATCGGCACGACGCCGTAACCCTTACGCGCGCCGAGGAACAGGGCGCAGACCAGACCGGCAACCCCCGAGTTAACGTGGACAACGGCACCGCCTGCAAAATCCAGCACGCCTTCTGCGCCCAGGAAGCCGCCACCCCAAACCCAGTGGGCTATCGGCGCATAAACGATCAGCGACCACAGGGCGATGAACAGCAACAGCCCCGAATATTTGATCCGCTCGGCAAAAGCCCCCGTAATCAGGGCCGGTGTGATGATGGCAAAGGTCAGCTGGAATGAAATCCAGAGATACTCCGGTATCCCCGGCAAGACCGAATAGGCCGTGTCCTTGGTGACGCCATTCAGAAAGACGGCGTCAAAACTGCCTATAAACCGGTTGAGCCCTGCGTCAGGGTTCACCCCAAAGGCGATTGTATACCCTGCCACGAACCAAACCAGTGTCACGACCGCAAAGGCGGCCACCGACTGTGTGATGGTCGCGATCACATTTTTGCGCCGCACCATACCGCCATAGAACAGCGCCAGCCCTGGCAGGGTCATCAGCAGCACCAGCGCCGTTGATATTCCCAGCCATGCTGTAGAGGCTTCGTTCAGTTCAAGCGGAACCTGATGTAAAAACAGCGCCGGAGCTTGCTCCGACGCTGTTCTAGCGGTTTCCGATATTGTTCCTGCGGTTAGCGCCGCAGAGGCTGCCATTTCTGGCGTTCCTGCGGCAATCGCACTGCCGCAGACAAGAAGTCCGGCAGTTAAACAGCCCAAGGCTACAAGCCCTGGTCCCATCTTCATGGATAGCGTCACTTGAGTATCCCCCTCTTCGTTTACGCATTTGCGAAATGTTCACCGCAACTGCGAAATCGACAAGTGAAAAAACGCCGATGCCTGAAAATATTTTGCACGAACGACACAAAGCCGCCCATCGGAACACGAATGCACCTGACGGTTTTGGTGTGTAATGCAGCCATCCAGTGGGAAGCTATGGATTTGCATCGGCCACAGGCCAATCGGCGATCCCTGCCCGATCGCACAACCAGAACCCCGGCAAAAGCCGAGTTCTTTCAATAATGCCGATCTGGAAAAGATCTGGCGGAGACGGAGGGATTACCTTAGTCTTCCAAAAACCCGCGCAAAATCAATGCTTTTACGAAAGCGGCATGTAGCGGTTGAGGGATGCGAATGTAGCAGTCGGCCGGACAGGCGCAAGCCCATCCGGCTATTCTTTACCAGCCGTAAGTCGGCCGTCGGTCTAGATCGCTCACCTTGCTTTCAAGACTGTCTAGGCGGCTAGATAGGTCATAAGCGTTTTGATCTGCGTTTGCCGCCGCATCTGACGCATCCTCGACCCGCGAAGAAAGTTGCGTGTAGAGGATTAGGGCGGTCAATGCCCCAACCACCGCAAGTCCACCGGCTTTCCGATGAGCCATTATTGCGGCTCCCGCGTAGGCCGCGTCGCCCGCACCCCGATTGCAGCTAACGCAAAGACAGCAGCGAGAGTGATCGTATCGGCGTCATAGCGATCCTCCATTGCCGCAAATGCGAACCAGACGAAGCCTAGCCACAAAGCGGCTTCTCCAAACGGAAATGCCTTAAGCCAACCGCCGTCTTTAGACTTCCTCACTTCCATATTTGCATCAACCATCAAGCCCCCTCCTTTTCAGCAACGTCGGCATCATATCCCGGATGGCTGCTCCAATCGCAAGAGCCGCACGTCTCATAGTATTCTCCGTCGGGCTCGATCAGTATATCAAAGTGCGACCTTATCTTTCTGGAGTTACAGTTGGGGCACTCTTTAACTCGATCTGTTTGATCTTGTCTAACAAGCTGGAGATGATCGCTCACGAGGTTATCGACAGCAGACATAGCGATGGACGTATGCATTTCCTCCGCATTTCGATCATGCGTCAACGCCCCCACAAGCGCCCACGTTTTATCGCTATGCGCTTTCAAATACTTCCTAACCGCCTCGTTCTTTCGGCCAGGGCAGAGGTGGTTAAAGAACAGTTCAGACCATCCGTTAAAATCGGCAGACTTAGGCCTGACGATGTCGTCAGGTAGATTGACACGCCTCTGCATGACTGAAGACACAGACAGAAGGCATTCTCTTAGCTGCATCGCTACGGCTTGATATTCCTCAGCCTCAACAGCTCTTTCCAAACGATCTCCGGCCTGCTCAATCCGTCTGAAAACTTCATCGAACGGATGAGGATCGTCGGCATCTGCCCCGCGCGACTTGCTCATCATCCTCATCATCAAGCCAATATGAAACGACAAGGTGTAGTCTAAACTAGGAAAGTGTTTTTGAGAGTATAGATTAGTCATATTCGTTATGACCCACCACCGCGTCTTGTCGGTGGTAACATCCCAAATCTCATACTCGGTCCCAGCTACATACTCCGATTTAACTCGTTCGACGTGCTGGACAGTTTCGTCTCTTGCTTGACCGTGCACATAGGACGCGATGTCCTCCTCTGCGCTCGGGTCCCTCACCATGCTGTAGCGGTGCATCTCTTCAGGCGGCACAGGATGCTCGTGAACCACGCAGTCCTGCTCGCTTGTAGATTGGTTGATCTTTGCCATTTCGCCCCTCGGTTGCCGGACCATGCGGCGTTGCGTGTCAGGTATCAACCTTCGGGCCGAAATCCGGTTTAGCTATGCGAGGGCAGACCTCCGATCCTAAGAGGCACTGGTTCCCCCGCTATCCCCTCCCGGCTGGCCGCAAACAATCGTGCAGCCAAGGCATTGCCTGCCCGCCGTCACGCCCCAGCGACGCCGCGTTTTAGTATGCCGAGGCTTCCCCGCCGCCAGAACTGACAGGCTCACAAGTTGTAGGTTATGCGCTATGGCTCACAAGATATGTTGACGCGACATTGAGCCGGGCTTATGAGCTAGCTTAGAGCGACACATAACTTATGAGCCATCCATGCACCGCATCGCCTACTACCGCGTCAGCACCGGGGACCAGAGCATTGAGAGCCAGCGCCTCGCCCTTGGCGGGGACTTCGATCAAGAGTTCAGCGATGAAGGCGTAAGCGGCGGGACGCTGGCTGCTAAACGGCCGGGCTTCGCTGACCTGCTAAGTAAGGTTCGGTCTGGCGACACGGTTCATGTCTATGCGGTTGACCGCCTCGGCCGGGACGCTTTGGACGTTCAGGCCACCGTCCGCCTGCTTATCGACAAGGGCGTCACCGTGGACGTTCACGGCCTCGGTCCCATTGTCGGAGGTGTCGGAGAACTGATCCTCGCCGTTCTGGCCCAAGTCGCGGACATGGAACGCCAGCGGATCAAGGAGCGGACACAGGCAGGCCGCGCCGCCGCTAGGGCCTCTCTGGAGGCCACAGGCAGGACGCACCGGGGGAAGGAAAGCCTCGGTCGCCCGATGGCTCAGGACGCTGCCGCCGTGGCCGCATGGCGCAGGGAAAACGGGGCCAGCATCGCCCAGACTGCCCGGCACTTCGGCCTCTCCCCGGCCACAGTGAAGCGCTACAAGGCGGCGGCGACCTAGAGTGGGATCGCAGCGGCCACGCTAGGCCCGATTTCCGGCTCTTGGGCGGCCCTTTCTGGCCCGCTCGACCTCGGGGGCGCGGACGCCCTTCCAGCGCCCCAAGTCAATTCTGAGGCAGGCAGTAGGCGGCGCCATTTTCGCCCTAGCTGGACCCGTCTCGCGATAGCCGGACCTCACGACCGGCGAGATATTTCGACGGGGGCGCGAGCAATCTGCGAAAACAAGAATGTTGCGCATCCGGGCAAACAAGAAGGCGCGAGGGGTCGGATCGTGCAGCTCGCCGTTTCGATACCCTTGGGGGACAGAAGCCATTTTTGACCCTCGGGTTTTTCGAATAAAAATTCCCCGTCTTGGCCGACGCAAAAGGCATGGTCGCAGGTAGGGCGCTTGCCCGAGGGAGTTCAGCGAAAGCTGATCGCGGCCACCGGGCACACTCACGCAACGCTCAATCCAACTCATGGTCAGACCAAGGGTTTCGCGGCGCTGATCCGGCAAACTCGCCATCTATGTTGGCCGAGGGAGCCGGGCAGCCTACGAACAACTCATCCAATCTATGGTCAGATATTCCTAACGGAGACTACCGAGAGGCTGTCGGCGCAAACATACGGTCTATTTCCATATACGAACGGATGGTCTGAACACTGGCCTTCATCAAAGCGCGCCGCGCCGCCTTCACCGAAAGCTGGCGAGTTGCGACCTGGGCATCCGCGATAACTTCAAGCTCGATCAGCGCAGTGCGTAGCCGGGACATGTCGTCCTGATCCAGTCGCAGCTTAGCTTGGCTCAGGAGACTGCCTAGCTCGCGGTGCAGGGCTTGGTCGGAACTCTCCCGACCAATCGCTGCGAAGAACCAGATCGCCGCTAGAACGACCAAACCACCGACTACAAATTCCAACGCATCCTCCATCCGATGAGACGAATGGTGCATAGATCAGGTGGTGCGTAAATCCAACATGCGGCGACCCTGTATGGGTGCCGAGGGTATCCGTCAGTCCTGATAATCAGCGCGCGCTGGGACGCCTCGGCGACGCTATCCGGGTGCGGAGAAACGAGCGGAGCATGTCGCAAGAGACGCTGGCTGACGCCGCCGGGATCAACCGGACCCACATGGGCGAGGTTGAGCGCGGCAAGCGAAACGTCAGCTTAGTAGCTCTGATCGGCATAGCAGCGGCGCTGGGCTGCACCGTGTCGTCAATCCTTTCTGACGCCGGGATATAGGCCGCCGAATTCGCGCGCTGTAGAAATGACGAAGATAGACCATCGCAAGGAAATGAACCGGCTGGGTGTCGATGCCGCTAGGAAGGCCATCAAAGCCTACGCGGACGCCAATCCTGAAGCCTCGCGCATGCAAGCGAGGGTCGAGGTCAACGCCTATCGCGCGCGACCAAAAGGCTTTGGCGAATGGCCGGTCAAGCTAATAGGGCTGCTCATCCGCAACCCGACGGTCGCAGCAAAACCCAACACCTATTTCGCAGCATGGCTTAGCGACCGATACGACGGTTATTCCGTGCCCGAAACGTTGCTTTACAAAGAGCTATCTTCGGCCAAACGAACGGCCATCGACAAAGCTCTTGATGAAGCGGGGCTGCCCGGCCGGACGAAGGCGGGCGATACCTTTTCGACAATCAAGCAGCGCTGGTCGTCGATGAGGGGTTCGTCTGAAGGTGTTAGAACCGGATCGGTCCAGGTCACTTTCACCGACGAGTGCGTCGTTATCGAAGGGAAGCGCTACACTGTGAACACCGGAAAGTATCGGCGGATCAGGGTAGATGGATCGTGGGTTCGCGCCGATGTTCTGGAACGCCTGCTGCTCGGGCAATAATAGGCTTTGTTCCCTTATTTATAAGGGAGAAGAAAGTGTCCAAAAAGCACCGCCGCTCCCTGCTCATGGAAGCGCTCGACCACCGAGGTTGATTGCCCGCTTTCGCGCGCCGCATCTGTCTCCTATTTGCCCACACCGGCCAGCCAAATACGGCCGCGCTGAGGTGGCTTGCCAACCCTGACGAGCGATCACCCGGCCAGGTCCAAACCACCGCCCCAGCGCCCCGCTTTCCGGCCTTCTCGGCTATCTCAGGGAAGCGGGCGGGGGCGGCAGGGTGAAGCCCGGCACCCGATAGCGAGCCATGCCCTCGACCAGCGGCGGCAGCGGGTATTCCAGACCGCCGTATTGGTCCGCCACGTCCCCGCCCTCATGGCCGGTGATGGCGTCATTGACCGCCTTATCCAGACCGCAGGCGCGGGCGTAATGCTTGAAGCTATGGCGGAAGGAATGGAACGTGATCCGCTTATCGGACACGCCGCAGACTTCGCGAAGGTGATAGCCAAACCACTTCGTCCAGTTCCCCGTAACGCTGCCGTAGCGGTCGGGCTTGAGGTCCGGGAAGATGCGGGCCTGCCCCTTGTCGCGGGCAGCATCGACGTAGCGGAGAAAGCCCAGGTCAATCAGCGCCTGATGGATAGGGACGCGCCGGTTGCTACTGGCGTTCTTGAGGGTCAGGCCATCCCGCTCATCCTCGACAATGCGGATGACCCACGCCTTACGGTCCTTGTCCTCGGCGTCCTGATAGACTTCCTGCACAATGTCCTTGGGCCGAAGCTGGCCGAGTTCCCCAAGTCGCGCGCCAGTGTAGAGCGCCAGCAGGGGAAGCCAGTAAGCCGCCTCCCCCGCCCCCCGGTTCGGCCGCTCGCCCTTGGTGTAGATCGCTGAGCCGAACACCGCCTTGAGCGCATCGGCGTCATAGGGAAGCCGGGCCTCCTTCGCTCGCTTGGCGGGCGGGGCCTTCACGCTGGCGGCGGGGTCCGTAGCGATGATGTCGTTTTCGACGGCGAACCGGAACAGGGAGCGCAAGTGATTGAGGCGGCTATCGACTGTCGCCGGAGCCCTCCCCTCAGCGATCAGGTGCGTCTTGAACGCGAGAACATCAGCCTTAGCGATTGCACCCACAGGCTTTTCGCCATTGACGGCATAGAACATGGCGCAAGTCCGCCGCCACATATCAACGGACCTAGCCTTAGGCTGTTTCTCGGCCGCCCACTTGTCGATGAGTTCAGGCAGCATGGGCGTGTCAGGCTTCGTCACCGCCTGCTTTCGCTCGCGCGATACCTTCGCCGCAGCCGCCAGCACGGCCGCACCATCCCCAGTTAGCAGCGCCTTAGTCGCCCGCTGCATCCCTTCAACCTGAGCCAATGACAAGCCGAGGTTATCGCCGCCGTCCAGCATCGCCTGATAGAGTTCTAGGTTCTCGCGCGCCTCGGCGTCGAAGGCCGGGAGATCGCCAGCCGAGAAAGCGGCGTCTCGCTTCCGTTGCAGGGCAGCGAATGCGGCAGCGGCGTAGGCTTCGCGATCTATCGGGGCGGCGTCGGCGGGCTTCGCACCGGCGGCCGAAGGGCTGGCGATCATGGCTCGCGCCGCGTCCAATTCTTTGTCGGACTGGACAGCCGCAGCGCGGCACAGCTTGGACGCCTCAGCGCGATCTTTTGTCCCGAGGGAAAAAGTCAGTTCGCGTTTGCCGCCGAAGGCCGGGCGCAAATCATCGGGGATCACTCGGCGGAAATAGTAGGTCGCGCCGCGCTTGGTTAGGTAGGTCGGCATAGGGGCTTCATCTGCTCCAGATGTAACACCCACTTGCGATAAGCCCCTGATTTCACGGGAAAGCCAGACCCCAAAAGGGTCTGGCGGAGACGGAGGGATTCGAACCCTCGGTACCCCT
>NZ_JAVXCU010000059.1:0-14377 GCF_036659295.1 Brevundimonas sp. | reverse complement strand
GAGTATGTCCCCGCCACCGCTATCCAGCACCAGAACTGGCGCTTGAAGCATATCACTTTCAAGGATGATGCGGCCCTGCGTCACTGGATGATGACCAGTGATCGCACGGCACAGACCGCGCCGGTGCTTCTGGTGTTCGAGGATATGGAGGAGGGGTCGCAAACCCCTTCCGGCGCTCGCCGTACCTTGACACTTGTGCCGGCCGGTTTTGGCCTGTCGGACGAAAAGGTTTCGATACAGGCGATTTCGGCAGGACTTGGCCCTGTGACCTTCGAGGGGCGCTGGACGGCTGAAGGCCGTGCCTTGCAGGGCGATTTAAAGATCGGCACCCAAAGCTTTGAAAACATTACGCTGAATACGAAAACAGGGAGCCGCTAGGCTCCCTGTTCCATATCGCTTGGTGCGAAGGTCGCTTAGGCGACTTCGGCGCGGACGATCTTGCCCGGCGCGCGCGGCGGCTCGCCCTTCGGCAGGGCGTCGATCACGTCCATACCTTCAGTGACTTCACCCCAGACGGTGTATTGCTTGTCGAGGAAGCGGGCATCGTCGAAGCAGATGAAGAACTGCGAGTTGGCGCTGTCCGGATTAGCGGTACGGGCCATCGAGCAGACGCCGCGAACGTGCGGTTCTGCGCTGAACTCTTGCTTGATGTTCGGCTTCTTGGAGCCCGAGGTGCCGGTACCCGTCGGGTCGCCGCCCTGAGCCATGAAGCCGGGGATGACGCGGTGGAACACGACGCCGTCATAAAAACCTTCCGAAGCCAGATCGGTGATCTGCTTGACGTGGTTCGGAGCGAGGTCTTCGCGCAGCTTGATAACGACCGGCTTTTCTTGATTGTCGCCGGTGTCGATGAAGAAAGTAAGGGTTTCGGCCATTTTGGCGCTCCTTGGCTCAGTAAACTTGTGCGCGGGTCATAGCGGTAGAACGCGCGTGGGGCTATGTGGGAAGTATGACTGATAAAGAAAAGCCTGCCGAGCAACCTGTCGAGCGCCGTCGTATGGTGCGTCTGCCTACCGGCGGAACCGCTGCGGGGCGCAGTCAGGGCAAGAAAATCAAGACGGCGAAGGAAAAGACTCTTTCGCAACAGTCGTGGATTAAGCGCCAGCTGACCGACAAATGGTCCGAACGCGCACGCGCCGAGGGATGGCGCAGCCGTGCGGCCTTCAAACTGTCCGAGATCGACGACAAGTTCGGCCTGATCAAAAAAGGCAGCCGCGTTATCGACCTTGGCGCGGCCCCCGGTGGCTGGGTGCAGGTCTGTCTGGATCGCGGTGCACAGGAAGTGGCCGGTGTTGACCTGTTGATGATCGAGCCTATTCCGGGCGCGTTCCTGCTTCAGGCCGACTTCACCCATCCGGGTGTGGACCAGCAGATGATCGATGCTCTGGGCGGTCGTCCCGATCTGGTGCTGTCCGACATGGCCCACAACACGATCGGTCACCGCAAGACCGACCACTTGAAGATTATCGCCCTGATCGAGATTGCAGCGGATTTCGCGATCCGTACGCTGAAACCGGGTGGCAGCTTTGTCTCCAAGAACTTCCAGGGCGGCGATGCCGGTGGCGTTCTGACCCGTCTGCGCGAAGAGTTCGAGACGGTGAAATATTTCAAACCGGAATCCAGCCGTAAGGACAGCGCCGAGGTCTTCCTCGTGGCGCTGAACAAGCTGGACAAGAACAAGCCGGACAAAAAACAGGGATAATCGGGCATGACGGTGCAGCTGGCTTTTGCAAATCAATCGGCCATCTGCACCAAGGCCGGTGCGCCCTTTACGGGCCGCCTGTGCGCTCTGGTGGGCCAGAGGCTGGATGACAGCACAGCCCTTGGCGCACGCATCCTGAACTGGCGCGGCAATCCTTCGCATGAAGGCGATGCCCTGCCACTGCGTCTGACGGGCGGGCTTCATGCCTTGGCGCGCGACGGGCGCGATGCGGCATGGTCGGCGGTTTATCCGCCGTCTGTGGCCCCTGATGATGACGCGCTGTGGGTCTTGCTCAATGGCATTCTGGCGCGTCATGGCGACTTTATCGCGCCTTGGCTGGATGGTCCGCCCCAGACGAACGAGGTCGGACGATCCGCAGCCCTGATGGCGGGCTTGCTGGTTCTGGCCGAGCGTTTTGGCTTGCCGTTTGAAACCTATGAACTGGGGGCCAGTGCAGGGCTGAACAGCCGACTGGATCATTATGCCCATGATCTGGGCGGGGGTCTGGCGGGCGATCAGGCTTCCAAGGTCCGCTTGCGACCGCAATGGACGGGCAAAGTACCTCCCAGGTCCGAGGTGGTGATCGGCCAAAAGCATCTGGTGGACCTGAACCCTCTGGATGCCACAGATCCACAGACGCAGGCGCGTTTGAAAGCCTATGTCTGGGCCGACCAGCTAGAGCGTCTGGCGCGGCTGGAGGCGGCGCTGGAGGTGGCAGGACGCTATCCGTTGGCGATCGCCAAGGCCGATGCGGCAGACTGGCTGGAGGCCACACTGTCGACCACGCCGGTGGCAGGGGTGTGCCGTGTTGTGATGCACACCATTGCCTATCAGTATTTCCCGCCGCAGGCTCAAGACCGCATCCGCCAGCATCTGGATAGGGTCGGGCGTCTGGCGCTACCCGATGCGCCCTTGGCGTGGCTGTCGTTCGAGCAGTCCGAGCGCGGTGGAAGCGAGCGCAGACCGTTACTGGAACTGACTGTTTGGACAGGCGACGCCGAACCCGTGACGCAGGTTCTGGCCCAGTGTCAGCCCCACGGGGCGCAGATCGACTGGAAGCTTTAGGCGCGTTTGGCCTCGGCGTGGGTCCAGAAGCGGTCGTGAAGGGTAAAGAACACCGTCTGGACCAGAGGCTCGATCAGACCGATGGCCAGAGCCGCGCGCAGGTCGTGGGTCAAGGCATAGGCCACACTGACCGCGACCACGAAATGCATGACGCCATAGGTCAGGGTTTTCACAGCCACCTGTTTGAACGAACGGGGCAGGGCGTGGCTGTGTCCCGAATGGTCACAACCTTTGCGGCCATGGGCGCGGCTTTGCTCATGGGCAGACATGACACCAATACGAGAGGTAAAGGCCTCTGCGGCTTCTTCCAGTCCCGAATGCAGGCGGCGTTTTTCAATCAGATGCCAGACACGGTCGTGGATGGCATAGGCAAAGGTTTGAAAAACCGGCTCGACCATGCCGATCGCCAGTGCAAGCCGGACATCGCGCGTAATCGCAAAAGCGACTGCAATAGCCACCACAAGGTGCATCACGCCATAGCTGGCGATTTTCAGCGCCAGTTGGCGGGCAGTGCTGAGGATCAGAGCGACCATTCATCCAAAATGGAACCTGAAGACCAAGGTTTCAAATTATAAATTTTTATTATTGATATAACCTTTTTCTAAACGTGGTCTTTTGTGTCCTTGGCTCCAGCCAAGCTTGTTTTGGTAGCATTTGGTTGCGTGCAGTGACCGTATAGCGGCGGTTTTGATTAAGGAACCTCTTGCCTAAGGGTGGGGTTTCGCTCTATACGCGGCCCGCAAAACGGAGACTCCCAATGGAGATACGCGAAGGCCTTACCTTCGATGATGTTTTGCTCGAACCGGGTCCGTCGGAGGTTATGCCTGCTGACGTTGACGTCTCGACGCGCCTGACGCGCGACATCAAACTGAACATCCCGCTGCTGTCGTCCGCCATGGACACAGTGACCGAAAGCCGCCTCGCGATTGCGATGGCCCAGGCTGGCGGTATGGGCATCCTTCACCGCAACATGACCATCGAGGAGCAGGCCGAGCAGGTCCGCACCGTCAAGCGTTATGAAAGCGGTATGGTCATCAATCCTGTGACCGTTTCGCCGGAAACCACTCTGGGCGAAGTGCGTGACATCGTGGCCCGCAAGAAGATCACCGGCTTCCCTGTCGTCGATCCGGCAACGGGTCGTCTGGTCGGCATGCTGACCAACCGCGACATGCGTTTCGAAAGCGATCCGTCGATCAAGGCCTCCAGCCTGATGACCACGGGCGAGCTGATCACTGTGCGCGAAGGCGCCAGCCGCGAGGAAGCCCGCGAACTGCTGCGTACCCGCAAGATCGAACGTGTCATCGTCGTGGACGACCAGAACCGCGCTGTCGGCCTGATCACCATGAAGGACATCGAGAAGGCTCAAGCCTTCCCGAACGCGGCCAAGGACGAGCAGGGTCGCCTGCTGGTTGGTGCGGCCTCGACCGTCGGTGATGCCGGTTACGAGCGCGCTATGGCACTGGCTGAAGCCGGTGTCGATGTGGTGGTGATCGACACCGCCCACGGTCACTCGGCCTCGGTTGCCGCTGTGGTCGAGCGCATCAAGCGCGAGAACAACCGCATCTCGATCATCGCCGGTAACGTCGCCACCTATGACGCCACCCGCGCCCTGATTGATGCCGGTGCCGACGCCGTCAAGGTGGGTATTGGTCCCGGTTCTATCTGCACCACGCGCATTGTCGCCGGTGTCGGTGTGCCGCAACTGACGGCCATTATCGACGCTGCACGCGCTGCCGAAGGCACGGGCGCAACCGTCATTGCCGATGGTGGCATCAAGTATTCGGGCGACATGGCCAAGGCCATCGCCGCCGGTGCTTCGGTCGCCATGATGGGCTCGATGTTTGCCGGTACCGACGAGTCGCCGGGCGAAACGTTCCTGTATCAGGGCCGTAGCTACAAGTCGTATCGCGGCATGGGTTCGGTCGGGGCCATGGGTGCCGGTTCTGCGGACCGTTACTTCCAGAAGGAAGTGTCGTCCGAGAAGCTGGTACCGGAAGGTATCGAGGGCCAGACGGCCTATAAGGGTCCGATTGCTCCGGTCATCCACCAGATGGTTGGCGGTCTTCGTGCCTCGATGGGTTATGTCGGTGGTGCCAACATTGCCGAGTTCCAGAAGCGCGCACGTTTTGTTCGCATCACGGGTGCCGGCTTGCGTGAAAGCCACGTCCATGACGTCATGATTACCCGCGAGGCCCCGAACTACCGTCAGGGCTAACTCCAAGGTATGATATCATGACCATCGAGCTGACCTATCTGAGTGCCACTCTCGCCCTTGCTCTGGTGCAGATTTTTCTGCCCGCTGGGGCGCGAACCTCGGAGTTCGGCTTGAAATGGAATGCGGGCCCGCGTGACAAGACGCCTTCGTCGGAGAAACCTCTGACAGGGCGTCTGGAGCGGGCCCAGTCCAATCTGTTCGAGACCCTGCCGCTGTTTATCGGTGCTGTGCTGGTCGCCCATGTGGCGGGGGCAAACGGCGCACTGACAGCGTGGGGCTCGGCGCTCTATTTCTGGGGGCGGGTGGTGTTCGTACCGCTCTATGCCATGGGCATCCCCTTTATCCGGTCGCTGGTATGGCTGGTCTCGCTTGCGGGACTGGTCATGGTTCTAGTGGCCCCGTTTATTTGAACTGAAGTCCATTGACCCCAGCCGCCCGTCTCGCCGCCGCCGCTTCCATCCTCGATTCCATCGCGCAGGGCCGTCAGCCCGCCGAGGTGGTCATCAAGGCGTGGGGCACTGCCAACCGCTATGCCGGTTCCAAGGACCGTCGCGCCATTGCCGACCGCGTCTATAAGGTTATCCGCGCCCGCGCCCGTTTGAGCTGGATCATGGGGGGCCGTGAAGATGGCCGCGCCCTGGTGATCGGCAGCCTGCACGCGCTGGACAACCTGTCGGTGGAAGAGATCGAAGCCCTGCACTCGGGCGATGGTTATGGTCCGCGCCCGCTGTCCAAGCAGGAGCGCAGCCGCATCACCTCGGTCGAGGGCGAGCTGCCGGGCTGGGTTGCCGCTGGTCTGCCGAAATTTGTGGTTGAAGACTTCCAGAAGGTCTTTGGCGATGACTGGCAAAATCAGGCGCACGAGCTGATGGCCCCGCGCGCGCCGATCGATCTGCGTATCAACAGCCTTAAGACCACCCGCGAAGACGTCGAGGGCGAACTGCGCGCGGCTGAACTGTCGCCGGAATACACGCCGTGGTCTGACTTAGGTCTGCGCCTTGCTGCCGAGCCGCCGCCCAACATCCAGGCGCTGGAAGGCTACAAGACGGGCGCTTTTGAAATTCAGGACGAAGGCAGCCAGATCATCTGCGCCCTCGTTGATGCCAAGCCGGGCATGACGGTTGTCGATTATTGCGCCGGTGGTGGTGGCAAGACCCTTGGTCTGGCCCAATCGATGCAGGGGCAGGGCCGTCTGGTCGCCTCCGACGTGGTCAACAAGCGTCTGGAAAACATCCGTCCGCGTCTGGAACGTGCAGGCGTTTCGGCTGAACTGGTCCTGATCGGCCAGAATGGCGGTGGTCTGGAAGAACTGAACGATGCGGCCGATCTGGTGCTGGTCGATGCGCCTTGCTCGGGTGCGGGCACATGGCGTCGCCACCCCGAGGATGCATGGCGTTTGACGGCCGAAGAGGTCGAGCGTCTGCACGCCCTGCAAACCCGTATCATGTCGCAAGCCGCCAAGCTGGTGAAGGTGGGCGGTCGTATCGCCTATGTCACCTGCTCGATGCTGAGCCGCGAGAACGAGGATAGCGCAGCAGCGTTTGAGGCCGCGCATCCGAACTTCAAGCCGGTCGCCCTGAGCGAGGACATGCACGCTGTCGCGGCACTGGCCAAGGGCCACACCTTGCGGATGTCGCCTGCCACGACCGGCACGGACGGCTTCTTCTTCGCCCTGTACGAGCGCGCCCAGTGAGGGCACGGGTCGAACGCATCGGGGATGTCACCGTCCTTCCGGTGATGGCCGCCCCTGCCGAATATCGCCAGCAGCTTCAGGCGCGTATCCGCCCGTTAATGACGGGTATCGGTCCGGTGGAAGGGGCTATTGCCCTGACCGCCGAACTGGCGCGCCGCGAGGCGACCGGCGACATGCCTGCTCTGGTGGTGGTTCTGGGGTCGTCGGGTTCGCCGACGCTGGAACACGCCGCCGTCTATCAGGTCATATCCGTCGATTATCGCGACATGGATGCCAGCCCGCTGGGCTTCCCCAAGGGGATTACGCCGCTGCTGGATATGCCGGCTGTCATGGCCTTGCCCTGCCGTCTGGAAGGCGTACCGCACGCCACGCTCTCTACCGGAGCCAATGTGGTGTCCGGTGCTGCCTATGAGGCGCTGGACGCCGATATGGTGGACATGGAGACGTTTGCTTTTCTCCGGACGACCCAGACCTTCTGTGTGCCGCTGATGGCGCTGAGGGGAGTCTCGGACGGGAAGGCCGAACTGACCAAGCTTGAGGACTGGACCTCCACGCTCGACCACGTCGACGCCAATCTGGCGCAGGCATGGGATAAACTGGTGGCTGCGCTGGAGCGCGGCGGCCTGAATGCCCTGATGCCCGCCACACTTGAACACACGGCCCTTTCGGGCCTAGACCCCGCCGCAACTCCCGTATCGGATTCGCTTTCATGACCCAGCCGACCCATCACCAGAAGGTGCTTATCGTCGACTTCGGCAGTCAGGTGACGCAGCTTATTGCCCGTCGCTTGCGCGAGCTGAATGTCTATTGCGAGATTCACCCCTATACCAAGGCCACGACAGCCTTGGAGGCCATGCAGCCTCAGGCGGTGATCTTCTCGGGTGGACCCAACTCGACGACTGACGCCGATAGTCCGCGCGTTGACCACAAGATCTTTGAATATGGCGCACCGATCTTTGGCATCTGCTATGGCGAGCAACTGATCTGCGCCGAGCTGGGTGGCAAGGTCGAGAGCGGCCATGACCGCGAGTTTGGCCGCGCTGACATCAGCATCGTCAAGGACAGCCCGCTGTTCGCGGGTATCGCCAAGGCCGGTGATAACGAACCTGTCTGGATGAGCCACGGCGACCGCGTCACGGCTATCCCCGAGGGCTTTGAAGTCATCGCCACCTCGGAAGGCGCGCCCTATGCGGCCATCGCCAATACCGACAAGAAAATCTACGCCGTGCAGTTCCACCCCGAGGTGATGCACACCCCTCGCGGCGCGGAAATGCTCAAGAACTTCGTCTATAATATCGCCGGTCTGACCGGTGACTGGACCATGGCCGCTTACCGCGAAGAGCAGGTCGCCAAGATCCGCGAACAGGTCGGCGATGCCAAGGTTATCTGCGGCCTGTCGGGCGGCGTGGACTCGTCGGTGGCTGCAGTCCTGATCCACGAAGCGATCGGCGATCAGCTAACCTGCGTGTTCGTGGATACGGGCCTGCTGCGCAAGGACGAGGCCACACAGGTCACGACCCTGTTCCGCGAGCACTACAACATCCCGCTGGTGCATGTTGATGCCTCGGATCGCTTCCTTGGCGAACTGGCCGGCATTTCCGATCCGGAAACCAAGCGCAAGACGATTGGTCGTCTGTTCATCGAAGTGTTCGACGAAGAGTCATCCAAGATCGAAGGCGCAGAGTTCCTCGCCCAAGGCACCCTGTATCCGGACGTCATCGAGAGCCTGTCGGCTTCGGGCGGTCCGTCGCAGGTCATCAAGTCGCACCACAATGTGGGCGGCCTGCCGGACTATATGAAGCTGAAACTGGTCGAGCCGCTTCGTGAACTGTTCAAGGACGAGGTTCGTGCCTTGGGTCGTGAACTGGGCCTGACCGAAGCATTCGTTGGCCGTCACCCGTTCCCGGGACCGGGTCTGGCCATCCGTATTCCAGGCGAGATCACGCCGGACGCGGTTGCAACCTTGCAAGACGCCGACGCCATCTATCTGGACGAGATCCGCAAGGCGGGTCTGTATAACGAGATCTGGCAGGCCTTTGCTGTGCTGCTGCCGGTCAAGACGGTGGGCGTGATGGGCGATGCCCGTACCTATGAAAAGGTTCTGGCACTGCGTGCCGTGACCTCGACCGATGGTATGACCGCCGACTTCTTCCAGTTCCCGTGGGAAGTTCTCGCCCGCACGGCGACCCGCATCATCAATCAGGTCCCCGGTGTGAACCGCGTCGTCTATGACGTGACCTCGAAGCCTCCGGGCACCATCGAGTGGGAATAAGCCTGATAGGCTAGGGTGACTGACACCCGATAAAAAGAAACGCCCGCGGCTGTTGATCAGTCGCGGGCGTTTTTCGTTTTAGTAGGTGAAGGTCAGGTCCACGCCCCACATGCGCGGCTCGGTGATGCCGACGAACGGGGTGCCCAAAGTGGTGGCGGTGATGTTGTTCACGCCGGTCACATACTGGTTGTCGAACAGGTTGTTGACGTAGAAGCCAATCTGATACCGCTCGCTGGGAGTGCGCCAGTAGAGACGGGCATCCGTGCGGTTCTGGGCTTCGGACGGGTCGAACCACGGCGTTTTCAGGCACGAACCCTGACCTGTAGAGGTCGTGTTACAGCGACCCTCGCCGCGATAGCTATGGATCAACTGCATATCCAGAGAACCTCTATCGGCCATGTGGTAGCGATAGGAAATCCCTGCTGCTGCCGACCACAGAGGCTCACCCGTCGGTTGTCCCTTGAGGTCGCCGGTATCGGTCATCTTATGCTTGTAGGTGGCGTCGATATACTGGGCACTGGCAAACAGGTTCAGCCCGTCCACCGGCTCCATATCCAGCTGCATATCCAGACCCCATGCGGTGTCGTCGCTGGTCTCGACCAGATATTGCGGCACGTTCGATCCGGCCGGTGTCACCAGACGGATGGATTGCTTGCCGTCATAGTCATACTGGAAGGCCGAGATATTGAAGCGCGTGCGTGAGCCTAGATCGCTCTTTAGGCCGATCTCGAAATTCTGCACGTCTTCGTTGTCAAACCGCGAGGCGACCTCGACGCTGTTGAAGCCACCGGCCTTATAGCCCTTGGCATAGGAGAAGAAGATCATCGCCTTGTCGGTCAGCTTATAGTCCGCAACGAAGCGCGGGCTGAGGTCCGACCATGAATCCGACAGTTCGCAGGTGACGCCTTCCTGCACGGTGACGCCGTTATCGCAGGGCACACCGGCCAGACCCGACAGGTCGAATACATAGTCGGAATGCAGATAGCCCAGCGCCGGACCCATATAGGTGTCCAGTACGAAATTGACCGTCGGATCATTGAGAACGGCATCAAGTTCCGGCGCGATGCGCGGTCCGTTCAGCCATTTGAACGACTTCTCGTCGCGGGTATATCGCAGCCCGAAGGTCAGGTTCAGGCGATCATTGGCAGCCCAGATAACGTCTGCAAAAAGGGCGCTGGCATTGAAGTCGCCCTCGTTGATCATGTTCTCCTGCCAGCTGTGGCCCAGAGTGCTGGCGGGAATATTGGCCATGCCGAGGATCATGTCGGCGAGCGAGAACAGTGGCTGGCCGGCGGCATTGGTCAGGATGGTGTTGATCGTGTCGGTCGTGGCGTAGGTGTCGCTACGCTGTTTGGCTTTTTCGGAATAGTAGCTGGCACCGGCGATCCAGTTGAAGGCTCCGGTCTGACCGGCAAGGCGGAATTCCTGATACCAGGACGTGTTTTTCTCGACGTTGTTGGTGTCGAAATACAGGTCCGGACGGTTGGTGCCGTCTTCATCCTCGCGGTTCTCGGTTTTGAAGGTGCGCGCCGAGGTCAGGGAGGTGAAGTCGATATCGCCAAAGGCGTGGGTGATGGTCAGGACGCCTTCGTCGAGACGGCGCGTCTCGTGATTGTCGATGACATCATTGCGAATCCCGACCTTGAACGGGTCAAGATAGTCGGCCGGTTCGGACGGATAGGCGGGCAGGCCGGGTGCTGCGGGCAGGGCGACAATGCCGATGGCGGGGCGGGCGTCCTGATCGATTTCGTCATGCGACCAGCTCAGATTCACCTGGGTGCGCGGGCCGATATCCCAGCGTAAGGCCGCACGGGCTGCCCAGTTGTCCTCGCGGTCGTAATCCTCGCCTGTGGCTTCGTCGATCAACCAGCCGTAACGGTTGTTGACCAGAGCATTGAAGCGCAGGGCCAGCTTGTCATTGATCGGCACATTGAGCAGACCCTCGACGCGGCGCTTGTCATACTCACCCAGCCGGACACCCAGACGCGCCTCGAATTCATCGCTGGGTTTATTGGTGATGATGGAGACGGCACCTGCGGCACTGTTGCGGCCGAACAGGGTGCCTTGTGGACCTTTCAGCACCTCGATGCGCGAGATATCGCTGAAGGCCAGCAGGGCCGCGCCAGAGCGGGCGGCATAGACGCCGTCCACATAGACGCCCACCGCCGGATCGGTGCCGACGCCGAAATCCGAAGTCGAGACGCCGCGAATGCTATAGCGCGCCTGTGTGGGGCTGGTGTTGGAAACTGACAGACCGGGAACAAAGGCCGAGATGTCGCCCATATCGTCGGCGGCCATCGATTCCAGCATCTGGCCGGTGACCACATTGACGGTGATCGGCACTTCCTGAAGGCTCTGCTCGCGTCGCTGGGCGGTAACAATGATCTCGCCCAGTGCGGTCGCTTGTTGGGCTGTCGCCTGTTGGCCCGTAGCATCTTGAGCCGTGGCCAGTTCGGGGGCGGCCAGCGCAGCCAAGGCTACGCTAGCGGCCAGTGTCGTTTTCAGACCATATTTGGTTTTGATCATAGTTGCCCTCCCAGACCCCTGTTATCTAGGTTTTACGAAACAGAATATTATTCCGTTTGACAAGGGGCTGTGTGTCTATGTGGCTTACACAGGGGCCAAGTCATGTTAGACCGAACGGACCGTGACAATGAGGAGGTCATCCGTGGAGCCGCGCGTGCCGCAAGTGAATATCACGACACTGGAACGGCGAACCGCGCCGATGCAGCAGCGTGCGCGCGACAGGATTGATCTGGTTTTGACGGCAACGGAACGCCTTTTGGCGACGACGACGGTGGATACCATCACCACCAGCTCGATTGCTGCCGAGGCCGATGTTCCGGTCAGTTCGATCTATCGCTACTTCCCGAATGTCTTTTCCATTTACAAAGAGTTGTTCGAGACGCGGGTGGCGCAAATCCACGGCCGCATCGCCGAGATCCTCGAAGACGCGCAATATACGACGTGGCGCGAGCGTCATCTTGCGGTGATGCTGGTGCTACGCGGCACTTTGACCGACGATCCGATCTATCGTCCGCTGTTCCATCTGATGCTGACGACCCGCGAACTGCGGATCGTCAAGGATCAGGCCAATGCCCAGATCGCCGCCTATCTGGCTGCGCGCTGGGAGCAGGGGCTGGACGGTTTTCGCGGCGGTGTGCCTTTGGCGGTTGCCCGCATGGCCACCGAGATTTTCACCTCGTTTGAAACCCTGACCAGTGGCGAGATTCAGCCTGAGCTGTCCGAGCAGCTGTTTGTCGAGGCGACCGTGGCGCTGGAGCGCTACCTGTCATTCTACCTTCAGGACGAAACAGCGTCCTAGCCGACGCCGCTAGACCATCTTGCGCAGCAGCGACAGTTTGGCCTGCGTGAAGGGCGGATAGCGGATGCTGGCATCCAGCGCGAAACCGCGTCTCAGCACAGCCCGTTGATGGCTGAAGGCCTTGAAGCTGTAGTGGCCGTGATAGTTGCCCATGCCGCTGGCCCCGACGCCACCGAAAGGCAGTTCGGGATTGGTCATCAGCACCACGGTATCGTTGATCGTGGCCGAACCTGATCGTGTTTCGGCCAGTATGCGATCCGCCGTCTGCTTGTTGCGGGTGAAAACATACAGGGCCAGAGCCGGTGAGCGGGCATTGATCGCCGCCAACGGGCCGTCCAGCGACTGATAGGGCAGGACCGGCAGGATGGGGCCAAAGATTTCTTCGCGCAGAACCGGTGCGTCGGGCGCAACCTCGGTCAGGATGGTCGGGGCGACATAGCAGTCCTCGACATCGGCCTGTCCCCCCGTAACGGCGCGGCCGTCCCCTAACAGGGCCTGCAGGCGGGCGGCATGGCGCGCATTGATGATGCGGCCATAGTCGGGGCTTTGTTTCGGGTCGTCCCCGAACATGGCTGTGACCGCCTTTTGCAGCTCTTCGAGCAGGCGGGCCTCTACGGAGGTGGCGACATAGACATGGTCGGGCGCAACGCAGATCTGTCCGGCATTGAGGAAGCGACCCCAGACAATCCGCCTTGCCGCGACAGCCAGATCGGCTGTTTCATCGACGATGCAGGGGTTCTGTCCGCCCAGTTCCAGCACGACAGGCGTAAGGTTCTTGGCGGCGGCCTCCATCACGATCCGGCCGACGCGCTCTCCGCCTGTATAGAAGATCAGATCGAAAGGCTGGGCCAACAGGGCCGTCGAGACATCGGCATGACCTTCGATCACCGCATAGGCATTCGGGTCCAGATACCGCTCGACCAATTGTTTCAACAGCGCCGAAGAGTGGGGGGCCAGTTCCGACGGCTTGATAATGGCGCAATTGCCCGCCGCAATGGCACCGACCAGAGGGGCCAGCACCAGTTGGAACGGATAGTTCCATGCGCCGATAATCAGCGTGACCCCGTATGGAGCCGCCTCGATAAAGCTTTTGCCCGGCAGGATGGCCAGCGGTGTGCCGGTCCGTTGCGGTTTGGACCAGCGACGCAGGTTCTTGCGGGCATGGGCCGCATCCTTGGCGACCAGATCGATCTCGGCGGTGCAGGCCTCCCCATAGGGTTTACCCAGATCAGCCTTCAGGGCCTCGGCGATGGCGGCCTCGTTTTCGACCATCATCCGCTCCACAGCGGCAAGCTGGTTCGAGCGCCAGCCCAGATCGCGCGTCAGGCCGCTGTTGAAGCCATGCCGCAGGGTCTGGACGGTTTGGGGGATGTCGATTTTTGTCACTGGCATGACCCTTCCATAGCGTCGATCCAGAACCGGATCAGGGCGATCCCCTCGTCGTCGCGTGTCGAACGACCGATTTCCGGCATCATCTCTGCAGCGTTGATCGAGTGCATACGGTAGGGAATGATGGATTTATCGGCCTTACCCGGCACAATGTCGTAAAGCAGATTGCCCGTGCCCGCACCGGCCGCGACTGGCAGTTTGCAGACGCCTGTTGGCTTTGGCTGGGTGGCGCTGGCGTCGAGATAAAGACCCGATGTGCCCGCAGGCCCTTGGGGCGTATGGCAATGGCCGCAATTGACGTCGAGATAGGCTCGCGCACGCGCATCAACCGATGCCGTGGTATCGACCCATGACACCTGTAGCGGCAGTTCTTTTTGTGCAGGCAGGCCTTTCAGATAGCCCATGTCCACAAGACGTGTGAGTTGGTTTTCGGATTTACCGGCAAAGGTGAAATCGTGGTTCATCAACCGCGCCTTGGGGCCGATCGGCTGGATGACCCGTGTCGCCACATTGGTCGCATGGCAGGCAGAGCACTGGGTGACATTGGGCACAATATAGTTGAACGGCTCTTTGGTGCCATTCTCGCGCACCAGTGTCAGCGGAACCGCTTCGCCGATGCGGTGCAGCACCGCTTCGGTCTGGGCGTCGTTCCACAGATAGGTCAGAGCCGCCCAGCCTTCTTCGCGATGGATCAGCAGCCGTGTCTCGATCATGCG
>NZ_JAVXCU010000058.1:0-14799 GCF_036659295.1 Brevundimonas sp. | reverse complement strand
AGCAGGCTCTGTCACCCTGACAGGCTCCGCACCGTCCAGAGCCGACCTGCGTGTCTCGGCCCGTCCGGGTGCGCTGGTACAGTCCGGCTGGCTGGATGGCACCGTCAAGCTGGTCGAGAACGAGCCCAGCACCATCAATATCCGTGGCCGTAATCTTCGTCTTGCAGGCGGCAACATCCCGATCACCACCGTGGATGTTGCAGGGACAGGTTCGCTGGAACGCCTTGAGCTGACCACCCTTAATCTTGGCATCGGCGGTGCACTGCCCGTCCAGTATAATGGCAGCCTGATCTACGAAAACGCAGGCCAGCAGCACAGCTTCTATCCTGTCGGCACCGTGGCCGTGCGCGGGCAAACCTTGAGGATGGCCGCCCCGTCCTATGTCCGCCTCAACAAGGACCGCATCTATGCCGACCTGCCGCTGACCAATACCGCCGGCACCCGTGTTGCCCATATTACAGCCAAGGACGGTGCCTATGCGGGTCTGGGCCACGACAATCACCAGTGGCACCTGCATGCCGATCTGAGCGGCTTGCCTGTCGCGCTACTGGTGCCGGACATGCGCGGCAATATCAGCGGTGAGGTTCTGCTGGGCGATGCCGGACAATATATCACCGGCACAACGCGCAACCTGAAACTGGCCAATCTTGCCTCGACCGACGATCAGGGCAGCAATGCCCCCAGCGTCGATCTGAATGTGCAGGCCAATATTGACGCCAATGCACTGAAGCTACAGCTCAACAGCCCGCTGCTGAACAATGCCGGTGCAGGCTCTACGGCCAGCAACCTCGATGTCAGTGTGCCCCTCGTCAATACGGGCTCGCTGTTCGGGCTGGGCCTGAACATGGACGGCCCGCTGTCGGGCACCATCCAGACGAACGGCCAGATCGGCCCGTTGTGGAACCTGTTCGATGGTCTGGACCGCAAGATGTCGGGCCGCCTCACCACCGCCCTGACCATCAGCGGCACACCCAAGACTCCGTCGATTGACGGTGCCATCCATCTGCGTGACGGCACCTTTGAAGACGTGGCCACAGGTGCCCTGATCCGTAAGCTGAATCTGGATGCCCACGCTTCCAATAACGGCATTTCGGTCCAGCATCTCAGCGGCAACGATTTCAGCGAAGGCACGCTGTGCGGCTATGGCTATGTCGCCCTGCGCACCGGCTATCGCCAGACCCGTGTGGAATCCGAGCTGCCTCCCTGCGAGGGCTGGCAGACGGCCAATGCGCGTGACAGCCGCATCAGCAGCGGTGGTTTGACGCTGGATCTGAACAATTTCCGCATCGTCCGTTCGGAAACCGCCACGGTTGTCGCCTCCGGCAAGATCAACGCCCTGCATAATGGCTCGGTCATCAACCTGACCGGCCGTCTGGACGTGAACAGCGCCGAGATCAGCCCGACCTTCCCGCCCAGTTCCGGCATCACGCGGATGGACGTGATCGAATATAACCGTCCGGCCCATCTGGCTCCGCGCCATCAGGCAGCGGCGCGTCCGGCCTCCGGCAATGAACAGGCCACCGGCTCGGGCTTCACCGATCTGGGACGCACGCCGGTACGCGTGAACGTGACCCTGAATGCCGAAAGCATCATGGTACGCGGTCGCGGACTGGACCTGATGCTCAGCTCCAATGCCACGATCCAGGGCTCGCTGACGTCACCGCGCCTGAACGGCCGTGCCGAGGTGGTGCGTGGTACATACGAGTTCGGCGGCAAGCGTTTCAGCTTCGATCCGTCCGGCTATGCCACGCTGGATACAGCCCCCGAGCGTATCCGCCTGAACCTGTCGGCCCGCCGCGAGGATGCCGACATCACCGCCGTTATCAATGTGACCGGTACAGCCGCCCTGCCGCGTATCGAGCTGACATCCGAGCCTGAACTGCCGCAGGACGAAATCCTCGCCCGTGTCTTGTTCGGTCGTTCGGTCACCCAGCTGTCGGCCATCGAGGCGGCACAGCTGGCCTCCAGCGTGGCCTCTCTGGCCGGTGGCGGCGGTCTGGATGTGCTGGGGGGCTTGCGCCAACTGGCACAGCTGGACAGCCTGTCCTTCAGCGGTGACGGCACCGACCTGATGATCTCGGGTGGTCGCCGTATCGGCAAGAACCTGTTCCTCGAAGTGCAGAGCGGCGGCCGCGACGGTCCCGCCATCAATGTGGAATGGCAGGTTCGCAACAATATCGCCGTGACATCGACCATGGCGGGTGACGGCAATGCCATCATCTCGGTCAGATGGCGCAAACCCAGCAACTAGGGCGCAAACAAAAAGGCCGGACATTGCGTCCGGCCTTTTCATTTCTATAGCGGATCGTTCGTCAGAGAACTTCCAGAATGGCTTCCAGCGGACGCCCCAGACGTGCGCCCTTGGGCGTCTCCAGGATCGGCCGTTCCACCAGAACCGGATTGGCGATCATCGCCGCACGGATGGTGTCATCGGATGCGCCGTCGGCAATCAGAGCCTTGGCCTCGTCCTCGCGCATTCTCAAAAGACCGCCAAGGCCCTTGCCCGTCGATTGGGCCAGACGGTCCAGCACCTGCGCCGTCCATCCGGTTTTCAGGTACTCGACCACATCGGTCTGGATACCTTTTTCCTGCAACAGTTCCAGTGCCTTGCGCGAGGTCGAGCATTTGGGATTGTGATAGAGGGTCACGGTCACGGCTGTACGTCCCTGAGCTTGTGATAGATGCGGCCACCGCGATAGGCGGCGATCATTACCAGCGCAAGTATCAGGTTCAGCGACCAGTTAAGATGGTTCACTGTATCCATCAGTGCCGAGCGATAGGAAGGCTCCATCAAGGCCGACAGCACCAATGCAATACCGGCCAGTGTCATCACCAGAAAGATCAGCGGAATAACCCAGCCCGGGCGTTTCCACTGCCAGACAGCCAGAACAAGCATCACCGCCACAGTGATGAAGGTGATACCGGCTCCGACCCAGCGCATGATCTCGGCCAGTTTCTCGAACAGCACCAGATCGACGCCCGCTTCTTCCAGCGTCACCGGTCCACGCGCATTACGCATGCTATCCAGCATCTCCGCCTTGGTCGGTCGGGTTGCCCAGTAACGGATCGTATTGGCCAAGGCCGCGGTCGCCAACACAACCGATGCCAGCCGCGCATGTGCCATGGCCTGTTCGAGGGTTTTGGGCCCCTGCCAGATACTTTTGATCGACCCTAAACCGGTCATTATTTCCAAGCCCCCGCCCCTGTGCCGACTTCAATGGCACATTGTTATACCTATCGCGCAAAACCTTATGCGGCTCTTACACTTTGTCGGCGTTGTCAGGAAAAGCGTGACAGAGCCACGGTGCCGCGCAAGCCCCCGATATGTAAAATCACACAGACCAGTATCGCGCCCGACGACAGGGCTGCCGCCCATGCCGGAAGACCACTGACCGCCATCGGCATGCCGACCATCAGCCCGACCATCAGTGAAGACAGCTCGAACAGATTCCACGCAACTCCAAAGACCGGCAGGATGCGGCTTGGCTTGCGCATTTGAAACAGTCCGGCAACAGCGGCCCCGATCAGTTGAAACACCAGCAAGCCCAGTGTCGAGCCTGCAGTGTCCGCACGCTCCGGTCCCCACCAGACCAATCCGGCCTGCATCATCAATACAAGCGCCCACAGACCAAAGCCCGCGACGCTGTACCGCGCCATCGACATGGCCTGCTCGCGCGATTCGATATTGGCGAATGGTGAGGAAAATCGACGGTTCATGCGTAACTCCGGCCCTGAAGGGTAAAATCCTATCGGCTACGCCCGACGATTCCCATAAGCCTCGACAGAAAACACCGCTCCTTCACCTTTGTTCGATGCCGGATTAGGGTGTGGTGATGAAACTGGACCCGCACGATCACACCGTCCTCGGCAGTCCTGCCTTGCACAGCGATACCCTGATCCAGCGCGCCGTGGACTGGGCCAATATAAATTCGGGTAGCCGCAATACGGCGGGGCTTCTGGCTGTGCTCGCAGCACTGGAAGACGCTTTTGCCACCCTGCCCGCCACGATCGAGCGGGTGCAGACCGGCACATCCAGCAGCGTCGCCGCGGATGGATCCGTCAGCGTGGACACCTATGCGCCCGCTCTCAAAATCACCTGCCGCCCCGATGCACCGCTCCAGATCATCCTGACCGGCCACTATGATACGGTCTTTGCCGAGAAAAGCCCGTTCCAGCGTGTCGTGGCACGCGAAGACGGTGCGCTGAACGGCCCCGGCATTGCCGATATGAAGGGCGGGATCAGCGTGATGCTGGGCGCGCTCGAAGCCTTCGAGGCCCACCCGCTCAAAGACCGCGTCGGCTGGACCGCGCTTCTCAGCCCCGACGAGGAAATAGGCTCGCCCGGCTCTGCGCCCCTGTTGGCGCAACTGGGTCGCCTGGGCCATATCGGCCTGACCTATGAACCCGCCATGGCCGACGGCACCTTGGCAGGCGAACGCAAGGGCAGCGGCAATTATCACCTGATCGTCCACGGCAAGGCCGCCCATGCGGGCCGCGCCTTCCATGAAGGTGCCAATTCCATCGCAGGGGCCGCCATGATCGCCGCCAAGCTGCATGGCCTGAACGGCCAGCGGGCGGGCGTGACGGTCAATGTCGCCAAGATCGACGGCGGTGGCCCCCTAAACGTCGTGGCCGATAATGCCGTCGTGCGCTTCAATGTGCGCGTACCCGATGCCCAAAGCGCCACTTGGGTCGTTGAAGCCATCGACGACATCTGCAAGACGCCACCGTTTGATGGTTTGCACCTGCATCTTCACGGCGGCATGACCCGCGCGCCCAAACCTATGGATGCCAGCCAGACCGCCCTGTTCGGTGCCGTCAAAAACGTAGGCGACCTGCTCGGCCAAACCATCCAGTGGCAGTCTTCGGGCGGCGTCTGCGAGGGCAACAACCTTCATGCTGCCGGTCTGCCCAATGTCGATACGCTGGGCGTAATCGGCGGCGATATCCATTCCGATCAGGAATATGCGTGGCCCGACAGCTTCGGTGAACGCGCACGCCTGTCAGCCCTTATTTTATGCAAAATCGCTTCGGGTGAAATCGACGCCCACAAGCTGAAACAGCTCCGACTGGAGACCCTGTAAATATGCTTATTGTTCGCCCTGCCGGTCCCGACGATCTGGATCACCTTCTGGAACTGGCCATCCTGTCCGGCCCCGGCTTTACCAGCCTGCCTGAAGACGCCGATGTCCTGACCGAGCGTCTGGAGTTGAGCCGTAAAAGCTTCCTTGGCCAGGTACCATGGGAAGAGGCATGGTACACGCTGATGCTGGAAGACGGCGATACCGGCGACATTGACGGCATCGGCTCGGTCAAGGCGACGGTGGGCCTAAAACGTCCGTTCTTCTCGTTCCGCCTGGTCAACAACATCGTCCAGTCACCTTCGCTCGGTGTGAAGCTGAACCACCAGACGCTGGTACTGGTGAACGAATGCGCCGGCTGGTCCGAGGTTGGTTCACTGTTCCTCAAGGCCGACCGTCGACGCGGCGGCGCGGGCCGCCTGTTGGCCCAGTCGCGCTACATGCTGATTGGCACCCAGCCGGAAATGTTCGCCGACAATGTACTGGCCGAACTTCGCGGTGTGTTCACGCCGGATGGAGCCTGTCCGTTCTGGGATCATGTGGCGCACAAATTCTTCCCGATGGACTTTGACGATGCCGACCGCATGACCGGTTCGACCGACAAGCAGTTCATCCTCGATCTGGCCCCGCGCCACCCCATCTATGTCGAGTTGCTGCCCGAACCGGCCCGCGCCGTGATCGGCAAGGTCCACCCTCAAGGCATTCCTGCCATGGCGCTGCTGGAATCCGAAGGGTTCCGCATCAATGGTCTGGTCGATATTTTCGATGCCGGTCCTACCGTATCGTGCGGCCGCGACAACATCCGCACCGTTCGCGATGCCCGACCTCTGAAGGTTGAGCTGGGCGAGGACATTCAGGCCGAGCTTCCGGCTCTGGTTTCAACCGACAGCATCGCCAACTTCCGCGCCGTGCGCGTCAAGGTTGATATTCACGGTGATAGCGTCACCATCCCTGCCGATGCCGCCCGCGCCCTGCGTGTGAAAACGGGCGACATTGTTCGCGTTAAAGTCTGACCCCCAACCGAGCCGTTCTATGACCCAGTTCCAGTCCATTGATCCCACCACCGGCGAAGTCGTCTGGGAAGGTTCTGAATCAACCTCCACACAAGTCGCCGATGCCGTCACCAAGGCACGCGTTGCCCTGTCTGACTGGGCGCTGCGCCCGCGCGAAGAACGCATCGCCGTCATGAAGGCCTATCAGGCCCGCCTGAAAGAACGCGCCGCCGAAATCGCCGAAGCCATCAGCCGCGAAACCGGCAAGGCCCTGTGGGAAACACAGGCCGAGGCCACCATCATGCAAGGCAAGGTCGATATCTCGATCCGTGCCTATAACGAGCGCACCGGCGAGCGCAGCAATGACATGGCCTTTGGCCGTGCTGTCCTGCGTCACCGTCCGCATGGCGTCGCCGCCGTACTTGGCCCGTTCAACTTCCCCGGTCACCTGCCCAACGGTCACATCGTCCCCGCTATGCTGGCAGGCGATACCGTCGTGTTCAAACCGTCCGAAGAAGCGCCTCTGACCGGCCAATTGATGGTCGAATGCCTGCTCGAAGCGGGCGTGCCGGACGGCGTGGTCAATCTGGTGCAAGGTGGCAAGGATGTCGGCGCGGCCCTGCTGGACCAGAAGATCGATGCCCTGATGTTCACCGGATCGGGCGCTGCGGGCGCGCATTTCCGCAAGAAGTTCGCCGATGATCCGCATGTGATTTTGGCGCTGGAACTGGGCGGCAATAACCCGTTGGTCGTCTGGGATGTGGCCGATGCCGAAGCTGCTGCGACCCATGTGGTGCAGTCAGCCTTCATCACGTCGGGCCAGCGTTGTTCGTGCGCCCGTCGTTTGATCGTGCCGAACGGTCCGCAAGGCGATACCGTGATCGAAGCCGTCGCCCAACTGTCCGACCGCCTGAGCTTTGGTCCGTGGAACGGTAATGCCGAGGTTTATGGCGGCCCGCTGATCTCGGCTCACGCCGCGCAAAAGGCCCTCGCCGATCTGCAAGCCCGCATCGACATGGGGGGCAAGGTCATCCGCGCTTCGGGCAATATCGACGGCCTGTCCGCTGCCTTCGTCAAACCGGCCATCATCGACGTAACCGGCGTGGCCGTACCGGACGAGGAAATCTTTGCGCCCTTCCTGTCGGTGATCCGCGTCGCCAGTTTCGAGGACGCATTGGCCGCTGCCAACGATACCCGCTACGGGCTGTCGGCGGGCCTTATCAGCGACGACGTTTCGCTGTGGGATCGCTTCATCACCACCATCCGTGCGGGCGTTGTGAACTTTAACCGGCCGACCACCGGCGCGGCAGGTGACATGCCGTTTGGTGGCCTTGGTGCCAGCGGCAACCACCGCCCCAGCGCCTACTACGCCGCCGACTACTGCACCTATCCGGTCGCGAGCTTCGAGGCCGAATCTGTCAAGAACATTGCAAGCGAAATCAAAGGCTTGAACTAATGTCTGCACAGGCCATCGAAACCAATGCCGATGGCCTTATCGGGCCAACCCACTCCTATGCAGGGCTGTCGCCAGGCAATCTGGCGTCCAGCCTGAACAAAGGCGTGGCATCCAATCCGCGCGCGGCGGTGCTTCAGGGCTTGGAGAAGATGAAGCGGCTGGCCGATCTGGGCCTGCCGCAATTCGTCCTGCCGCCGCACGAGCGCCCGAACATCCCCTTCCTTCGCTCGCTGGGATTTGTCGGTACCGACGCACAGGTGCTGGAACGCGCATGGAAGGACGCGCCCGCCTTTGCGGCTGCGGCCTGTTCGGCATCCCCGATGTGGGCCGCCAATGCCGCCACCGTCACGCCCAGCGCCGACAGCCATGACGGGCGGGTGCATTTCACCCCCGCCAACCTTGTCACCAATTTGCACCGCTCGCTGGAACACCAGCAAACCCAAAGAGCGCTGAACGTCCTGTTCCCCGATGCGACCAAGTTCGCCGTACACGACGCTCTGTCCCCAGTTGCCCATCTGGCCGACGAAGGCGCCGCAAACCATGTGCGCCTATGCGCCGACCATGGCGAAAAGGGCGTCAATCTGATGGTCTGGGGCCGCAAGGCGTTCGAGAACTGGGACGGCCCCTTCCCTGCGCGCCAGACCTATGAGGCCTGCGAAGCCATCATGCGCCGCCACGGAGCATCGGGCGCGGTGCTAACCCAGCAGTCGCGCGCCGCCATTGCGGGCGGCACCTTCCACAATGACGTGGTCTGTGTGGGCGCGCTGGACACGCTCTTCTTCCACGAACTGGCGTTTGAAGACACGGCTGCCACCAAGGCCGCCATCCGTGCCGCCGCCAAGGGTTTCGAGCCACAGTTCGTCGAGGTTTCCGCCGCAGACCTGCCGCTGGGCGACGCCATCAGCTCCTACCTGTTCAACTCCATGTTGGTGCGACTGCCCGGCGATGACCGCCTGACCCTGATCTGCCCCACAGAAACGCGCGACAATCCCAAAAGCCATGCCGTCGCCGAACAGATCGCCGCCTCCAACGGACCGATCGGGCGCGTGGAATATGTCGATGTGCGCCAGTCTATGGCGAATGGCGGTGGCCCTGCCTGCCTGCGCCTGCGGGTCGTACTGACCGAAGCCGAACTAGCCGCCACCAACCCCGCCATGCGCATGAATGACGAGCTATATGCCCGCCTGACCGTCTGGGCCCTGCGCTGGTATCGCGACCAGCTACGCCCTGCCGACCTGGCCGACCCTGCGCTGCTGATAGAAAGCCGTGGTGCACTGGATGAACTCAGCGCCATTCTAAACCTCGGCCGCGACTTCTACCCGTTCCAGCACCCCTAGGCCTTTAGCCGATCCAGCGCCTGCGGATAGCGTCGCGACAGCGGCGCTTCCAGAACTCCCATGCTTATCGTCCAGTCACCGGACCCGACAGGCTCCAGCCCCGTCATGCGTGCCGGATTGACCAGCCACGAGCGGTGGCTGCGTACAAAACCGACCGGCTCCAGACGCGCCTCGACTGCCGCCAGCGTCGCTCGCATCAAGGGCTTGCGTCCATCGGACAGATGGAACTCCACATAGTTTCCCGCCGAGGCCACGGCCAGAATATCGTTCAGCGGCACCCGGATGATCCGCGCGCCGTCGCGGATATCGAAACTGACAGGCCGCACCTCGTCCTTGCGGTTGCGGCGCACCTCGGCCACGCCCCAGAACACGGTGATGAACAGCAGATAGGCCAGCAGGTCTTTGCGGAATTCGAACAGGAAGTGGTTGCCGAACGTGTACGGCCCATGGTCCATCGCCGCATAGGCCAGTTTACGCAGCGCGATGAACACCGCCACATGCAGCGACGAATAGGCCACTACCGCAGCGCCATGGACCACTACGAAATGCAGGCGTGTTTTCCAGCCTGCCGACAATAGCTGGTCTGCAGTTGCGCGGGCAGATGCCAACCACGGAATCCATATCGCGCAGATCAGGCCGATAAGGCTGCTGATCTCCCACACCATCGGCTCCCAGCTGTGGGCATCGGCGGTATCCATCCATGTCGTGATGATGTTGACGGCTGTCACTCCACCGGCACAGGCCAGCAGCAACAGCCCCCCGCGAAACAGGTCCGACCTGTCCGCGCCGTTCGTCACACTGTTCACGCCACTCGTCACAGCCATTCCCCGTTCAGCCCCCAATGCGGGCCTATACGCCCGCGCCCATTGAGCGCCGTCCCGCCAGCCGCTGTCTAGAGCGCATGACACAAACCTCGACCGCATCCTATTCGCGCAGACATGATCTAGACGCCATCCGCGTCGGGGCCTTCATGCTGCTGATCCTGTATCACATCGGCATGTTCTACGTGCCATGGGACTTTCATGTGAACAGCGCCCGCCCGCAAGAATGGTTGGAGCCGGTGATGTGGTTCACCAATCCGTGGCGGCTGACCCTGCTGTTCCTTGTCTCGGGCGCAGCCACGCGGTTGCTGTTCGAGAAATACCGCCAGCAGGGTCCGGGGGCCGCAGAACGACTTGGTGGCTCGCGCCTGTTACGTCTTGGTCTGCCGCTGGTGTTTGGCATGCTCGTGATCGTGCCACCCCAGACCTATTATGAAGTTGTCCAGCATGTGCGCGATAACGGCCTGTCCGGCGACATCTATCACAACGCCATGACTGCCGACTTCTGGGTGCGCTATGTCACCTCCAAGGGGGACTGGTGTGATGCCGATGGCTGTATCACCACCCCGACATGGAACCACCTGTGGTTTGTGGCCTATGCCATGATCTATGGCCTGATCGCGGCGCTGGTGGCCGGCTGGGCCGGTCCACGGCTTACCAAGGCGTCACTGGTTTTCGAGCGTTTATTCGGAGGGATAGGCCTGTTCGTCTGGCCTATCGCCTATCTGTCTCTCATCCGTCTGTGGCTGTTTCCACAGTTCCCGATCACTCATGACCTGTTCGGCGATCTGTATAACCACGCCCTCAGCCTTGCCGCCTTCGGGTTCGGTTTTTTGATGGCTGCCACCCCGCGTGTGACCGAAGCCCTGAAGCGTTATCGTCATGCGTTTCTGGCGCTGGCATTGATCGCCTATGGTGTCTGGGTCAGCTACATGACCGGCTTTACCGACACTGCCCCGCCCCCAGCCCTGAAACAGGCCATGCGTGTGGTCTATGCCATCGACCAGTGGGCGTTCATCTGCGCCATCCTCGGATACGGCGCACACTATATCCGCAAGACCTCGCCGGTAATGACATGGCTAAGCGGCGGCGTGTTCACCTTCTACATCGTCCACCAGACCGTGATCGTGGTGACCGCCTTCCATATCGAAAAGCTGAAACTGCCGGTGTTTGCAGAAATGAGTCTGGTCTTGCTGGTCACGACGGCAGGCTGCGCCCTCGCCTATGAGATTGCCCGCCAGATAGGGAACTTTGGTGTGCTTCTGGGCGTACGCGTTCGCCACAACACTGCGCCATCATGACCTGTCACACTCCTTTCAAAACCACGTCATGCCTGCGTAATCCAATCAGCCTACGGAGCGCCCTATGAACCCGTCACGTCGTGCCTTTATGGCCTCCGCCACCGTCCTTGCCCTGTCCGGCTACGCCCTGCGCGCACAGGCTGCTGCCAATGGTTTCATTGACGGCCCTGCCCGCAACGAAGTGTTCGGTTATGGCCCCATGGTCAAAGACCCCTACGGGCTGCTGGATCTGCCCGAGGGCTTTTCGTATCGCGTGGTGTCGCAGGCAGGCGAGACCATGGCCGACGGCCTGATGACGCCGGACAAGTTCGACGGCATGGGCTGTTTCCCTCTGGACGATGACCGCGTCATTCTGGTGCGTAACCACGAGATCGATGCCGACGAGTTCAATCTCAGCGCCTGGGGCGTGGCCCACCGTCTGGCCGACGATATCGACCGCAGCAAGGTTTACGGCGTCTATCCCGATGCCGAAGGTGGTATCTATCCGCTGGGCGGCGGCACTACGACGCTGGTTTACAACCTCAAGACCGGCAAGCTGGAACGCAGCCACCTGTCGCTGGCCGGCACCGCCACCAACTGCGCGGGCGGCAAGACCCCGTGGGGATCGTGGCTGTCGTGCGAGGAAAGCCTTGCGGGTACCAAACATGGCCTGCCGCAAGATCATGGATGGGTGTTTGAAGTCCCCGCCACGGCCACGGGTCTGGTTGATCCCAAGCCGATCAAGGCCATGGGCCGTTTCAAGCACGAAGCCGCCTGTATCGATCCGCGCACCGGCGTGGTCTATCTGACCGAAGACGTCGAAAACTCGCTCTTCTACCGCTATCTGCCGGTTGATCCGCGCCATCTCGACAAGGGCGGCAAGCTACAAGCCCTCGCCATTGTCGATCAGCCCTCGGCCGATACCCGCAACTGGAACGGCGTGATGTGGTCACAGGGTCAGAAACTGGCCACCCGCTGGATCAATCTGTCGGATGTCGAAAGCCCCGAGGGCGATCTGAACCTGCGTGGCCATGCCGACGGTGCGGCCTTCTTTGCCCGTGGCGAAGGCATCCACTGGGCCGAGGATCACCTGTACTTCACCTGCACCTCGGGCGGCGTGGGCCGTCACGGCCAGATCATGCGCTATGTCCCGTCTCCCCGCGAAGGCGCGCATGACGAGGCCTTGCAACCGGGCCAACTGGAACTGTTTGTCGAGGCGACCGACCGTGCGGTGCTGGACTATGTCGACAACATCACCATCGCCCCGAACGGCCATGTTATCGGCTGCGAGGACCGCAAGATCGGCACCAACCACATCAAGGGCGTCATGCCCGATGGCCGCATCTATACGATTGCCCGCAATGCCGAGCCGCATGATAGCGACGACACCAATAGCGAACTGGCCGGTGTATGCTTCTCGCCCGAGGGCAAGACCATGTTCGTCAACATCTATTCACCGGGTGTGACGCTGGCCATTACCGGCCCATGGGAGACGTTCCGCGTCTGATCCCTATTGCAGGGCGAACAAACGAGGCGCGTGGCGGCCATTGGCACCGACCGTGAACAGCCGGCACTGTTCTTGTTCGGAAATCGGCTCCACGCCCTCTGTCACCGCCAAGGCTTCTTCGGCGGCATAGGCGATGGCGACACCCTCTTCGGTTTCAACCATGACCGAGTAAAAAGGCTGTTCAGGGTTGATGCTGCCAATATCCTCGATCGGCCCCTGATAGCGGGCATCCACATCCAGCACCAAGCCATAGAAGACGTGATGAACATGGCGGACCTTCTGGCCTAGTCCAAATCGTGCTGTGCGAACCTGGGTCATAGGCCTGATACGTTTGGCGCACATGAAGGTTGCTACAAAAACCGTCATTCGGTGTGACTCTTTGTAACCCCCAATTCGGCAAACACGATTCCGCAGCATAGGGGCTTGGCCTGATGACTGGATGCAGGCTAGGTTAAGTGTGACGGGCGCCGCTTTGGACCGCCCACATACCCTTGTCGGCCCATGCCGGAGACCAAAGGCGCGCCATCCAAGCGCGACTCACGGTCCCAGTCCTCCAGACCACGTCGGTCGGGCGATTCAAATCGGGAGGCGCCCCTGTATGGCGCACTGGATTTGGGGACCAATAATTGCCGCCTGCTGATCGCGCGTCCTGCGCGTGACGGATTTCGTGTGGTTGATTCCTTCAGCCGGATTGTACGTCTGGGCGAAGGCCTTTCACGCACAGGCCGTCTGGACGATCACGCCATGGAACGGGCCTATGAAGCCCTCAGCCTGTGCGCGGAACGCATTGCCAGACGCGGCCTGAAAGCCGAAAATCTGTCTGCCGTCGCCACTCAGGCCTGTCGTGCGGCCTCCAACGGCCCGGAGTTCATCGAACGCGTCCGCAAGGGCACAGGGTTGAACCTGCGCATCATTGACCCGATCGAGGAAGCGCGCCTGTCTGTCGCCGGTTGCCTCAATCTGATCGATCCTGAATCCGAAGCGGTTCTGGTCATCGATGTCGGCGGCGGCTCGACCGAACTGTCGTGGATGCGGCGCACCGACGAAGGGCTGGAGACACTGGCTTGGATGTCGGCCCCTCTGGGCGTTGTGACACTGGCCGAGCGCCACCCCGAACCTCAAGGCTCACCACATAACTGGTACGAAGCCATGGTGGCCGATGTCGGTGACGCCATCGCCAAGGGTGCGCCGAACGATCTGCTCTATCACAGCCTGTACCAGCAGGGCCGCGCCCATATGGTCGGGACATCGGGCGCAATCACCAGTCTGGCCGGTATTCATCTGGGCCTGCGCCGCTATCAGCGCGATCTGGTCGATGGGCTCTGGATGACGCGCACCGATTGTGAAGCCGCCGCCAACCGCCTTATCAGCCTTGGCCCTGTTGGCCGCGCTGCTGAAAACTGCATCGGGCCGGATCGCGCCGATCTGGTTCTGGCGGGGGCCGCAATCTTGGAGGCCGTCCAGCGGGCATGGCCGTGCGAGCGCGTGCGCGTGGCCGACCGTGGCCTGCGTGAAGGCTTGCTTCTGACCATGATGAGCGAGCCTAACCGTGCAACGCGCAAGCGCCGCCGTCGTCGTAGACGCTCGCGGGGTGCAGCCAATGCCACAGGCCCCGCTTCGGCCACCTAGGTCTTAGGGTTCGATCCGCACCGGTATCTGTATGTCGCACGGCGAGAAGTCTGCGCCTCTGGCTTGACGCACAGTGGCCACTATGCCCCTGAAGGTTCTGCTGTCAGGACGCAGGCGATAGACGCTCGGGCGATCGGTCGCAGGAATATCCGAGGCCACCTGCACCTTGGTCATCACATCGGGGTCGGTGACCATACCGCTGGGCAGTTCGCCTGCCTTTAGCGCATTGACGACATCCTGACCGGCAACCACACGCCCCCAGATGCTGTAGCGTCGCTCCAGTGACGGATAGGCATCGCGCATAAAGAAGAACTGGCTGTCGGCGCTGTTTTCATCGGTATCGCGGGCCATGCCTGCGACACCGGGGCAATACATGCCCCATGCCGTCACCTTGCCATCCTCGAACCGGCCCATAAAGCGGTCAGGCTGGCTATAGACCGGCACACTCCGGTGAAAACCCTCCGGATAGCCCGCAGGATGGGCCACCGGCTCGAACGGCGTTTCGGACCCGCGACGGAAGGTCAGTTCGGCCTGAACATTGCCATGGGTGCTGCCACCATCGCCGGTACCGGTCGGATCGCCCGTCTGGGCCATGAAGCCGTCAATGACGCGGTGCCATTTAACGTTGTCATAGAACCCCTCACCGGCCAGCAGACGGATACGCGCGACATGCAGGGGCGCAATATCGGGCGTCAT
>NZ_JAVXCU010000057.1:0-14799 GCF_036659295.1 Brevundimonas sp. | reverse complement strand
CCCTATTATGAAGCGCAGGGCAAGTTGACCGAGGTGGACGGCATGGGCGACATCGCCACTGTCGCCGCCGCGATCGACGGGGCTCTGGTCTAACCGGACCAAAGAGCGAATGAATACGGGGCCGCTACCTTCGGGTGGCGGCCCTTTTTCTATGGCGGCCTCTTTAAAGGCCGTGAGCCATGGCGCAGGTTATGCGTTGCATGTTGATGAGCCATGATACAGAGCCTGATAGCGGTGTGACCGGCCGTTCTCGCAAGGGGCGGCGATACGCGACCGTGTGGACGGCCGCTGTGGCTGTAGGGCTGGTGCACGGCGTGTTGGGCCTCTGGCTGGGGCATCTGGCACCGGACGTGGACAATGCCGACAGCGTGCCGGGCTTTGTCGTTGACCTGATCCCTTTGCCGCCGCGTATAGAACCTGTGCCGGAAGCCAAGCCCAGCCCCTCACAAGGGGGCGGGGCACCGGCTGCAAAATCGGCGGTTCGGATTACTCCGCCGCGCGCCAAAATGCCTCCACCCGAAGTCATCGCCCCGCCTGTCCCTGCGCCCGAGCCGCCCAGAGTGATCGGTGTGTCCGAGAATCAGACCCCGTTGGCGGGGCAAGGGCAGGGCGGCGAGGGGACCGGCACAGGACGCGGGCAGGGCCGCGGAGCGGGTGACGGGCAGGGGACAGGCCCGCGCCTCATACGCGGACCTACCCAGCAAGAGATTCGCAGCCTGCATCCTCGCGAAGCTTTTCGCCGCAGACAGGGCGGGCGCGTCCAGCTGATGTGCCGGTTACGGGCCGATACACGGCTCGAAGCGTGCAGGATTGTGAACGAAACGCCTCAAAATGCAGGTTTTGGCGCTGCGGCCCTTGCGGCGGCCCAGTATTTCCGCTTTCGTCCAGCTTCACGCGAAGGACATCCTGTGGATGGGGCCGAGATCGCTGTGGGGGTGGAATGGCCGTAGGAAACCTTCTGTTAAGGGTTCTTTCCGGGTTGCCCCCGTTGACGTCTAGGGAATCCCATGTATAAGGACGGTCTTCCGCGAAGGGCGCGCACGCTTCAGGTTTGTTAACCGGAGCGGTTTTTGCGTCTGACTAACGCGTACCTGGAGATTTTCGTGGCCCGTATCGCTGGCGTCAACATTCCGACCAACAAGCGCGTTGAAATCGCGCTTCAGTACATTCACGGCATTGGCGCTCATACCGCCAAGGAAATCACTGCGAAAGTTGGCATTGAGCCGGCTCGTCGCGTGAACCAACTTTCCGATGCCGAGATCTTGCAAATCCGTGAAACCATTGACCGTGATCACACTGTCGAGGGCGACCTGCGTCGTGAAACCTCGATGAGCATCAAGCGTCTGATGGATCTGGCTTGCTATCGCGGCCTGCGTCACCGTAAGGGCCTGCCGGTCCGCGGTCAGCGCACGCATACGAACGCACGTACCCGCAAGGGTCCGGCTAAAGCCATCGCTGGCAAGAAGAAATAAGAGAGAGGCCTAAGCTATGGCTAAGGAACAGGGTCGCGTTAAACGTCGCGAACGTAAGAACATCACTTCGGGCGTTGCCCATGTGAATGCCTCTTTCAACAACACCATGATCACGATCACGGACGCTCAGGGAAATGCTATTTCCTGGTCGTCGGCTGGTCACATGGGCTTCAAGGGTTCGCGTAAGTCGACTCCTTATGCTGCCCAGATGGCTGCTGAAGATGCAGGCAAAAAAGCTGCTGAGCACGGCGTGAAGACGCTGGAAGTAAACGTCTCGGGTCCGGGTTCCGGCCGTGAGTCGGCACTGCGCGCTCTGCAAGCTGCTGGCATGACCATCACGACCATTCGTGACGTGACGCCTATGCCGCACAACGGTTGCCGTCCGCCGAAGCGTCGTCGCGTTTAATCGCCGCCTGACACTTTTCTTCTGCTGACCCCTGCTAGCCTGAGTGCACACAGGTGGGGTCAGCGAAACCCGTTCGAGGGACACAAATGATCGAAAGAAACTGGCAAGAGCTGATCCGTCCCGAGAAGCCCCAGGTCGAGGCCGGCTCTGACCCGCAGCGCAAAGCGCGTCTGGTCGCCGAACCCCTCGAGCGTGGCTTTGGTGTGACGCTCGGTAACGCGCTTCGCCGCGTTCTGCTGTCCTCGCTTCAGGGCGCAGCAGTCACCGCCATCCAGATCGACGGCGTTGTCCACGAGTTCTCCTCGCTGGAAGGCGTTCGTGAGGATGTTGTCGACATCGTCCTCAACATCAAGCAGCTGGCTCTCCGCATGCATGCGGAAGGTCCGAAGCGTATGACCCTGCGCGCCACCGGTCCCGGTGTCGTAACGGCGGCTCAGATCGACGTCCCGGCTGATATCGAGGTCCTTAACCCGGATCACGTTATCTGCACGCTGGACGACGGTGCTTCGATCCGCATGGAACTGACCGTTCAAAACGGTAAGGGCTATGTGGCTGCAGAGCTTAATCGTCCGGAAGATGCCCCGATCGGTCTGATCGCGGTTGACGCCCTTTACTCGCCGGTCAAACGCGTTGCCTATCGCGTCGAGCCGACCCGTCAAGGTCAGTCGCTGGACTATGACAAGCTGATCCTCGAGATCGAAACCAACGGTGCGGTTTCGCCGGTTGACGCAGCGGCTTTCGCTGCTCGCATCCTGCAAGACCAGCTCCAGATCTTCATCACTTTCGAAGAGCCGACCAAGGCTGTCGAGCAGTCGGACGGTAAGCCCGACCTGCCGTTCAACCCGTCGCTGCTCAAGAAGGTAGACGAACTGGAACTGTCGGTCCGCTCGGCGAACTGCCTGAAGAACGACAACATCGTCTACATTGGCGACCTGATCCAGAAGACCGAGGGCGAAATGCTTCGCACCCCGAACTTCGGCCGCAAGTCGCTGAACGAGATCAAAGAAGTGCTGGCGACCATGGGCCTCAGCCTCGGTATGGATGTACCGAACTGGCCGCCGGAAAACATCGAAGACCTGGCCAAGAAGTTCGACGACCAGATCTGATCATCAACCCTCCGCCCAGGTCCAGAGTTGGATTGGTTGGGGCGGTTAGAATGAGAGGCCCTAGGTCCCGCCCCCGTTGAGTTCGGGCCGGAAACCAGGGTTGAGTAGGAGAGACCCCGATGCGCCACGGCGCCGCCTATCGTAAGCTCGGCCGTACGGCCAGCCACCGCCAGGCCATGTTCGCCAACATGGCTGCCTCGCTGATCAAGCACGAGCAGATCGTAACGACTCTGCCGAAGGCGAAGGAACTGCGTCCCTTCGTTGAGAAGCTTGTCACCCTCGCTAAGAAGGGCGACCTGCACGCTCGTCGTCAAGCGATCAGCGCCGTTCGTGATGTGCCGCAAGTCGGCAAGCTGTTTGAAACCATTGGTCCGCGTTATGCGGAACGTACCGGTGGCTACATCCGCATCATGAAAGCTGGCTTCCGTCACGGCGACAACGCCGCGATGGCAGTTATCGAGTTCGTCGACCGCGACGTCTCGGCCAAGGGCAAGGACTCCGGTCCGGTTGTCATGATCGAAAGCGACGAAGCGTAAGTTTCGTTACTGATCTTATCGATCCGAAAGGGCGGTGGACTTAGGTCTGCCGCCCTTTTGCTTTGCGCAGGTTTGACTTGAAATCGGGTGGCTCGCAGCGCATCACAACGGTATGGCTAAGGTATCGTATAGTGTTGTCCCGTATCGCCCCGACCATGCGCCTGCCTGGCGTGCCCTCAACGAGGGATGGATTGTCGAGGCGGGTTTTGTCATCGAGGCCAAGGACCAGAAGGTTCTGGGCGATGCCGATGGCGCGATCCTGGCCAAGGGCGGTCACATCTTTATCGTCGAGACGGATGCGGGGACCTCTGTCGGCTGTTGCTCGCTGATGCCTATGGATGATGGCGGGTTCGAACTGGCCAAGATGGCCATCGCACCGGAATGTCGCGGGGCAGGGCTGTCGCATCTGTTGATGCAGGCCTGCGTGGACAAGGCGACCGCTCTGGGGGCCAGCCGCCTTTATCTGGAAACCAATTCGGCACTGGCTCCGGCGCTACGTCTCTACGAGGCCTATGGTTTCGAGTATCTGCCGGTTCGCGAGACGCCTTATGCGCGCGCCGATGTCTTCATGCAGAAGCGACTGGGCTAGGCTATTCCTTGGACAGGTCCTGCCGCTGGAACAGCCAGACCGACAGGCCCACCGGTACGATAATCCAGCTCAATAGCCCGATGGCGGCCCTGAAGGCGGTTTGCCCTGTGACGGGACCGTGGGCGAGGAAGGTCTGGAGGGTCTCGTAGGCGGCTGCCGGAAATGCCAGCAGGACGCGCCATTCTTCGGATTGCCAGCCAAGGCCCAGAAGCATGCGCTGGATCATGAAGGTGCCTAGGCCAAAGGCGATGGCAATAACAAAGCCGCCAAACAGCGAACGGGTCGCGATCGCCGCCACCAGAGCCAGAAGCCCGACCTGTACAGCCCTGAGCCATGAGGTCGCAAACATGGCCAATGACGCCATAGCCATCGTGCCGTCATAGCCAAGGGTGATGGACCGGTTATCCAGTGTGGCACTGATGATCTGGCCCACCAGTTCGCAAAGCAGGAACAGCAGCAACGGAATGACGGCGATGACGGCAATGGCCAAGGCTTTACCCAGCACCAGATTTGTCCGGCTGTCGCGCGGGCGGATCAGCCGCCATGTTTCCCAGCGATAGTCGGATGCTGCGATGGTCGCGGCCCCGATCAGAAAGAGCGCCAGAAGATTGATACCGGCGAGAGTAGAAGTCTGGTCGGCCACAACGGCCCCGATGTTGAGCGGGGCGGTGGCTATCTGGTTCATTCTTGCGGGCAGATCTGCCTGTGCATTCTGTAGCTGACCGTACAGGAATTGGCGAAAGAACACGCCGACTATGGCGGTGCCGATCGGGATAACTAGCAGGGCCCAGAACCAGACCTGTGTGTTGCGCGAGAAACGCCACAACTCGGCGCGCAGAGCGTCAAACGGCATGGTCGGCCTCCTGTGGCGCATGGGTGTTGCGGGTTTGCGCAATGAAGATGGCTTCCAGATCGGCCCCGACCCACTGGGCCTCCATCACATCCACATCCTCCATAACCAGATGGCGGATCAGACCGGCGGTGTCCTCGCGCCGGATATTGACGAGGATAGCGTCGCCGACGATCTCGCCGGCATCGCCGACAATCTCTTTGATCTTGGCCAGCGGCGTCGCCGTTAGGCGCAGGTGTTGGCCGGACTGGCTGAGTTCGGCGACAGAGCCTTCCGCAGCCAGACGACCGCGATTGAAGATGGCCACGCGGTCACAGATGCGCTGGACCTCCAGCAGTTGATGACTGGCCAGAATAACGGTCACGCCGTCATTCTCGGTCAGGCCTTTGATCAGGCTGCGTATTTCCAGAATGCCGGGCGGGTCCATGCCGCTGGTCGGTTCATCCAGAATGACCAGATCAGGGCGCGTCATCAGGGCGGCGGCAATGCCCAGACGCTGCATCATGCCGACCGAATAGCCGTTGACCTTGCGGTGGGCGGCCTCGGCAAGACCGACACGCTCCAGCCAGTAGTCGAAATCGATATCGCGCGATTGGCCGTGGGCCAGAGCCAGCCAGACCAGACAGTCGCGCGCCGACATATAGGCCGGATAGCGCGGGTTTTCGATCATGGAGCCGATCTGGCGCAAGGTTGGGGCATGGCCGATGGGATAACCCATGACCTCGGCCCGCCCTGAGGTCGGCTCTATGAGGCCAAGCAGAACGCGAAACAGCGTGGACTTGCCCGCACCGTTCGGCCCTAGAATGCCGTAAACGCCGCCCTTGGGAATCTCGAGCGACAACCCGTTCAGGGCCCTGACCTCACCGTAGGACTTGGTGAGGTTATCCATTGAGATAACAGCGTTCATATTCTCAGACTGCCGCCTTATGAACGGGGCGACAAGCTGATTCCTCGGCTGTTGGCGCTATGGCCCCCGATATGTCTTGGGACTGTAACGGAAAAAGCCTAGCAGTGACGTTTGCTGATAGTATTTGCGGGAATGGGCGTATGACCTCTCCATCATTGTTTCGTCGTCTGGCCACTGGGACAGCGCTGGGTCTGATCCTGCTGACGGGGGCCTGTGCAACAACGGGTGATGTCGAGAGCCCCGCAATCGTCGCAGCGCAGGCCTCGTCGACGGTAATCCTGATCTCGATTGACGGCTTCCGTGCCGACTATCTGACGCGGGGACTGACGCCGAACCTGTCGCGACTGGCAGCCGAGGGTGCGACGGGCTCGATGAAGCCGTCCTTCCCGACGGTGACCTTCCCTAATCACTACACGCTGGTTACGGGCCTGCATCCCGATCACCACGGCATCGTCGGCAACAACATGATCGACGAGGAACTGGGCCGGTTCTCGCTGGGCAATCAGGCGGCTGTGACCGACCGCCGCTGGTGGGATGATGGCGAACCGATCTGGGTCAGCGCCGAAAAGGCAGGCGTAAAGACGGGCACCATGTTCTGGCCCGGTTCCGAGGCCGAGATCCACGGTATGCGCCCCAGCCACTGGGTCAAGTTCAACCAGTCGATGGACGGCAATGCCCGCGTCGATCAGCTTCTGGCCTGGCTGGACCTGCCGCAGGCCGAGCGCCCGCGCCTGAACACGCTGTATTTCGATATTGTGGACACGATGGGCCACCACCACGGACCCCAGTCCGAGCAGGTGAATGCCGCCATGGCCCAGACCGATGCCGCCATCGGCCATCTTTTGGAAGGTCTGAAGGCGCGCGGCATGGACGATGACACGGTCATCATCGTGGTGTCCGACCACGGCATGTCGGCGACTTCTCCGGATCGCGTGGTGACGCTGGATGACTATGTCGATACCTCGGCCATCAGCATTGTCTATTCGGGTCCTGTTGCCTTCCTGAACGCCAAGGATGACCGTGACGACGAGGTCGAGAAGGCGCTGGTCGGCAAGCACGAGCGCATGGAGTGCTGGGAAAAGGATGACATCCCCGCACGTCTGGTTCTGGGCAGCCATGACCGCGTGTCGGACTTTGTGTGTCTGGCTCAGGATGGCTGGCTGATTGCCACGCGCGAGCGTCCGGTGCGTCAGGCGGGCGGGGCGCACGGCTATGACAATATCTCGCCGGACATGCAGGCCATCTTTATCGCCTATGGTCCCGGTGTGGTGGCGGGCCGCCGACTGGAAAATCTCGACAGTGTCGATGTCCAGCCGCTGTTGGGCCGTTTGCTGAATATTCCGGTGCCTGCGACGGACGGTAATCCGCTGGATACCTTGCCCGTCACGCAACCCTAGGAACGGGGCGGCGTTGATCGCATAATAGAGCGGGCAGTCTCGATTTCTAGGAGACTGCCCGTTTTCAATTGGAGCTGTATGTGTCGATGAAGCGCGTTCGTAAATCGGCCATCGGATTTATTCTGGTCGCGGCGGTTCTGGATGTGATGGCGATGGGGATTGTCATCCCTGTTCTGCCGCATCTGATCGAGGAATTCGTCGGCTCCAATGCGCGGGCAGGGCTGTTGAACGGTCTGTTCGTAGCCCTGTGGGCGGGGATGCAGTTTCTGGCCTCGCCGGTGATCGGATCGCTGTCGGACCAGTATGGGCGCAGGCCTGTCATCCTGATCAGTTGTGCAGGGCTGGCGGCCGACTATGTGCTGATGGCACTGGCCCCGAACCTGTGGTGGCTGGCTCTGGGGCGCATTCTGGCAGGCATCACATCCTCCAGCTTTACAACCATCTATGCCTATATGGCCGATGTGACTTCTCCCGAGGAACGGGCGCGCGGCTATGGCCTGATCGGGGCGGCGTTCTCGTTCGGCTTTGTGCTGGGGCCGGCCTTGGGTGGTTTGCTGGGGCATTTTGGACCGCGTGTGCCGTTCTGGGTGGCAGCGGCTTTGTCGGGCGTGGCGTTCTTGTACGGCCTGTTGGTGCTGCCCGAGAGTCTGCCGGTTGAAAAGCGCATGGCCTTTAGCTGGAGGCGCGCCAATCCGGTCGGGGCTATGATCTTGCTGAAACGGCATTTCGAACTGGTCGGTTTGGCCATGGTGAACTTCCTTTTGTATTTCGCGCACCATGTGTTTTCGGCGGTGTTTGTCCTCTATGCGGGTTTCAAATTCGGCTGGGGGCCACTGCAGGTCGGCTTGCTGTTGGCGATGGTCGGGCTGCTGGATATGGCGGTGCAGGGCGGGCTGGTGGGCCGGATGTCCAAGCAGTTTGGCGACCGCAGCACCATGGTCTTTGGTCTGTGGGCTGGGGCTGTCGGTATCGCCCTGATGGGGCTGGCCCCGACCGGACCTCTGTTTATAGCCGCCATGTTCCCCAACGCCCTGTGGGGGCTGGCCATGCCAACGCTGCAAGCCCTGATGACGCGCCGTGTCAGCGAAAGCGAGCAGGGCCAGCTTCAGGGGGCCAATATGAGCGTGGCCTCGATTGCCGGTGTGGCCTCGCCACTGTTCTTTGGCTGGGTCTATTCGATGTCGGTACCGCATGGGCGCGAGGCCGCGGGCATAGCCTTTTATATCGCCGCACTGGTTCTGGTGGCGGGGGCCCTGCTGGGCTGGGTGACCGCCCGACGTGCCGACCGGCAGGATAATGCACAAGCTTGAGACTTGCAGCGCAACGCTTTGAGCACCATTGCTTTACTGTAAAGGGCGAGCCTTGATGCTGTCCCAATCTCTATGCCCAATGGCACTGGAATACTGGATCACCTTGGATGAGTGACTTGATGAAGACTTCCCACCTTGCCATTGCTGCGGCCCTGCTGTTGACGGCCTGCGGCCAGCCTCAACCCTCCAAGGCGCAAGAAGGTGTCTTTGCCGAAGCGCAGCCGCGCATCGCGCCGAACGATGCAGGTGCCATGAAGACCAGTTTTGCGCCCGTTGTGCGCACGGCGGCCCCTGCTGTGGTCAACATTGCCGCGCGCGGTGTGCAGCAGGGACGCGACCCGTTCTGGGGTATCCCGACCGCTCGGCAGACCGGCTCGATTGGCTCGGGCGTGATTGTGCGCCCCGATGGTATCGTCATCACCAATGCCCACGTCGTGAAGGACATGCGCGAAATCCGCGTGACCTTGCAGGACCGCCGCGAGTTTCCGGCCCGTGTGCTGCTGGCCGACGAGCGTTCCGATATTGCCGTGCTGCAACTTGAAGAAGTGAACGGCGACCTGCCGGTCATCCGTATCGACGATCAGGAAGAACAACAGGTTGGCGATCTGGTTCTGGCCATCGGTAACCCGTTCGGTGTCGGCCAGACTGTAACCAATGGCATTATCTCGGCCCTGAACCGCACCGATACCGGCATCAGCGATTCCGGCTCGTTCATCCAGACCGATGCCCCGATCAACCCGGGTAACTCGGGCGGGGCGCTGGTGGACATGGATGGCGACCTGATCGGCATTAATACCGCCATCTTCAGCCGTACCGGATCATCGACCGGTGTGGGCTTTGCTGTTCCCGCCGCCATGGTGCGCCGTGTGCTGGATTCGGCTGTAGGCGGCGAAACCCGCGTGGTTCGTCCGTGGCTGGGCGTGAAGGGCGATACCTTGAGCGGCGATATGGCCCGCAGTCTGGGTCTTGAACGCCCGCAAGGACTTCTGGTGACAGACGTCTATTCGGGTGGCCCTGCGGCGCGCGCCGGTATCGAGGTGGGTGATGTCATCACCGCCATCGACGGAGCAGAAGTGAACGACCAAGGCGGTCTGAACTATCGTATCGGCACCAAACAGCCGAACGAGACGGTTTCGGTCACGCTTTTGCGTGATGGCCGCAGCCAGACCGTGAATGCTCGCGTGACCCCGCTGCCCGGTGATGCCGAGGTCAGCAAGGGCGAAACCGTGGGGCAGGGCGCTTTGGCCGGACTTTCGGGCATTGCCCTGAATCCTGCTCGGGCCGACCGCATGGGTGGTGACCCGTTTACCAATGGCGTGTTCGTAACGGGTATCCAGCGTGGCAGCATGGCGCACCGTATCGGCTTGCGTCCCAATGATGTGATCCAGTCGGTTGACGGTCGCGCTGTGACCTCGGTCGCAGCTCTGGGCCGTGCTGGTCGCGGATCTGAAATCACCATCATCCGTGGTGGTCGCAGCCTGAACGGTCGTATCCCTTAAACAGGTGTAATCGGGTGCCGGACGGCTTATGGATAGGTCATGAGTGACCTGTTCGAAGCCTCCGGCATCCATCCGCCCGACGCGCCTCTGGCCGACCGTCTGCGCCCGACCACGCTGGACGAGGTCGTCGGTCAGGACCATCTGCTGGGGGATGGCGGGCCGATCCGGCGTATGACGGCGGCGGGACGTCTGGGCTCCATGATCCTGTGGGGACCGCCCGGCACAGGAAAGACCACGATTGCGCGTTTGCTCGCCAAGGCGGCGGGCTATGAATACATGCAGATCAGCGCCGTTTTTTCGGGCGTGGCCGATCTGAAAAAGGCGTTTGAACAGGCGCGGGCCATTCGGGCCTCGGGTCGTTCGGTGCTGTTGTTCGTTGACGAAATCCACCGCTTTAATCGTGCGCAACAGGACGGGTTCCTGCCGTTTGTAGAGGCGGGGATTGTCACCCTTGTCGGCGCAACGACCGAGAATCCCAGTTTCGAGCTAAATGGCGCATTGCTGTCGCGTTCGCAGGTCTATGTCCTGAAACGGCTGGACGATGCGGCGATGGCGCAACTGCTGGTGCGTGCTGAAACGCATGTGGGCAAGCCGCTGCCGCTGCTGCCCGAAGCGCGCGAGGCGCTGTTCACCATGGCCGATGGCGATGGCCGCTATCTGCTGACCATGGTCGAGGTTCTGTTCGATCTAGCCGAGGGCGAGCAAATGGATGTGCAGGCTATGGCCGCCATCCTGCAAAAGCGCGCCCCTGCCTATGACAAGAGCCGCGAGGAGCATTACAACCTCATCTCGGCCCTGCATAAGTCGGTGCGCGGCTCCGATCCCGATGCGGCGTTGTACTGGCTGGCGCGGATGCTGAAGGGCGGCGAAGATCCGCTGTTCATTGCGCGCCGTCTGGTGCGTATGGCGGTAGAGGATATTGGCGAGGCCGATCCCCTGTCCATCCTCGTCGCCAATGCGGCCAAGGACACCTACGATTTCCTCGGCTCTCCAGAAGGCGAACTGGCACTGGCGCAATGCACGGTGCATCTGGCCACTGCGCCCAAGTCTATCGGTGTCTATCAGGCCTATAAGGCAGCGATGAAGGCGGCGTCCGAAACCGGTTCGCTGATGCCGCCGGCCAATATCCGCAACGCCCCGACCAAGCTGATGAAGGAGCTGGGTTACGGCAAGGGCTATAATTACGACCCCGATACGCCCGAAGGCTTTTCGGGAGACAACTATTTTCCCGACGGGATGCCGCGCCAGAGCTTCTATCGTCCCAAAGGCGAGGGGCACGAGGAGAAGATCAAGCAACGCATGGACCGCTGGAGCCAGATGCGAGCGCGTAAAAATGCCGCCAAGGCCGATGCGAAAAACGACGCCCAGAACGATTCCCAGAGCGCTTCCCAAAACGACGCCCAGAACGATGAATGGGGCCGCCAGTAGGGACGCGCCTAAAGGTTTTGCCAAAGATTTTGCTTGCGAGATTTTACAACCAGAGTGACATCATCGGCGGCTTTCTTTCTTGGGAGGGACTGATGGCAGGCATTATCCGACGGCAACCCGCGCCGTGGCATCTGTGGCTTATCGGTATTGTAGCCCTGTTGTGGAACGGCTTTGGCGCGTTCGATTTCTCCATGACACTGACGCGCGGCGCAGACTATTTGCGTGACGCAGGTCTGAACGAGGCCATGGTGCAGTATATCCACACCTTGCCGGGCTGGTTGTATGCGCCGTGGGGCATAGGCGTTTGGGGTGGTGTGTTGGGGGCGATCTGTCTGTTGCTGCGTGAGCGCTGGGCAGTATGGGCCTTTGCCCTGTCTCTGGCGGGCGCGGTGGGCAGCAATATCGTCTCGACCCTGGTTTATCCGCCGCCTGCTGTGGCCGCACCGCAAGGGGCAATGGCGATCCTGCCCTATGCCATTATGGCGATAGCGGCGGCCCTTTGGGTCTATGCATGGCGCATGGCCCGCAAGTCGGTTCTGGTCTGAGTCTATCCGCTGTATTGGCATGCAGGGCCCCGATTGTGGACCATGGCGAATGGCTTTAACGATACGGTCTGAATATCGGGAGGCAAGACAATGAATGTGCAGATGAAATCAGGTCTGGCAAAAGCACCGTGGCATCTGTGGGCTGTGGGTTTGCTCACCCTGATCTGGAACGGCTATGGCGCGTCCCAGTGGTATATGCAGGTGACCAAAAACCTGTCCTATTGGGGCAATCTGACGCTGGAACAGGCGCAGTATCTGCAAGCCCAGCCGGTCTGGACCGAGGTCGCCTTTGGCGTCGGTGTCTGGACGGGTGTTCTGGGCGCTCTGATGCTGCTGATGCGCCGCAAGCTGGCCTTTAATGCCTTCTTGGCCAGCCTGACCGCCATTGTGGTGAACACCATCTATGTGCAGTTCATGACCAATGGTCGCGAGATCATGGGCATGGGCACCCTTTATGCCGCGATCACCATCATAGTCGTGGCGGCGGCCTCGGCAGCCTATGCGCGTTTTGCCCGCCAGCGCGGCATTATCGGTTGATCTGATCGACGTAAGAGGACGGCTGGGCTAAGAGCGCGCCATGACCAAGCGCCAGCCCCTCGATCTTTCGCCCGAAGAAGTTGCCTATATGCGGTCGCTCGTCCTGTTTCAGGACTCGCACGTCATGGTGGTGAACAAGCCTTCGGGCCTGTCCAGCCAGGGCGGCCGCATTCAGGCCCATACGCTGGACGACCTTTTGTGGGCGTTCAAACGCTCTAATGGCAAGCGCCCCGAACTGGTTCACCGGCTGGACCGCGATACCTCGGGTGTGATCCTGATTGCCAAGACGAAACCTGCGGCCAGCTTCCTCGGCAAGGCCATGCAGGATCGTAAATTCCAGAAAACCTATCGCGCTATTGTTTCGGCTGCGCCCGAACCGCGTCAGGGCCAGATCGACGCTGCCCTGCGCCGCGAAGAGATCGGGCGCGAAGCCTATATGCGTATCGTGGCCGATGATGCCGAGGGCGCGCAGGCCTCGCAGAGCCGCTATCGCACGCTGGCCGCCAATGAAGAGGGCGCGGTGGTCGAGCTGGAGCCGCTAACCGGACGGATGCACCAGCTTCGTGTGCATATGGCCCATATCGGACGGCCTCTGGTCGGCGATGTGCGTTATGGCGGGGCGCTGACCTTTGCCGGACGCGGTGCGCCGCGCCTGATGCTGCATGCCGCCAAGCTGAACTTCCCGCACCCGCTGGAAGGTCGCATGACTATCGAGGCTCCCGAGCCGCAGGACTTTGCCGATCTGCGCGCGGCGGCAGGGCTTTAAGTCCCTTTCATCCTGTGTTCAGACTGTTGGCGGAACAATGTGCGCCGATCATCCGCTAAACCTGTCAGGCCAAATGGAGATGCCGACATGACCATCCTGTCCCGCAAGAAGGTTTTCACCGTCACGGTACTGGCGGCGTCGGCGCTGGCGCTGACGGCCTGTGCCAGCCTTGCGCCCTATGGCCAGCAAATGGGCCCGCGCGGGCAGGGTTATTCCGAGCAGCAGATCGAGAGCAACCGTTACCGTGTCACCTATAATGGTGTCGGGGCTATCGGACCTGTTGCGGATCGTGCGCTTTTCCGGGCCGCACAACTGACAACCGATCAGGGCTATGACTGGTTCGAGATCACCCAGCGCTGGATCGATGGTCGCCCCGACAGTGCCGGTGGCGTGCGCCCGTCCGTCTCCATCGGGGCCGGTGGTGGTCGCTATGGCGGTTATTCGTCTTCGGGTGTGGGCGTCGGGCTTGGGCTGAATTTCAGCGGCCCTCAGCCGACCTCGACCACGCTGGAAATCGTCATGGGACGCGGCTCTACGCCTGATCGTCCCGATGTCTATCGGGCCCGCAGTGTGCTGGAATCGGTTGGTCCGCGTCTCTGAGGAAACTGGAGAAGGCCCACGGTACCTGAAGGGGGCCAGCCATAGGCGCTCCCTTCGCAAGGGCAGCAGAACAGTTTATGGCACGGCATGAACCATTTTCTGCTGGTGGCAACAGGCGGGGCCTTGGGAGCGCTGGCGCGATATGGCGCGGGCGTGGTGGCTTTTCGCCTTATGGGCGCGGGCAACTGGCCTTGGGGGACGCTGCTCGTAAACGTCCTTGGCGGGCTTCTGATCGGTCTGGTCACAGGCTGGCTTGCATTTAAAGGCAGCGCGAATGGCGAGAGTATTCGCCTTTTTGCCGTTGTCGGCGTATTGGGCGGGTTCACGACCTTTTCTGCGTTCTCGTTAGAAGTGGTTCTCATGCTTGAGCGCCGCGAGATGGCCACAGCTGCCGTCTATGCGCTCGCTTCTGTTTTTCTGTCGGTGGTCGCGGTGTTCGTTGGCCTAGCCGTCATGCGTAAGGTTTTCGGATGAGCCGCGAAGTTCAAACCCTCTATGTTGCCGAGGATGAAGACGGCATCCGTATGGACCGTTGGTTCAAGCGTCGCTGGCCACACCTGTCCAACATCCAGATCCAGAAGATGGCGCGTGCAGGCAATATCCGCGTAGATGGCAGCCGCATCAAGCCGGAAGGTCGCCTGACCGCCGGTGCCGCCGTGCGCGTTCCGCCGATTCCCGAGGCGATTGTCCGTGCGCCCGGCGAGCGTGAAGTTCTGAGCCAGAAGGATATCGACTTTGCCAAGTCGATGGTTCTGTATGAAGACCACATGGTTATCGCGCTGAACAAGCCCGCAGGTTTAGCTGTTCAGGGCGGCACCAAGACGACCAAACACGTTGACCGTCTGTTGTCG
>NZ_JAVXCU010000056.1:0-14818 GCF_036659295.1 Brevundimonas sp. | reverse complement strand
AAACTGGTGTCGCGCCGTCCGGGTCAGGACTTCCGCGCCCGTGGCTCGGTGGCCTATGGCGACTATGATCTGATCGAAGCACAGGCCGCTGTCTCGGGTCCGGTAAGCGATAAACTGGCTCTGGGCTTGTCGGTTTTGCACTCGGAACGCGGTGGCTATGTCACCGATCCGGTGACCGGTGCCGAATATAACGACAAGAACTCCAACGCTGTCCGCGCCAGTCTGGCATGGGATCCGGCCTCGAACTTCCGTATCGACTTCAATGCCGACTACTCGAAGGACGATGCGGGTATGACCGTCGGTCAGGCCCAGAACAACCTGACCAATCTGGTCGGTGTTCCGGCCTATTCGGTGCCCAACCCGACGCCGGAGTTTAACTTCAAAACCCGCACGACGCCGGGCCTGCCGAATGAAACCCGTCTGGAAACCTGGGGCACGGCCCTGCGTATGACGTGGGACGTTTCGGATCGCCTGTCGCTGAAGTCGATCAGCAGCTATCGCGAGCTGAACACCGACGACTATATCGATTTCGACGCCACCGAACTGGAAATCGCCGACGCCCTTGTCGCGGTTGACCAGAACCAGTTCAGCCAGGAATTCCAGCTGACCTATACGGGCGACCGTCTGAATGCTGTAGCCGGTGTCTATTACCTCAAGGAAGAAGTCGGCTCGCATCAGGAAAGCTATAATGACGACCTGACGGCGAACCTCGTGGTGCCGCCGCTTTGGAACGGCAGCTACACCTTCACCCGCTTTATTGATGACCAGCTGGAATCTACGTCCAAGGCCATCTTCGGTAATGTCAGCTATAGCGTGACCGACGCCCTGCGTCTGTCGGCGGGCGTACGTTATACCGAAGAAGAGAAAGAGTATGACCGCTTCACCTATGTGACGTCGTCATCACCCTTCCTGGTTTCCAGCTATGGCTTTGCGCCGCCGACCGGCACGTGGGACGATACCTCGATCATGCTGTCGGCAGACTACGAACTGTCGGCGGATGCCATGGTCTATGCCCGCTATTCGCAGGGCTTCAAGTCGGGCGGCTTTAACGGGCGTGCCAACGGCGTTGCTGAATCTACGGCCTATGATCCGGAAACCGCAGACACTATCGAAGTCGGTGCCAAGACCACCTTCTTCGACCGCCGCCTGCGCCTGAACATGGCCAGCTTCTTCACCAAGTATGAAAACTTCCAGGCCCGCGTTTCGGGTGTCGAGAACGACCCGATCACGGGCGTTCCGGTCGGTGTCCTGTCGGTCATCAATGCCGGTGCGCTGGATATCTTCGGCTTTGAACTGGAAGCTGTTGCCAAGCCGACGTCTGCCCTGACGCTGGATGCACAGGTCGGCTTCCTTGAAGCGGACTACAAAGAGTTCAACGACGCACGCTTCACCAATTTCGGTGGCTCGCGCGCCTTCCAGGATCCGGCTTTCTCGCCGAAATGGACCCTGCGTATGGGTGGCCAGTACGAGTGGTCCCTGAATGGTGGATCGTCAGTGGTTGTCGGCGCAGCGGCCAAGTACCGCTCGCGCATGGCTCTGGCCGTCGACAACACCTTGGCCAACTCTGCTGTGCCGCTGGAAAGCATGTATCAGGACAGCTACTGGCTGTATGACGCCCGCGTCGTCTGGTCGGACAGCTCGGACCGTTACAGCATCGGTCTGTACGGTCAGAACCTGACCGACGAGGTCTATAAGACCGACGCTCAGGAGTTTTCCTCGATCGGCAATATCCGCACGGCCTATTTCGGTGCCCCGCGCACCTGGATGGTCAAGTTCACCGCCAAATACTAGGTCGTGGCTTTGAGCTGGTAGGTTAGAAGAAGGGCGGCGGTTATCACCGCCGCTCTTTTTCTTTTGCAGACGGCTGTGACGCCGTTACCGTCACAACAAACAAGAAGAATTCGGAAGGGGAAGCGCCATGAGCCAGGGGCAGGCTGCAGACGGTACCGCCAAGAAACCGGTTGGCGACGAGGATAAGACTCCCTCACCAGCCTATCGCTATTACGTGCTGGCGATCCTGATCTTTGTTTACATGCTGAACTTTGTGGATCGGCAGATTATCGGCATTCTGGCAGCGCCGCTGAAAGAGCATTTCCAGATGAGTGATAGCCAGTTCGGCTTGCTCGGCGGAATTGCTTTTGCATCGGTCTATTCGACCTTGGCCATTCCACTGGCGTGGCTGGCGGATCGTACCAGCCGCGTCTGGATCATGACCGGCGCACTGGCGGTCTGGTCAGGCTTTACGGCCTTGTGCGGTTTGGCCGGATCGTTTGGTCAGTTGTTCCTGTTCCGTATGGGCGTGGGTGTGGGCGAGGCAGGGGGAGTGGCTCCGGCCTATTCGCTGATCGCTGACTATTTTCCGCCGAACCAGCGGGCGCGGGCCATGGCGGCCTTTGCCTTTGGTATTCCGCTGGGCACAGCGGGGGGCACTCTGATCGGGGGGCTGCTGGCCGTGAAGTATGGCTGGCAGACTGCTTTTATCGTGGTCGGTATTCTGGGCGTGCTGGTCGCGCCGATCCTTCGCCTGACGGTACGTGATCCGAAGCGTGGAGGCACGGATGCTGCCGCTGCTGCCGCTGCGGCGAAGATCGCGCCTGTGGCTGTGCCTGTTGCACCGGTTGTTGCCGAGGCGCTGACCGATACGGGTCTTGGCCGCAAGGTGGCTCTGGTCTGTTTCGGTATTGCCGGTGTGTTTGCGGCGCTGGGCCTTTTGTCGCTGATGAAAGTCGGCATCCAGAATCCGGTCATTCCCTTCTTTGGCGCGGGCCTTATGGCGGTCATCGGCATTTCGATGTGGATCGCCAAGACGACCGGCTCGGTCATTATGAAGAAAAAGAGCTTCTGGCTGCTGTCGCTGGGGGCCGCCTCGTCCTCGGTCTGCGGTTATGGCGTAGCAGGCTGGCTGCCTCTGTTCTTCATGCGCAGCTTTGATCTGACCTTGTCGCAGGTCAGCTGGTATTATGCCGGTATTGCCCTGATCGGTGGTCTGTTGGGGATCTGGATGGGCGGCGTGATTGCCGACCGCATGGCCAAGAAATCCAAGGGGGCCTATCCGCTGGTTCCGGCGGTGGCTTTTATAATCTCGGCCCCCTGCTTCATTCTGGCGATGAACTCGCCGTGGTTGATCGGTCTTTTGCCGGGCGGTGGCAGCCATGCCATGGCGCTGGTGCTGGCCTTTGTGATCTTCCTGATCCCGACAGGGTTGAACCTGATGTGGCTGGGGCCGATCACGGCGGCGGTCCAGCATCTGGCTCCGGCTCCGATGCGCTCGACCGCTTCGGCTATTTTTTTGCTGATCAACAACCTTCTGGGACTCGCCGTCGGCTTTTTCTATTTCGGCTGGATGAGCGACCTGTTGCGTCCGGTGTTCGGTGACGAGAGCCTGCGCTGGGCGATCTATACGGGTATGGGCTTCTATCTGGCGGCATCTTTGCTGCACTTCTGTGCCTCCAGAACCTTGTCAAAGGACTGGATCGACTAGCGCCACCGTGCGGAAATATTTTTTGAAAAAGAGCCGGACAGTTGAACTGTCCGGCTTTTTTAGTCGAACAATGAAATAGCTGACGCCCGAAAAGAGACAGACTGTTGCGTAGGCCCCATGCGGGTGCCTATAAGCGCGACCAAAGTTTCCCCAAACCTCTCCACTGGCGCGGATCCAATATGAACATTCACGAATATCAGGCCAAACAGGTCCTCAAGGCCTACGGCGCACCGGTCGCCGAAGGCGTTGCCATCACCAGCGCAGACCAGGCTGAAGCAGCCGCCAAGCAACTGCCTGGCCCGCTTTATGTCGTGAAGTCGCAAATCCACGCCGGTGGCCGTGGCAAGGGCAAGTTCAAAGAACTGGGCGCTGAAGCCAAGGGCGGCGTGCGTCTGGCCTTCTCGATCGAAGAAGCTGTCGCTCACGCCAAGGAAATGCTGGGCAACACCCTGGTGACCGCGCAAACCGGCGAAGCTGGCAAGCAAGTCAACCGCCTGTACATCGAAGACGGTGCCGACATCGCCCGCGAACTGTACTGCTCGCTGCTGGTTGACCGTTCGGTCGGTCAAACCGCATTCGTCGTTTCGACCGAAGGCGGCATGGACATCGAAGAAGTGGCCCACGCCACGCCTGAGAAAATCCACACCATCGCGATCAACCCGGAAACCGGCGTCACCGCAGAAAACATTGCAGCGATCAACGCGGCTCTGGAACTGACCGGTCAAGCTGCCGAAGACGGCAAGTCGCTGTTCCCGATCCTGTACAAGGCCTTCGTCGAGAAGGACATGGACATGCTCGAGATCAACCCGCTGATCGTCATGGAAAACGGCAGCCTGCGCGTTCTGGACGCCAAGGTTTCGTTCGACGGCAACGCCCTGTACCGTCACGAAGACATCCGCGCACTGCGCGATGAGACCGAAGAAGACGCCAAGGAAATCGAAGCCTCCAAGTGGGACCTCGCTTACGTGGCTCTGGACGGCAACATCGGTTGCATGGTGAACGGCGCCGGTCTGGCCATGGCCACCATGGACATCATCAAGCTGTACGGCAAAGAGCCGGCCAACTTCTGTGACGTCGGCGGCGGCGCTGGCAAAGAGAAGGTTGCTGCAGCCTTCAAGATCATCACCGCTGACCCGAAGGTCGAGGGCATCCTCGTCAACATCTTCGGCGGCATCATGAAGTGCGACGTCATCGCCGAAGGCGTTGTCGCTGCGGTTCAGGAAGTCGGTCTGAAGGTTCCGCTGGTCGTCCGTCTGGAAGGCACCAATGTCGAACTGGGCAAGAAGATCCTGAACGAGTCGGGTCTGGCCATCACCGCTGCTGACGATCTGGATGACGCTGCCCAGAAAATCGTCGCCGCTGTCGCCTAAGCCCTGCACATAGAATTCAGAGAACAGACACATGTCCATCCTCGTCAATAAAGACACCAAGATCATCGTGCAGGGCCTGACCGGCAAGACCGGCGGTTTCCACACTGAACAGGCTCTGGCCTATCACGGCACCCAGATGGTGGGTGGCGTGCACCCGACCAAGGGCGGCACCAACTGGACCGGTTCGCACGGCGAAACCCTGCCGATCTACGCCACGGTTGCCGAAGCCCGCGACGCCACCGGCGCTGACGCCTCGGTGATCTACGTGCCGCCGGCAGGTGCTGCCGACGCCATCATCGAAGCTATCGAAGCCGAGATCCCGTTCATCACCTGCATCACCGAAGGTATTCCGGTGCAGGACATGGTGCGCGTCAAGGCTCGCCTCGACCGCTCGAACTCGCGCTTGCTGGGCCCGAACTGCCCGGGTATCATGACCCCGGACGAGTGCAAGATCGGCATCATGCCGGGCTCGATCTTCAAGAAGGGCAATGTGGGCATCGTCTCGCGTTCTGGCACCCTGACCTATGAAGCCGTGTTCCAAACCACCAACGAAGGCCTGGGTCAGACCACGGCTGTCGGCATCGGTGGCGACCCGGTCAAGGGCACCGAGTTCATCGACGTGCTGGAAATGTTCCTGGCCGATCCGGAAACCACCTCGATCATCATGATCGGTGAAATCGGCGGTGCTGCCGAAGAAGACGCCGCCCAGTTCCTGATCGACGAAGCCAAGAAGGGCCGTAAAAAGCCGATGGCTGGCTTCATCGCCGGTCGTACCGCGCCGAAGGGCCGCACCATGGGCCACGCCGGTGCAGTCGTTTCGGGCGGCAAGGGCGATGCAGAGTCCAAGATCGCAGCCATGGAGGCCGCTGGCATCCGTGTCTCGCCGTCGCCGGCGCGTCTGGGCAAGACCCTGATGGAAGTCCTCAAGGGCTAATACCGCTCTGTCTGGTAACAGACAGATACTGAACAAGAAGGGCGGCGGGGCAACAGCTTCGCCGCCCTTTTTTGCGCGTTAAGGAATAGTGAAGCCGTATGGGCCTAGACGTCCGTTCTGACAGGCTCTCTCACGCATAAAGAACGAATTTCGCGCATTGTGAGGGTTTGTTACGGTGCACTAAGCGCGCAATGCCACTTTTTGTACCGTATTCGACGAAATTCCGCCCACTTGGCCATTCTAGGGCCATGACCATTGGGGAAAGTGGGCCTATATGAACTTCGCTCGTGCCCGCCGTGGGGTATGTGCGGTGAAATAGGATGTGTGAGAAAAATGGCGGACGATGCAGGTCGGCTGAATCAGGTCTTTGCCGAGACCTCTTTCCTTTACGGTGCAAACGCGGCCTTCATTGAGGACCTGCACGAGAAGTGGGCGAATGATCCGACATCGGTGTCGGTTGAGTGGCGCTCCTTCTTCGATCAGCTGAAGGACAATGCCGAGCTGGTAAAACAGGCGGCGGGTGCCGGTTCGTGGGGCCGCAATCGCGGTGACGAACCGACCGAAGAAACGGCTGTATTCGATGGCCGCTGGCCCGCTCCGAAAGTGGACCCCAAGGCTGGCAAGCCTGCGGCGCGTCCGGCTGCTCCGGCCGCCGCTGCTGATGGCGCACTGACGGCGGACCATGTCCGCGCTGCCGCCCATGACTCCATTCGCGCCCTGATGATGATCCGCGCCTATCGCGTGAATGGTCACTTTGCCGCCAATCTCGATCCGCTGGGTATCGAAAAGCCGCACGTCCATCCGGAGCTGACGCCGGAATTCTACGGCTTTACCGCGGCCGACATGGATCGCCAGATCTTCCTCGACGGCGTTCTGGGTCTGCAAACCGCATCCCTCAAAGACATCGTTGCCCTGCTGAACCGCACCTATACCGGTACGATCGGCGTGCAATACATGCACATCACCGAGCCGGCCGAGAAGTCCTGGCTGCAGGAACGCATCGAAGGCGCCGACAAGTTCGAGAAGAACGCCTTCACCAAGGAAGGCAAGCTGGCCATCCTCGGCAAGCTGATCGAGGCCGAAGGCTTCGAGCGCTTCCTGCACAAGCGTTTCCCCGGCACCAAGCGTTTCGGCCTCGATGGCGGTGAAGCCATGGTTCCGGCGCTGGAGCAGGTCATCAAGCGCGGTGGCAGCCTCGGTGTTCACGACATTATTTTCGGCATGGCCCACCGCGGTCGCCTGAACACGCTCGCTGCGGTTATGGGTAAGCCGTACAAGGCTATCTTCCACGAGTTCCAGGGTGGTTCGAGCGTCCCTTCGGACATCGAGGGCTCGGGCGATGTGAAATATCACATGGGTGCCTCGTCGGACCGCGAGTTCGACGGCAACAAGGTTCACCTGTCGCTGACCGCCAACCCGTCGCACCTTGAAATCGTCAACCCTGTCGTACTGGGTAAGGCCCGCGCCAAGCAGGCCTTCGACATCCGTCAAGCACCGGAAAATGTTGGCAAGTCGGACGCAGAGTGGAACCTTGATCGTTCCAAGGTTGTGCCGCTGCTGATCCACGGTGACGCGGCGTTTGCCGGTCAGGGCGTTGTGGCCGAGTGCTTTGCCTTGATGGGCCTGAAGGGCTACCGCACCGGCGGCACCCTGCACTTCGTCATCAATAACCAGATCGGTTTCACGACCGCACCGCACTTCTCGCGCTCGACGCCGTATCCGTCGGACGTGGCTCTGATGGTTGCTGCGCCGATCTTCCACGTGAACGGCGACGATCCGGAAGCTGTGGTGTTCGCGGCCAAGGTGGCCACCGAATACCGCCAGAAGTTTGCCAAGGACGTGGTGGTGGACATGTTCTGCTACCGCCGCTTCGGTCACAACGAAGGTGATGATCCCACCTTCACCCAGCCGAAGATGTACGAAAAAATCCGTGCACAGCGTTCGACCCGTGAGCTTTACGCCGATCGTCTGGTCGCCGAGGGCGTCATTTCGCAAGCCGAAGTCGATGGTCTGGTGGGCAAGTTCGAGGCCTTCCTCGACGCCGAGTTCGAAGCGGGCAAGACCTTCGAAGCCAAGAAGGCCGACTGGCTGGATGGCAAGTGGCAGGGTCTGGGCGCTGACAAGCCGGAAGATGCCGCTTGGCGCGGTCGTACAGAAGTGTCAGCTGAAAAACTGCAAGACTTCGGCGCACGCCTGACCTCGATCCCGAACAGCGTGGACGTCCACAAGACGCTCAAGCGCGTGATCGAAGGCCGCCGCGAGGCCGTCGCCACCGGCGAGAACATCGACTGGGCTACGGCTGAAAGCCTCGCCTTCGCCTCGCTGGTTGATGAAGGCTACAACGTACGTCTGTCCGGTCAGGACTCGGTGCGCGGTACCTTCTCGCAACGTCACTCGGGCATTACCGACCAGACGACCGAAGCCCGCTACTTCCCGCTGAACAACCTGCGCGAAGGCCAGGGCCATTTCGAGGTCATCGACTCGGCCCTGTCGGAAGAAGCTGTCCTCGGCTTCGAATACGGCTACTCGCTGGCCGATCCGAACACCCTGACCCTGTGGGAAGGCCAGTTCGGCGACTTCGTAAACGGTGCGCAGGTCGTCATCGACCAGTTCATCTCGTCGGGTGAACGCAAGTGGCTGCGTATGTCCGGTCTGACCATGCTTCTTCCGCACGGCTATGAAGGCCAGGGCCCCGAGCACTCCTCGGCACGCCTCGAGCGCTTCTTGCAGCAGTGCGCCGAGAACAACATGCAGGTCGCCAACTGCACCACACCGGCCAACTATTTCCACATCCTGCGCCGCCAGTTGCACCGCGACTTCCGCAAGCCGCTGATCCTGATGACGCCCAAATCGCTGCTGCGTCACAAGAAGGCCGTTTCGACCATCGCCGACATGGCCGAGGGTTCGAGCTTCCACCGCGTGCTGCGCGACGATGCCGAACTGCGTCCGACCGTAGCCGGTGTCTCGCTGAAGTCCGACAAGGACATCCGCAAGGTCATCGTCTGCTCGGGCAAGGTTTACTATGACCTGCTCGACGCCCGCGAAAAGGCTGGCATCAACGACATCTACATCCTGCGTCTGGAACAGTTCTATCCGTGGCCGATCAAGTCGATCTCGGCGGAACTGGCACGCTTCCCGAACGCTGATCTGGTATGGTGTCAGGAAGAGCCCAAGAATATGGGTGGCTGGACCTTCGTCGATCCGTGGATCGAGCTGACGCTCGAGAAGCTGGACGTGAAGGCCAAGCGCGCCCGTTATGTCGGTCGTCCGGCTTCGGCCTCGACGGCTGCGGGCTTGATGAGCCGCCACCTGAAGGAACTCGAGACCTTCCTCGCCGAGGCCATGGCCTAAGCGACCGCCGCATTTTATCCTGATTGAATACGTTACGAAAAAGAGCCCCGAAAAATGGCTGACATCCTGACCCCCGCCCTTGGCGAATCCGTAACCGAAGCGACCATCGCCAAGTGGACCAAAAAGGTCGGCGAAGCGGTGAAGAAGGACGAGATCCTCGTCGAGCTGGAAACCGACAAGGTTTCGCTGGAAGTCGTGGCACCTGCCGACGGCGTTCTGGCCGCGATCAACGCCGCTGAAGGCGACACCGTGGTTCCGGGCACCGTTCTGGGTGCTGTGACCGAAGGTGGCGCAGCAAGCGCTTCGGCTCCGGCTGCCGAAGTGGCGCCGGCGACCGCACCGGCGGCTGCCGCTGCGGCCTCGACCGATGGCGCTGTCGTCGACGTGACGGTCCCGACCATGGGCGAGAGCGTGGCCGAAGGTTCTGTGGGCACCTGGCTGAAACAGTCGGGCGACACCGTGGCCAAGGACGAACTGCTGGTCGAAATCGAAACCGACAAGGTCGCCGTAGAAGTCTCGGCACCGGAAGCCGGTATCCTGACGATCAACGTACAGGCTGGCGAAGCTGTCACCCCGAACCAGGTGATTGCGCAGATCTCGGCCTCGGGTGCTGCGGCACCGGCTGCTGCTGCCGCTCCGAAGGCTGCTGCCGCTGCGGCTCCGGCTGCATCGGGCGCTCACCTGTCGCCGTCGGTCCAGCGCGTGGTTTCGGAAAACAACCTGAACCCGTCCTCGATCGCCGCTTCGGGTCCGAAGGGCAACATCACCAAGGCTGATGCGATTGCCGCTATCGGCGCTGCGGCTGCCGCTCCGGCTGCTGCTGCTCCGGCGGCTCCGCGTGCACTGGGTGACCGCGAAGAGCGCGTGAAGATGACGCGCCTGCGTCAGACCATCGCCCGTCGCCTGAAAGAGTCGCAAAACACCGCCGCTCAGCTGACGACCTTCAACGAAGTCGACATGACCAATGTCATGGCCCTTCGCGCCCAGTACAAAGACCAGTTCGAGAAGTCGCACGGCGTGAAGCTGGGCTTCATGTCCTTCTTCACCAAGGCTGTGGTCGCGGCGCTGAAGGAAATCCCGGCGGTTAATGCCGAGATCGACGGCACCGACATCATCTACAAGAACCGCTATGACATCGCCGTTGCAGTTGGCACCGACAAGGGTCTGGTGGTTCCGGTTCTGCGTGATGCCGACACCCTGTCGCTGGCCGGTATCGAAAAGGGCATTGGCGCTCTGGGTAAGGCTGCCCGTGACGGCACCCTGACCATGGACCAGATGCAAAATGGTACCTTCACCATCACCAATGGCGGTACCTATGGTTCGCTGATGTCGACGCCGATCCTGAATGCCCCGCAATCGGGTATTCTGGGCATGCACAACATCGTGCAGCGTCCGATGGCTATCAATGGCGAAGTGAAGATCCGCCCGATGATGTATCTGGCGCTCAGCTATGATCACCGCATCGTCGACGGCAAGGAAGCCGTGACCTTCCTGGTTCGCATCAAGCAACTGCTGGAAGACCCACAGCGCGCTCTGCTGGACCTGTAAGAACAGGTTTCCGGTTACCGGAAATAGAGACGGCGGCCCCGCAAGGAGCCGCCGTTTTCTTTTGCCCGATGCCCTGATAGCCTTGGCCTATGAGCCTCGTTGAAATCGCCCGCTTTACCGATGTGTACGAAGCCGATCTGGCGGCGGCGTTCCTTGCGTCCCACGACATCGAGGTGTCGGTCACCGAGCGTTTCCAGACCACGGTGGATCCCCTGATGCAGCGGGCGCTGGGCATACGCCTGATGGGCCATGCCGGGGATGCCGATCAGGCGCGCGAGCTTCTAGAGCGGGCGCGGCAGGGCGAGTTTATGGAAGCCGACGGGGACGATGTGGCTAGCCAGCCGCAGGCCCGCTGGGCCGGACGGGGGATTGCCCTGTTTGCGGCTATGGCTTCGGGTTATCCGGCGACAAGCTTGCCAAGACGCCTAAAGCCGATCCAGATTGCCGGAATGTTGCTGATCGTGGCCATGGTGGTTCTGTCATGGGCGCTGTGGTTGTGGGCTATGTAGGAGGTGTGGATGCGTATTTGGGGTGTAGTGGCTTCGGCTGCTTTTTTGGCGGCCTGTAGCGGGCAGGGCGAGGCGGGTGCAGCCGCGCCGGATGCTGCGACACAGGGTGTGCAAACGGCCAGTGCGGTCGGCGATACCAAACCGGCAGAGGGTGGTGTGGCGCGACCCGCTAAAGCTTCTGCGGCGGGTGATGTAGCGGCGCAGTTCGAGCGCACAGAGCCCTCAAAGGGCACCCTCGTACTGGAAGAAACCGGCGACACCTTTGTGCTGAACCTAGTCGCAGGGGGATTGCCCGCGGGGGCGGCCACAGCGGCAGATTGCGCCGTGACCATTGCAGGCCCGCAGGACATTGAGGGCGTGGTGCGCGGGCGCGTTGTGCCGTCCAGCGGTGCTTACGGCGATATGACGGCTGCCGATATCGGCCCGACCCCGCTTAAAATCGATGTGATGATCGGGCCGGAAGGGGCGTTTGTCACCGACCACGGCGCAGCCGCCAAACTGTGCGGCATGGGCAGCCAGCTGGACGGCTTTTACAAACGACTGAATACGCCGGACTAGGCCTTAGAGGCCAACATCCCAGACACCGGCATTACGCATGCGCTCGTCGCGCGCTTCATGGGCGCGGCGGGTCATGCCCGGTGCCATCTCGCGCACAGCATCCGAGACGGTCGACTTGTGCAGGCCCGGTACGATGGAGTGGATGAAGGCGCAGCCTGCCAGCTTCAGAAGCTTGCCACAAAAGCCCAGCGAAGCGCCCATATGCTCCACATAGGTTTCGTTCACCTCTTTGGGGTGTTCGACAAACAGACGGTGGAAGCGATTGGACATGATCGTGGAGCCGGAAGTTACGTCGGGACTTGCTCTACCCGACAGGGGTATTTTGCCCTAAACGGGACAAGATAACAGGGGTTGTGTGGTCGCATCACGATGAAATCGGTGTGAGCATGCCCCCAAGACACAGAAAAATAAAAGGGAATGCCATGGGTGACGCTTCGGGAAAGACCTTCCGCTGGGATGATCCGTTCGATCTGACAGGACGTCTGACCGATGAGGAACGCATGGTGCAGGATGCGGCGCGTGCCTATGCCCGCGACGCCCTGCTGCCGCGCGTGGTGGCCGCTTTCCGCGACGAGACGTTCGACCGCGCCATCATGACCGAGATGGGCGAAATGGGCTTCCTCGGGGCCATGCTGCCCGAGCAGTATGGTGGTGCCGAAGCCAGCCACGTTGCCTATGGCCTGATCTCGCGCGAGATCGAGGCGGTGGACAGCGGTTACCGCTCGGCCATGTCGGTGCAATCCTCGCTGGCCATGTACCCGATCTATGCCTTCGGTTCCGAAGAGCAGAAGATGAAATACCTGCCCAAGATGGCGGCCGGTGAACTGGTCGGCTGTTTTGGTCTGACCGAGGCTGATGGCGGCTCAGACCCCGCCTCGATGAAGACGACCGCTGTGGCGGTGGATGGCGGCTATCGTCTGAACGGTGGCAAATACTGGATCACCAACTCGCCGATCAGCGACCTTGCGATTGTCTGGGCCAAGCTGGATGGCAAGATCCGCGGCTTTATTGTCGAGCGTGACTATCAAGGCTTCACCACGGGCAAGATCGGCGACAAGCTGTCGCTTCGTGCCTCGATCACCGGTGATATCGGCCTGAACGATGTGTTTGTGCCCGAAGCCAACATCCTGCCGGGTGTTCAGGGTCTGCGCGGTCCGTTCTCGTGCCTGAACAAGGCCCGTTACGGCATTGCGTGGGGCGCGATGGGGGCTGCCGAGTTCTGCCTGCATGCCTCGCGTGACTATGTGTCCGAGCGCATCCTGTTTGGCCGTCCCTTGTCGGCGCGCCAACTTGTGCAAAAGAAACTGGCCGATATGCAGACCGAAATTTTCCTCGGTTTCGAGGGCGCTTACGCTCTGGGCCGTCTGTTGGATACCGGCGCATGGGTGCCCGAAGCGATCAGCCTGATGAAGCGCAACAACTGTGGCAAGGCGCTGGCCATTGCCCGCGAGGCCCGCGACATGCACGGCGGGGCTGGTATCACCGGCGAACTGCACGTCATGCGCCACGCCATGAACCTTGAAACCGTGAACACCTATGAAGGTGCGCACGATGTCCACGCCCTGATCCTCGGTCGGGCCATTACGGGCGAAGCGGCCTTCTGATGACTGGCCCTTGCGGGGCGGGGCAGAAATGCCCGCCCTCGCAGGGAACAGGGCCTCGGCAGCACCGTTGTTGGTCGTGCTGTTGTTCGCAAAATAAAGGCCATCGGGCTTTCCGGTTCGGTCGGACACAGCTTAAGCTGGTGTCCGAAACCTGTGGCACCACCAATATGGAGAGCCGAATGTCGTCCCAATGCCTGCCTGTCGCCCGCAAACGCGGTGCAAGCCTGTCTGTTGCCCTACCTGCCCTGATGGTGGCGGTTGTGGCCTGTGCTGGATGGAGCGGACAGGCGGTGGCACAGAGCGGCTCCGGCGGCATGACCTATGACGCGCGTCGCGGGGTCTATTCCTTTGCCTCGGGCATCGAACACGCCCTTCCGGCTGTGGTGAAGGTCACCACCATGGGGCGGGCCACGTCGGGTATGGATGACGGGCCCAAGGCGCTTCAGGGCGGCTCGGGTGTGATTATCGATGCCGCCAAGGGTATTGTGATTACCAACCACCATGTGATCGACGGCGGGCGCAGCTTTACGGTCGATCTGCCCGATGGCCGTTTTCTGGATGCCGAACTGGTCGGGGCCGACGAAGACACCGATATTGCAGTCCTGCGGGTTCGCGGCAGCGGGCTGGCCCAGGTGGCACAGGTAAACTCCGACGATCTCCAGACCGGCGATCTGGCCTTTGCGGTTGGCTATCCTTTGGGGTTGGACCAGACCCTGACCATGGGTGTGATTTCGGGCCTGAACCGTACCGGCCGCGGCGATACGATCGAAGACTATATCCAGACCGATGCGGCAGTGAATTCGGGCAATTCGGGCGGGCCGCTGCTGGACAGCCGTGGTCGTCTGATCGGTATCAATACCGCCATCCTCTCGGGCGGTATGGGCGGTGGCAATGACGGCATCGCCTTTGCTGTCCCGACCCGTATCATGCGCTTTGTGGTGGACCAGATTTTGGACCATGGCGAGGTCAAGCGCGGTCAGGTCGGGCTGGTGGTGGGCTCGCTGACGGCACCGCGCGCACGCGAACTGGGCCTGAATATTGTGCGCGGCGCTGTGGTGCATGATGTCACTCCGGGTTCGGCGGCTGAAAATGCCGGTCTGAAACGCGGCGATGTGATTGTCAGCCTGCAGGACCGACCGATGAGCAATGGCGGTTCGGTGCAGGCGGCGGTGGGCATCACCACGGCGGGCACCCGTCTGCCGGTTGTCTATCTGCGCGATGGCCGCGAGGCCCGCACGGCCCTGACGGTCGAGGCACCCGTAACCGGCAAGACCTATCTGGGCCAAAGCGAAGCCATTGCCCGCGGCATGACGGTCAAGCCTGTGTCGGGCGGATTGCAGGTTCAGGTGGTCGAGGCCGGATCACTGGCAGCGTCTGCGGGTCTGAAGGCGGGCGATGTCGTCACCCGTATCAATGGCACCAGTGTGGACGGGCTGGCCGCCTTCGGGCGTCTGGTTCAGGGG
>NZ_JAVXCU010000055.1:0-14880 GCF_036659295.1 Brevundimonas sp. | reverse complement strand
TGACGCCCTGAAGGTCTTCAACGAAGACACCCAGATGCGCTCGGACTGGACGCTGGCGCTTTGCACCGGCTCGGAGCGTCTGAAGGATGCCGACGGCAACAAGGCCCACCCGACCCAGAAACCCGAAGCCCTGCTTCACCGCGTCATCCTGTCGGCCACCCGTCAGGGCGATGTAATCCTCGACCCGTTCTTCGGCACCGGCACCACGGGTGCTGCCGCCAAGCGTCTGGGCCGTCACTTCATCGGTATCGAGCGTGATGAAGGCTATGCCGATGTGGCCCAGGCCCGCATCGACGCCGTTATTCCGACCGCCCCCGAGGATCTGGTCGTGACCGGCTCCAAAAAGGCCGAACCCAAGGTGCCGTTCGGCGCTCTGGTCGAAGCGGGCCTTCTGACAGCCGGCGACAAGCTTTACTGCCCCAAGGGCGACCACGAGGCCCGCGTGCGTGCCGACGGTTCGCTGGTCTCCGGTTCGCTGACCGGCTCGATCCACAAGCTGGGCGCGCTGCTGGAAAATGCACCGGCCTGTAATGGCTGGACCTATTGGCGTTTCAAGACCGATCAGGGCCTGCGCTCGATCGACACCCTGCGCGCCGAAGTTCGTGCAGGCATGCAATAGGTTAAGGGCGGCGCATCGCCCGAAACTGAGAGGGACCGCATCCAAAAGGTGCGGTCCCTTTTTCTTTGGCTACACCCGATTAAGCCAGCGCCCTCTCCAGCGCCTTGCGGAACACGGTCGGCAAGGACGCCAGCGCCTCGGCCTCATCTATCCAGATCAGAGCCGGATCATCGGCCTGCCCCGTCGCCACATGCGCCGTCAGGTCCAGCGAGAAGTGTGTAAAGACGTGATTGATTGTCCCCGCCTCGGCCCAGTCAGCGGCAAAGGGTGGGCTGTATTCAGGCGCAGCGGACCATTCCGATCCGACCAGACCCAGCATCCCGCCCAGCAAGCCCTTGTCGGGACGCCGTATCAGCGCCACCCTGCCCTTGCCGTCTCGCAGCACAAAGGCGTGGCCCAACCGATGCGGGCGCTCTGCCTTTTTGGCCTTCCTCGGATAGGATTGCGCATCGCCTTGTTTGAAGGCTGCACACCCGAACGATAGCGGGCACTGTTCGCACAAAGGCGATTTGGGCCGACAAATCCGCGCCCCTAAATCCATCAGGGCTTGTGGCCAGTCGCTAGGGCGATGATCGCTGACAAACAGCCCCGCCAGACGTTTCAACTCCGGCCTTGCCGCAGGCAGTTCGTCTTTGACCGCAAACAGGCGGCTCATCACCCGCTCGACATTGCCATCGACCACATTGGCCGCACGACCAAAGGCAATCGCCGCCACCGCCGCTGCCGTATAGGCACCGACACCCTTCAGCCTTAACAGCGCAGCCTCGGTATCGGGAAACACGCCGTCATACTCATCGGCCACCATCCGCGCACAGGCCAGAAGGTTGCGGGCGCGGGCATAATATCCAAGCCCCGCCCACGCCGCCATGACATCCGCGTCTTCTGCGGCGGCCAGATCACCCACTGTCGGCCAGCGCGCGGTAAAGGCATGGAAATAAGGTGCCGCATGGACCGTTGTGGTCTGCTGCAGCATGATTTCGGACATCCACACCCGATAGGGATCGGTGCGTGTCGCCTCACCCGGTTCGGTACGCCATGGCAGGCTGCGGGCATTGGCGTCGTACCAATCCAGCAGCGCCTTGCGCAGATCTTTAATCGCGTTTGCCGTCATAGGCCGTCCATAGCCGCTTTATTCATACCAAACAGCCCGTTCCCCATCGGCAGACGCCCCCGTTTTGGTCTATAGTCACGCCATGTCGCGCAGACCCCTGCCCACCGAAGAAGAAGCCCGCCGGATTTTGGCCCAGCGGCGGACCAAGCCTCCGCTGCGTACGCCGCCGCGCGCCTCGCACAAACTGCAAAAATTCATCAAGTCGCTGGACGACAAGTTTGGCCGCAGCGCCAACAGTCTGGAAGGCCGCTGGACCGAGATTGTCGGCGAGCGGCTGGCCCGCGTGACCCGCCCTGTCAAAATCATCAAGGCCCGAGGCAATACGCCCGGCGTGCTGGAACTGCGGGTGGTTACATCCGGTGCCCTGTTCGTCCAGCACCAGCAACAAGACATCATCGCGCAGGTAAACCTGTTTCTGGGCGCAGAAACTGTGGGCAAGATCCGTATCCAGCAAGGACCGGTCAAACCGCTGGCAGCGACCGCCCAGCCCAAGCCCAAGACCCGTTCCCTGCCGCCCCTACCCCCTCTGCCCCCCGCACAGGAGGCCGAATTAGAGGCCTCGGTAGCGCACCTTCCCGAACCGCTTCGCAAGGCTTTGACCAAGCTGGGCAAAGCCGCCTATGCCCGCAGCAAGGATGAAGCGGACGATCCATACCGTTGACAAAGGGCAAGCCCTCTGTTTGCCGTAAACATAACAGCATGTGGCAGGTGACGATTCCTCTGCCCCATCTTCCTTTTAGATATCTGAATCCGGGTTTGAACCATGGCTCCTAAGTTTAAGTTTGCGGCGATGAGCCGCCGCGCCGCAATCACCGCCGCCGCTATGGGTGCCATGCTGGTGGTCGCCGGTTGTTCGGGCGGCTCGACCAGCTCTGCCGAGGGCGACATGGCCAAGGGCGCGCCGGAAGGTGCCAAGGTCACTGTGGTAGAATACGCCTCGGTCACCTGCGGCGCGTGCGCGGCCTGGAACGAGCAAATCTGGCCTGAGTTCAAAACCAAATACGTCGACACCAACAAGGTGCGCTTCGTGTTCCGTGAATTCCCGACCCCGCCGCAAGACATTGCCGCCGCCGGTTTCATGATCGCCCGTTGCGCTGGCGAGGACAAATATTTCGACGTCCTGCACGCCATCATGGCATCGCAGCGCGAATGGCAGGCAGGTATTGACCCGCGCCAGAGCCTGAACCGCATTGCACAGGGTGCCGGTCTGTCGGCTGCCGAAATCGAAACCTGCCTGAACGACAAGAAGGCCGTCGCCGATCTGGAAAAACGTATCCAGAGCGCCATCAAGGCTGGCGTTACCGGCACCCCGACCTTCTTCGTCAATGACAAGCGCGTGGCTGATCCGAGCCTGGCAGGTCTGTCGGCTGCAATCGACGCCGAACTGGCCAAATAAGGGTTACTCCCATGGGTAAGCGACAGCTTTCTCTGGCTTCGATGGCGGCTGTTTCAGTCGCCATCGGCAGCATGTTCGCGACATCGGTCATGGCCGAGTCAGCATCGCCTACCCGCTCGGCCCCGACGCCACGTCCGGCGACGCCTGCGGCTCCGGCCGTGGCGGCATCGGTTACGGCCCCCTTGGCCAGCGATCGCGTGCTGGGTCGCGCTGATGCGCCGATCACCATCATCGAATATGCCAGCTTCACCTGTTCGCACTGCGCGAACTTCACCAATACGGTCCTGCCCCGGATCAAGGCCGAGTATATTGATACAGGCAAGGCCAAGCTGATCTTCCGCGATCTGCCGACCCCGCCGGTTCAGGTCTCGCAACTGGCCGCTGCTGTGGCCCGTTGTGCGGCACCGGACCGCTTCTTTACGGTCGCCGACCATCTGATGCACGGCCAGTCCGCAGCTTTTGCCAACGGCAAGATCGGTGACTGGTTCAAAGGTGCAGTCGAACTGTCGGGCCGCACCGAACAACAGATCAGCACCTGCGTTTCGGATCCCGCCACCAAGACCAGCCTCGACAGCGACACCGAGAGCGCCATCGCGGTCGGTGTGACGGGTACACCGGCCCTGTTCGTCAATGGTCACCGCGTTGCCAATCCTACGCTGGAAGGCATGACCGAAGCTCTCGCACCGCTGGTGCGCTAACGACACCATGCATTTCCAGCGCCTTCGACTTGCGGGCTTCAAGTCCTTCGTCGATCCCGCCGAGGTTCAGATCGAACCCGGACTGACGGGTATCGTCGGACCAAATGGCTGCGGCAAGTCGAACGTGCTGGAAAGCCTGCGCTGGGTCATGGGCGCCAACTCCGCCAAGGCCATGCGCGGTCAGGGCATGGAGGATGTGATCTTCGCAGGGGCTGCGGGCCGACCGCCGCGCAACCATGCCGAAGTCATCCTGACGGTCGATAACAGCCAACACCGCGCACCCCAGCCCTTTACCGATCAGGACGTGCTGGAAGTCTCGCGCAAGATCGAACGCGGCCGTGGCTCGACCTATCGCATCAATGGCAAGGAAGTACGGGCGCGCGACGTCCAGCTTCTGTTCGCCGATGCCTCTACGGGGGCGAACTCTCCGGCCCTGGTGCGTCAGGGACAAATCTCCGAACTGATCGCGGCCAAGCCCCAGAACCGCCGCCGCATCCTTGAAGAAGCCGGTGGCGTGGCGGGTCTGCACACCCGCCGTCACGAGGCCGAACTGCGCCTGCGGGCTGCCGAAACCAATCTCGACCGCCTCGACGATATCGGCAAGGAGCTGGAAAGCACCCTAAACCGCCTGAAACGCGAAGCGCGTCAGGCCGAGAAATACAAAAAGATCAGCGCCGAAATCCGCGCCCTTCAGGCCGCGCTTTTGTATGTGCGCTGGTCCGATGCCAAACAGGCGCAAGAGGTCGCCCGTCAGGAACTGCGTCAGGCCGAAAAGGCCGTGGCCGAAACCGCGACCGCCTCTGCCGCCGCCCAGACCGCTGCCCTCAACGCCCAAGAAGCGATGAAGCCCGCCCGCGAGGAAGATGCCGTAGCGGGGGTACTGTTGCATCGTGCCACGCTGGAGCGCGACCGTCTGGACATGGCCGAACAGGCCGCCCGCGCCGAGGTGGACCGCCTGAAGGCCGAGGTCGCGCGTATTGCCGCCGATATCGAGCGCGAAGAGCGCATGGCCGCCGATGCCCGCAAGGAACTGGACCGGATCGAAAACGATCTGTCCCGCCTGAAGGCCGAGATCGCCGCCGCCCCCGAACGCGGGCCTGAACTGGATCGCGCGGTCGCTCAAACCGAAGACGCCCGCAAACAGGCCGATGCCGAGGTGGAACGGCTGGCCGGTACCCTCGCCGCCGTCGAGGCCCGCGCCAATGCTGAAAATGCCCGCAAGCGCGATGCTGAAACACGCCTTTCCCGTATTACCGCCCAGCGCGATCAGGCGGTGCGCGAACGCGCCGCTGTCGGTCCGCTGGAAACGCCCGAGATTGCGATCGCCGAAACGGCCCTCGCCACTGCACAGGCCGACCTGCAAGCCGCCCGCGATGCCGTAGAGGCGGCGGAAAATGATCGCTCGGACAAGGCTCGCGCCGAACAGGATGCCCGCACCAAGGCCCGCGAACTGGAAGACAGCCTTGGCCGTCTGCAAACCGAAGCGCGCGGCCTTGCCCAGCTTCTGGTGACCGGCAAACGCCAGCATGCCCCTGCGCTGGACAAGGTGTCCGCCGCCAAGGGCTATGAGGCCGCGCTGGCCGCTGCGCTGGGCGATGATCTGGATGCCGCGCTTGACAAGGCCGCCCCCGCCCACTGGACCGGTGCCGATAGCGCACCCCATGACTGGCCGGACGGTGTCCAGCCGCTGTCGGCCCATGTGGATGCGCCCGAGCAACTGGCCGCGCGTCTGGCCTTCTGTGGTGTGGCACCAAAAGACAAGGCTGCAGCCCTCGCCCGCACCCTGCCGCGCGGGGCGCGTCTGGTCACGCGTGAAGGCGATCTTTATCGCTGGGACGGTTTCGTCAGCCGCGCCGAGGCCCCCCGCCCCGCCGCTGTGCGTCTGGCCCAGCGCACTCGTATGGGCGAGCTTGAAGCCGAGATCGATAAGGGCAAGCCCGCTCTGGAAGCTGCACAGGCCGCCATGCGCGCCGCCACCGATGCCTTCCGCATGGCCGAGGACACCGTCAAACAGGCCCGCACCCGCCCGTTCGGTCTGGACAAAACGGTCACCGGTGCCCGCGACCGTCTGGAGCATCTGCGCCGCGAGCAGACCCGCAAGGAAGCCCGCGCCCAGTCGCTGGACGAAACCGTGGCCCGCCTCGAGGCCGAAACCCAAGAGGCGCAAACCGCTTTTGACGCCGCCCAGAATGTCGAGGCACCGTCCGAGACGATCGCCACCCTGCGCGGTGATCTGAACAATGCGAGGGGTGCCGCCGACAATGCCCGTCTTGTCGCCCAGAACGCCCGCTCGAAGCGTGACGAGGAAGCCCGTGACCGTCAGCAACGCGAGCAACGCCAGCACAGCCTGACCCGCGCCCATGAAAGCTGGATCGTCCGCTCCAAGGACAGCACAGGCCGCATCAAATCGCTGGACAAGGATGGCGAAAAAGCCGCCGCCCAGCTGAAAAAAGCCGAAGAAGCGCCGCAGGGTTTTGCCGATCAGCGCAACACGCTGATGGACACACTGGTCGAGGCCGAAAACCGAAAAAAGGCCGCGACCGACACCCTGCAACAGGTCGAGTTCGACGCCGCCGAGGCTGACCGCGCCGCCCGCGCCACCGAGAGCCTTGCCGGGCAGGCCCGCGAAAACCGCGCGGCTCTACAAGCCCGCGCCGAAGCCGCCGACGAAAAACTGGGCGATGCCGACCGCAACCTTCGCGAGACGGCCCAGATGACGCCCGAAGAACTGGGCAGGAAGCTTCAGGAAGACGCCATTGCCCGCCCGCCCGACACAGCAGGGGCCGAGAACCTGCTGTTCGCGCTGGAACGCGAGCGCGAAAGCATGGGCGCGGTGAACCTGCGCGCCGAGGAAGAAGCCGCCGAATATGATGACCGCCTCGGGGCCATGAAGTCCGAGCGGATCGATCTGACCCAAGCCATTGCCAAGCTGCGCGACGGGATTGACGAACTGAATGCCGAGGGGCGCGAGCGCCTGCTGGCCGCGTTCGAGGTCATCAACGAGAATTTCAAAGCCCTGTTCGAAGCCCTGTTCGGCGGCGGTCAGGCCGAGCTGAAACTGGTCGAGAGCGATGATCCGCTGGAAGCCGGTCTGGAAATCTTCGCCTGCCCGCCGGGTAAACGTCTGTCGGTGATGAGCCTGATGTCAGGCGGCGAACAGGCCCTGACGGCAGCGGCGCTCATCTTTGGCGTATTTTTGGCCAACCCCGCCCCCGTCTGCGTTCTGGACGAGGTGGACGCGCCGCTGGACGATGCGAACGTGGACCGCTTCTGCAAAATGCTGCACGAGATGCGTTCGCGCACCGATACCCGCTTTATCTGCATCACCCACAATCCGGTGACGATGAGCCGGATGGACCGCCTCTATGGCGTGACCATGCCCGAGCGCGGCATGAGCCAACTGGTCAGTGTCGACCTGAAACAGGCCGAAAACATCATCGCCGCCTAAATAGGTCGCACATCGCCGGCTTCAGCAAGAACCACGGCTCATACAGATAGCGGCTGGCCAGCCGTTTCGGGTCGTGACACAGCCGGTACAGCCATTCCAGACCCCACTGCCCCATCCAGCGCGGAGCCGCGTTTTGGACACCGGCCTCATAGTCAAAAGCCGCCCCGACCGGCAGGATCACACACGGCGGCAGGGCATCCAGATTGGCCGCAATCCACATCTCCTGACGCGGCATACCCATGCCCACCAGCAGAACATCGGGCTGGAAGTCGTCGATCTGTTTCAGGACAGCGCGGTTTTCAGCGCCGTCAGTTTCGGTGTCGAAAAACCCGTCGCGCGCTTCGAAAGTTATGTCGGGATAGGTCAGGGCCAGACGGCGCGTGGCCGACAGCGCCACACCCGGTTCTCCGCCCAGATAAAACACCCGCCAGCAGCGGTTGTGCGCCATGGTCCAGAAGTTGTCGCGCCAGTCCAGATAGGTCAGCCTGTGCGCCAGTTCCGCATCATGCCCTGTCATGCGTGCAAAACGGATCAGCGGCACAGAATCGATCTGGATGACATCGGCCCGCGCATACATCTGCACCATTTCAGGCGTGCGCGTGACCAGATACAGGCTGTGCAGATTGTGGTTGGCAATCAGAAAGCGACGTCGCAAACCGACCGCACGGTCGATCTGCATCATCAGCTCTTCCTCGCGCAGCAGGTCCATCTCCTCCCCCATGATTTTCACACGGCTGGACGGCGTCTGTGCTGCGGGCCGACCGCGCCAGCGCCGCCGTTGTGTAGGCGACTGGGGCGACTGCTTGGGTTCTAGCCCTTCCGGCTGTACAGGCTTGAGCGACGGCGTTTGCATGCCACCACTTTAACGAACCACGATTAATGACCCGTATGCTTTTCTTGGCGCTCGCCGCCACCCTGTCGGTGACGCCCGCTCTGGCCGAAGAAACCGCTCCGCAACAACTGATGCTGTCGGGTCAGGGCCGCTTTGCCCAGTTTGCCGATATGGCCACGCGCACGACGGACAGTGACGGCAAGGTTCGCATGCGTGTGCTGCAACTCAGCACCGAGGCCATGGTCATTGGATCGCATACCTATGTTGGCGGCTGGTCGTGGTGGCAGTTTGAATGCAAGGCCAATGGGCCGCATACCGGATACCGTCAGGACTTCGCCTCGGTACGCGATGACGGCCATATCGGACCGGCAACCCCCACGCGCGACCAGCCCATGCCACTGGCCCCCGGTGGCGATGCCGCAGAACTGGCCGCCATTGCCTGTGGCGATATCGAACCGCGTCTGGATGCCACCGATGTTGCCAGCGCACTGGCCCTTGCCAAAGCCAACGAGGATTAATCCTCCAGCAGGATCGCCTTCTTGGGCAGCGGGGCCATTTCAAACAGGTCCACACGGTCACGCGGCAGGGCCTCGCGGCATTCGTCGCGCATAAAGGCCAGCATCTTTTCGCGGATCTCGCATTTCAGATCAAAGGCCGCCGAGGCATTACGCGCACTGGCGGTACAGCGGATCTTGGCAGTGCGCTCGGTGATGTCGAATATCACCAGCGCCACCGTATCGCCGTCCCAATAGATCGACGAATGGACGATCTGTTCCAGCTTGTCGCGCAGACGGTCGATCGGGGCCTCATAGTCCACCCACAGGAAGGCCGGAGCCAGCAGGCGGGTATCCATGCGGGTCCAGTTCTGGAACGGCTGCTGGATGAAATAGGTCAAAGGCAGGATGATCCGGCGCCAGTCCCACAGCTTGACCACCACATAGGTCGAGGTGATCTCTTCCACACGTCCCCATTCGCCCTCGACCACGACGGCGTCGTCAATGCGGATCGGCTGGGCCATCGCAATCTGGATGCCCGCAATCATATTGGCGAGGAAGGGTTGCAACGCCAGACCGGCGACAATACCCACCACACCCGCCGAGGCCAGCAGCGACAGGCCCCACTGGCGCACCCCCGGTATGGTCAGCAGGGCAATCCCCACCGCCACCAGCATGATCAGCACCTGCACCACACGGCGCAGGATGCGGGTCTGGGTTACGCGCTTGCGGGCATGGGTATTGGCGTCGTCCTCGGTGTCATAGCGTTTCAGCTGCACCGTCGCGCCGGTATCCACCAGACTGACCAGAGACAACCCCAGCGCCACAAGGAAGGCAAACAACAGGGTCCGGCGGACCAGCAACGACATCTCGACCGATAGCGGCGACACCGTCACCGCCAGCGCCATGGCCATAATCATCACCAGCGCGCCCAACTGGATACGCCCGCGCTCCAGCGCCTCGCGCCAGAACGGGTCACGCTTGCGGGCCAGCAGTTTCAGCACCGCAAACACCGCATAGTTGGCGGCCCACCCGATAAAGGTGAACACCCCCACGATAATGCTGATGACAGCCCATTTGGGCAGCCAGTTGAACTGGCGCCAAAGGGCAAAAATCTCATTGGTCAGGTCAATGACGAACTGGGGCATGACGCAATCTTACCCGCGTTCTCCAGACGACCCAAGTGCCTGTATGTTTAAGGCTCAGCGACCGCGTGCGCGCGCCGCTGCCTCGGCCAGATCGGCCAGACGCTCGGCCGCATCGGCAATCGCCACGCTCTTGGCCGCAGCCGACATCGACGCCAGCTTGGACGGATCATCCAGTACCGGTTGCAAAATGTCCGTCAGCACTGCGGCACTGAAATCGTCCTCGGCAATACGCTTGGCAGCCCCCGCCTCGACCAGCACCCGCGCATTGAGCGTCTGGTGGTCATCGGTGGCGATCTTGAGCGGGATCAGCACGGACGGCATGGCCGCCACGGCCAGTTCCGAACAGGTCGAAGCCCCTGCCCGACCGATCACCAGATGCGCGTCCGACAGGCGCTTGGCCATGTCATCGAAGAAAGGTGACACCTCGGCCGTGATACCGGCATCGGCATAGATCTTCTTGGCCGCCGCCACGTTTTCATAGCGGGCCTGCTGCGACACATTCAGGCGCTTGCGCAGGGCCTCGGGCAGATTGGCCAGTGCCTTTGGCGTTTCCTCGGACAGGATACGCGCGCCCTGACTGCCACCGGTAATCAGGATGTTGATGGTGCCGGTCTTGGTCGGAGCCTTATAGGCGCGATCAAAAAGGGCGCGGATATCGGGCCGTACCGGATTGCCGACCACATGGATGTTTTCAGCCACCGATTTGGGCGCACGGCCCACATCCGGAAAGGCCGAGGCCACCGTATCGACCGCCGCAGCCAGCATCCGGTTGGTCTTGCCCAGCACCGCATTCTGTTCGTGGATGACCGTGGCGCGGCGCGTGGCCAGAGCCGCCACCAGAGCCGGTGCCGACGGATAACCGCCAAAGCCCACCACCACATCGGCCCCGAGGGTGCTATAGGCGGTCGAAGCCTGTCCCACGCCCTTGATGATGGCAAAGCCCGCCTTCAACATTCCAATCGGGCCGGAGCCGGTCGCGGCATCCAGCGCGATGATTTTCTTGGCCGGAAAGTTCTGGGCATAGTTCTGGCCGCGCTTGTCTGTCGCCAGCAGCACTGTCCAGCCCCGCGCCTTCATCACCTTGGCCAGAGCCTCGGCAGGGAACATGTGGCCACCCGTGCCACCGGCAGCCACAACACAGACACGGGACGGAGAAGTCATAAGCGTAGAGTTCCGTTTGGACATCACAGGCGCGAGCGCGGATTGATATTGGCACCCGGCTCATAGGCCCCGGGCAGGCGGCGTGTCAGCGACAGCGCAAAGCCCGCCGTCAGCCCCATCGCCACCATGGACGAGCCACCATAGGAGATAAATGGCAGGGTCATACCCTTGGTCGGGATCAGGCTGAGATTCACCGCCACATTGATACAGGCCTGAAGCCCGATCAGCATGAACAGGCCCGCCGCCGCCGTCTGCTGGAACGGATCGGCCAGCTTCATGGCCTTGCGCATCCCGCGCAGGACGATGAATCCGTACAGGCCGATAATCAGCAGTGACAGCACAAGGCCGTATTCCTCGGCCCCGACCGAATAGATGAAGTCGGTATGCAGGTCGGGCACATGGCGCTTCATCACGCCCTCGCCGATCCCGCGCCCGACCAGACCACCCGCGCGGATGGCTTCGGAGGCACGGTCGATCTGGTGGGTGTCAGCGGTTTCCGGCGAGAAAAAACGGTCCAGACGATCGCGCATGTGGCTGAAGGTGAAATACAGGCCCACAGCCGCAATAGGCACAGCCCCCGCCACACCGGCCACCCATTTCAGCGGCATCCCCGCCATGAAGAACACAGCGGCAAATGTGGTGGTCACCAGCAGGGTCTGGCCGATATCGGGCTGGATCAGCAGCAGGGCTACGACCATGCCCCACGCACCAACGGCAATACTGACCCCCGGCACGCCCTGACTTTTTCCGGCTTCGGAAAACATCCATGCGGCAAAGACAATCAGGCCCGGCTTGGCAAATTCGGACGGTTGCAGGCTGAACGGACCAAGGTTGATCCAGCGGGCCGCCCCCTTCACCTCATCACCGATAAAGGGCAGCAGCATCATACAGACAATGCCGCAAATCAGGGCCAGAACAGCCAGACGGCGCACGCCCTTAGGTGACAGGATGCTGGTCATCAGCATGGTGGCGCAACCAGCCGCCGAGAAGACCATCATCCGGTAGGAATAGTGGAACGGGTTGCTGATGGATTCATCGGCCAAAATAGCCGCGGGGCTGGATGCAAAGCTCAGCACCACGCCGATAAACATCAGGGCCAGCACCGCCAGCAGCAGCGGACGGTCCACCGTCCACCACCAGCGGGCCAGCACACTCTGGTCACTGCGCGAAAAAGGATGAGGGGCGTAGGACTGGCTCACAGGGTGGCCTCCGCAGTGGCACCAAGCGCCAGCACTGCCGCGCGGAAGGCTTCTCCGCGCACCTCGAAATCAGGAAACTGGTCAAAGCTGGCACAGGCTGGCGACAGCAGCACAACCTGCTCGCCGCCCGCCTTGGCCGCATCGGCAGCCGCCATCTGTACGGCGCGCTCCATGGTGTGCGCCACCACATGCGGCACATCGCCCAGCGTCACAGCAAACGCATCGGCGGCCTCGCCTATCAGATAGGCCTTGGTGATATGACCAAACAGCGGACGAAGGGATTCAATCCCGCCCTCCTTGGGCTTGCCACCCGCGATCCAGAACACCGCAGGGTATGAGGCCAGCGCCTGAGCGGCGGCATCGGCATTGGTGCCTTTGGAATCGTTGATGAAGCGCACGTCGTTAATGCGGCCCACAGCCTCCATGCGGTGCGCCAGTCCGGGGAAGGCTTTCAGTCCTGCCAGCGCCACATCGGGTGCCACACCCAGCGCCGTCGCCGTCGCATAGGCAAAGGCCGCGTTCTGGGCATTGTGACGCCCCGGCAAGGAGCGGGCTTCGGACAGATCAATATGGGCGTCATCGGCCAGCAACAGCGCAGGGGCCGCCCGCCAGCCGGATGTAGGCAGGTCTGCTTCCAGACGCGCGGTGGCGATACGGCGCACATTGGCCCCCTCGCCTTCCAGACGCTCGGCCAGCGCCTTGCCCCAGTCCTCGTCGATACCGATCAGGGCCAGCGCCCCGTCAGGCTGTGACTGGAAGATGCGGGCCTTGGCCTTCACATAGCCTTCCATCCCGCCGTGACGGTCCAGATGGTCGGGGCTGATATTGGTCAGGATGGCCACGTCGGGCGCGAAGCTGGTGGTCAGGTCCAGTTGATAGCTGGAAACCTCGATCACATAGACGGTGTCAGGCGTCGGTGCTGGCAGGGCCAGAACGCCAATGCCGATATTGCCGCCCATATGCACCTTGAGACCCGCCTGTTTCAGCACATAGGCGATCAGGGCCGTGGTGGTGGATTTACCGTTGGTGCCGGTAATGGCGACCACGCGTGGACGCTGATCGGCAGGTAAAGCATCCAGAGCGCGGGCAAACAGTTCGATATCGCCGATGACGGGAATACCCGCCGCATGCGCCTTTTCAACGGTCCAGTGCGGCTTGGGATGGGTCAAAGGCGCACCCGGTGACAGCACAAGCGCGTCAAAGCCCGACCAGTCGGCAACGGTCAGGTCCTCGACATTGAACCCTTCGGCCTCGGCCTGCATCCGGCCCGAAACACCATCGTCCCACAGGACCGGCAGTGCCCCGCCTGCCTGCAAGGCACGGGCAGCCGTGATCCCCGAGCGGCCGAGGCCGAAAACCGCAACGCGTCTGCCTTCAAAGCCGGGAACGGGGATCATGGGATTAACGCAGTTTGAGGGTAGAAAGACCGATCAGGGCCAGCATGGCGGCCACGATCCAGAAGCGGATCACAACAGTCGATTCCGGCCAGCCCATTTTTTCAAAGTGGTGGTGGATCGGAGCCATCAGGAAGATGCGCTTGCCGGTCATTTTGAAATAACCGACCTGGATCATCACCGATGCGGCTTCGACCACGAACAGACCGCCGACAATGCCCAGCACCAGTTCGTGCTTGGTCGCCACAGCCATCGAGCCCAGCGCGCCACCCAGGGCCAGCGAGCCGGTATCACCCATGAAGATTTTCGCGGGCGGTGCGTTGTACCAGAGGAAGCCCATGCCGCCGCCAATAATGGCCGCACAGAAGATCGCCAGTTCACCCGCACCCGGTACGTGGTGGACCTGCAGATATTCCGAAAACAGGAAGTTGCCGACCAGATACGAGATGATGCCAAAGGCACCCGCCGCCATCATCACCGGCACAATCGCCAGACCGTCCAGCCCGTCCGTCAGGTTCACCGCATTCGAGAAACCGACAATCGTAAAGGCCGCAAACGCCACATAGAACCAGCCGATATTCAGCAGAACCGCTTTCAGGAACGGAAACGCAATCGAGGTTTCCAGACCCGGCGAGGTGGGCGAATGGGTCATCCACAGCACGGTCAGAACACCGGCAATCACAGACACAACCGTCTGCGCCGCCAGTTTCTGTTTGGAGGTCAGCCCGGCCGAAGACTGTTTGGTGACCTTGGCATAGTCATCGACAAAGCCCAGCACACCGAACGCCGCCGTCACACCCGACACGATCCAGATATACGGGTTGGTCAGGTCGCCCCACAGGAAGACCGCCACGGCAATACCGGCCAAGATCATCAGGCCGCCCATGGTCGGCGTGCCGACCTTGGACAGGTGGGTGACCGGACCGTCTTCGCGGATCGGCTGGCCCTTGCCCTGACGCAGGCGCATCCAGTTGATGAAGCGGCTGCCCATGGCCACCGCCACGATCATCGCCGTCGCCATCGCCAGCGCAACACGCACCGTCTGATACTGGATCAGGTGCAGCAGCGGATAATCCTGCGCGATGTCCGCATAATGTAGATACAGCAGGTAGAACATAACCGGTTCCTGTTACTCCGCAGCGCCTTCAAGCTCTGCAAGAGCCTTGGCCACAATAGCGGCCCGCGAGCCGTTAGATCCCTTCACCATGACGATATCGTCCGGCGAAACCAAAAGTGCCGCATCGCGCGCCAGCTCGGCGGCAGTTTCGCGCCACTGGCCGCGCATCGCAGGCGGTAAAATATCATAAAGCAGACGCATTTGCGGCCCGGCCGCATGCACCACATCGATGCCGTTTGCGATCAGGCTTTCCGACAGGCCTT
>NZ_JAVXCU010000054.1:4966-15195 GCF_036659295.1 Brevundimonas sp. | reverse complement strand
GGCCTTTTCGGCTTCCATATAGGGTTCCAGATAGGCGACGGCCTGTTTCATCACACGGGCGGATTTCACCACCTGCGGCAGGAACATCTTGCCCGCACCGAACAGGTCACCGACCACGTTCATGCCATCCATCAGCGGACCTTCGATGACATGCAGAGGGCGCTCGACGCTTACGCGGGCTTCCTCGGTGTCTTCGACGATGTACTCGGTGATGCCGTGAACGAGGGCATGGGCGATACGGCCTGCAACAGGCTGCTCGCGCCATTTCAGGTCGACAACCTTGGCAGCACCTTTTTCACCCTTATAGCGCGGGGCCAGGTCCACCAGACGTTCGGTATTGGAAACATTGGTGCGCTGGCGGCGGTTGAGGATCACATCCTCTACGGCTTCGCGCAGTTCGGCGTCGATATCGTCATAGACGGGCAGGTCGCCCGCATTGACGATGCCCATATCCATGCCCGCATTGATGGCGTGGTACAGGAAGACCGAGTGGATGGCACGGCGTACCGGCTCGTTGCCACGGAAGCTGAACGACACGTTCGAGACACCGCCCGAAACACGGGCATAGGGCAGTGTGGCCTTGATGACCTTTACGGCCTCGATGAAGTCCACGGCATAGTTGTCGTGTTCCTCGATACCCGTCGCCACCGCAAAGATATTGGGGTCGAAGATGATGTCTTCGGGTGGGAAGCCGACCTCGTTGACGAGAATATTATAGGCGCGGGTGCAGATTTCGATCTTGCGGGCGGCGGTGTCGGCCTGACCCTGCTCGTCAAAGGCCATGACGACGACGGCGGCACCGTAACGCAGGCACTGCACGGCGTGATGGCGGAAGGCTTCCTCGCCTTCCTTCATACTGATCGAGTTCACGATCGGCTTGCCCTGAACGCACTTCAGACCTTCCTCGATCACCTCCCATTTGGAGCTGTCGATCATCAGCGGCACACGCGCGATGTCAGGCTCTGCGGCGATCAGGTTCAGGAAGGTGCGCATGGCTTTCGGACCATCCAGCAGGCCCTCGTCCATGTTGACGTCGATGATCTGGGCACCGGCCTCGACCTGCTGACGGGCAACGTCCAGCGCGGCGTTGTAGTTGCCTTCGACTACCAGCTTGCGGAACTTGGCCGAGCCGGTGACATTGGTCCGCTCGCCGACATTGATAAATACAGGGCGCATCAGGCGATATCCAGTTGTGCAAGGCGGCGAACGATGGCGGCGAGGTAGCCCTTGCGCTGGCAAGAGGCGATGTGGCCTTCGCTAAAGCGTTCGCTTCGGACGATGTAGGTGGCGTAGCCCAGAAGGGCGTTCCGGTCGGCGGTGGCGATGGTGTCGCGGGTAAGGTTAGGCACTTCACCCTTCAGCATGCGGTCATAGAAATCCGATGGACCACCAAGGCCGATGGCCCCCAGCGCCCGCTCCCACGCATGGAATACGGGCGCGTATTTGGCATAGGTGAAGCCGGTGCCGGTCTTTTCCCATGTGATGAACTGGTCGTCGGGAATGACATCCAGTTCGGCAGACAGCTGTTCGAGGTCGGCAGACATCACGCTACCAGTTCGAACGGTTCCAGACCCGCCAGACGCAGGGCCTTGGGGCGCTCGGGGATGGCGCGTGGGGTTATGCCGGACACTTCGTCGGCAATGTGTTTGATGTGGTCCGGCGTGGTGCCACAGCAGCCGCCGACGATGTTGACCAGACCCGACTTGGCCCATTCTTCGATGAAGTGGCCGGTTTCGTGGGGTTGTTCGTCATACTGGCCCATGGCGTTGGGCAGGCCCGCATTGGGATAGGCAGACACAAGGGTGTCGGCCACGCGGCTGAGCTCGGCAATGTGCGGGCGCATCAGTTCGGCACCCAAGGCGCAGTTGAAACCCACAGCGAACGGCTTGGCGTGACGGATCGAGTTCCAGAAGGCTTCGGCGGTCTGGCCCGACAATGTGCGGCCCGAACGGTCGGTAATGGTGCCGGAAATCCAGATGGGCAGGGGCTCATAGCCCTCGTCCTCGAGGTCTTTAACAGCCTTGATCGCAGCCTTGCAGTTTAGGGTGTCGAAGACGGTTTCGATCAGGAACAGGTCCACGCCACCGTCGTGCAGGGCCTTGGCCTGTTGTTTGTAGGCTTCGTAAACCTCGTCGTATGAAACGGCGCGGAAACCGGGGTCGTTCACGTCGGGGCTGAGCGACAAGGTGCGGTTGGTCGGGCCAATGGCACCGGCGACAAAGCGCGGCTTGTGCGGTTCTTTTTCGGTCCAGCGGTCGGCGACTTCGCGACCGATGCGGGCCCCTTCGTAATTCAGGTCATAGACCGCATCTTCGAGACCGTAATCGCCCTGTGCGATGGTGGTGGCCGAGAAGGTGTTGGTTTCCGATATATCCGCGCCTACCGAATAATAGGCATCGTGCAGACTAGCCACGATGTCGGGGCGGGTCAGGATCAGAAGGTCGTTATTGCCCTTTTGCGGGTGGTTGTGATTGGCAAAGCGCTCACCACGGAAGTCCTCTTCCGTCAGGTTCTCGCGCTGGATCATCACGCCCCAACTGCCGTCCAGAACCAGAATACGTTCCTTGGCGGCCTTGTGGAGCGCGGCAATACGTTCGGAGCGGGTCAAAGCCATAACTCAGGCAGCCTTTTGTTCACGCACGCCCAGAACGCGGCAGATGGCATAGACCAGATCGGCGCGGTTCAGGGTGTAGAAGTGGAAGTCTTCAAAGCCTTCTTCCTGAAGGCGAGCGCAGGTTTCGGCAGCCACCGAGGCGGCCAGAAGCTTGCGCGTTTCATGGTCGTCATCCAGCCCGTCGAAATGGGCGGCCAACCAGTCGGGCAGGGCCGTACCGCAGGCCGAGGTCATGCGTTGCAGACCGGCAAAGTTCGACACCGGCATGATGCCGGGGATCAGCTTGATGGTAATGCCGGCCGCGCGAACCTGATCGCGGTAACGCAGGAAGGCATCCATATCGAAGAAGAACTGGGTGACGGCACGGGTGGCACCGGCATCCTGTTTGGCCTTCAATACATCCAGATCGTGCTGAATGGACGGGCTTTCGGGGTGCTTTTCAGGGTATGCCCCGACCGTAATATCAAAGCCGCCAGCGCTCTGGATGGCACGGGCCAGTTCGGTGGCATTGGCATAGCCGTCGGTGCGCGGCGTATAGGCACCGCCGATACCGCTTGTGCCGGGCGGATCACCGCGCAGGGCCACAATATGATCCACGCCGATGGACTTGTAGCCTGCGATCACCTCGTCCACTTCGTCGCGGCTGGCCTCGACGCAGGTGAGGTGGGCAGCAGGGCGCAGCGAAGTCTCGGTGATGATGCGGTGGACCGTGCGGTGGGTACGCTCGCGCGTCGACCCGCCTGCACCATAGGTTACAGACACAAAGGCGGGGTTCAGCGGCTCTAGGCGGCGGATCGCCTTCCACAGATTGGCTTCGGCCTCGTCCGACTTGGGCGGGAAGAACTCGAACGAGACATTGACCGGCTTTTTGCTGTTACCGGCGCGGGCAACCGGCCCCAGAGGCGACAGCAACAGGGCGCGGGCTTCGGCGAGAGAAGAGGGAGCCATCAGGCAATCTTTCGGACGTGTTCAGCCGCACGGATGCCCGTCCAGATATGGACGGTCAGACCCTCGCGGTCGGGAGGAAGGATGATGGGGGCCGCCGCTTGCAGACCGCCCTGTGCCAGCCAGCCAGAGATCTCCTCATCGGAAAATCCCAGACGACGGTGTTGGTGTTCTTCGCGCAGTTGCTCCAGCTGGTGCGGGGCGAAGTCCACGATCAGCAGCTTGCCGCCCGGCATGACCAGACGCGCGGCCTCGGCCACGGCGGCGGCGGGGTCGGCCAGGTAGTGCAGGACCTGATGCACGATCACCAGATCGGCACTTTCGGCGGGCAGGCGCGTAGAGAAGATGTCGCCGTGACGCAGTTCGACCTTGTCCAGTCCCGCCTGGGTGACATTGGCGCGGGCGATGTTCAGCATGTTCTGGCTGAGGTCCAGACCCACCGACATCTTGGCCTTCTTGCCGAGCAGGGTCAGCATACGGCCCGAGCCGGTGCCAAGGTCCACAACACGGTCAAAAGGGCCTGGACCGGCGGCCTGCTCGACGGCTTTCTCGACGGCGGTTTCGCAAACATAGAGTGAGCGCATCTGGTCCCATTGGGGCGCGACCTGCTCGAAATAGCGGGCGGCGTCGGTGGCACGTTCGCTGCGGACTTCTTCGAGGCGGCGGTGATCGGCCTCGCCTTCGTCATCGGCCAGAATATCCAGAACCGTATCGGTCAGGCGGCGGGCCTGCGCATCGTGCGACAGACGGTAATAGACACGCGCACCATCGGGAAAACGCTCGATCAAACCGGCATCGGCCATAAGCTTGAGATGGCGCGAGACACGCGGCTGGCTCTGGTCCAACACGCGTGACAACTCCATCACTGAGAGTTCTTCGGCAGCGAGAAGCGACAGGATGCGCAAGCGCGTGGGCTCACCCGCGGCGCGGAGAATCTCTACAGTCTGGTCAGCAGTAAGGTTCATAGCTCATATAAAGATATCTTTATATGATTATGCAAGCCAAAACATGCCTGCCCGAGGGTCTTTAAGCGGGATCACGGCCCAAATGACGCAATCTTTGTGCTGGCCAACAAAGACTTACGTTCCGCAGGGGGTATATTCCACCTAGACGGGCGTAATCAGGGCCTCGCCCGCGAAATGGGCAGACAGATTCTGTAGCAACAGCATCAACATGCCCTGCACGGCTTCGCTGGTGGCCCCGCCTGTATGCGGGGTGATGACTAGATTCGGCACATCGGCCCATTGCTCTGCGGGCGTAGGCTCGACCTCGAATACATCCAGCGCAGCCGCCCCCAGTTGTCCGCTCAGCAGAGCTTGGATCAATGCGGCTTCGTCAACCAGTTGCCCGCGCGAGACATTGACCAGCAGACCATGCGGTCCCAACGCCTTGAGGACATCCGCCCCGATCAGATGCCGGTTGCTGTCATCGGCGCGACTGGCCACCACGAGGATGTCGCAGGTCGAGGCCAACTCCATCAAGGTTTCGGTGCGGGGCCATTTCACATCCTTGGAGCGCGGCCCCCACCATGAAACGCTCATGCCAAAGGCCTCGGCACGACGGGCGACCGCCTGTCCAATGGCACCCAGACCTACAATGCCCAGTTTCTGATGGCGCAGCGAGGATGACAGCAACCTGACCTCTGGCGTCCATTCGCCTTTGCGCATCAGGCGGTCGCCACTGACGATATTGCGCCGCGAGCCGATAATCAGGCCCATGGCGTGATCGGCCACGTCCTCATGGTTCACATTGGGGGCATGGGTGACGGAAATGTTGTGGGCGCGGCACCAGTCCAGATCGATGCCTTCGAACCCGGCGGTGAAACAGGCCACCAGCGACAGGTTGGGCAGTTTTTCCAGCAGTTCGTGACCTAGCGGGTATTCCCCCGCAGTAATGACGACGCGGATATCGGGCGCGGCCTCGGTCGGAGGGCCTTCCCACAGACGATAGACGTCATAGCTGCTTTCGAGGAAAGCACTGAGCGGACCAAGGTGCCGCGGCGTAATCAGAAGGGCAGGTTTCTGGGTCATACACCCAGATTACCCCTGTTATCCCAAATGACCAGTCGCTGTGTCGGCAAAGAAAAACGGCCCCGTCATAAAGACGGGACCGTTGATCGTTTGCATCGAAGCTGTGGTCTTAGCGACCGAACTTCTGGTGCTGGATACGCTTGGGAATGATGCTGTCTGCACCAAGGCGACGCATCTTGTCCTGTTCGTAGGCTTCGAAGTTACCTTCGAACCATTCCACATGGCCGTCACCTTCGAAGGCGAGGATGTGGGTGGCCAGACGGTCAAGGAACCAGCGATCGTGGGAGATGACCACGGCGCAGCCTGCGAACTCTTCCAGAGCCTCTTCGAGGTTCTGCAAGGTTTCGATGTCTAGATCGTTGGTCGGTTCGTCGAGCAGGATCAGGTTGCCACCGGTGGCCAGCGTCTTGGCAAGGTGGACGCGGTTACGCTCACCACCGGACAGGTCCTTGACGAACTTCTGCTGGTCGCCGCCCTTGAAGTTGAACGAGCCAACATAGGCGCGGGTGTTAATCTCACGCTTGCCGACCATCATGATGTCGGTGCCGCCCGAGATCGCCTGCCAGATGGTGTCGTCCGGCTTCAGATCGTCGCGCGACTGGTCAACATAGGCCAGCTTGACGGTTTCACCGACGCGGATCGTGCCACCATCAGGGGTTTCCTGACCGGTGATCAGCTTGAACATGGTCGATTTACCGGCGCCGTTCGGGCCGATAACGCCAACAATGCCGTTGGGCGGCAGCTTGAAGGTCAGGTTGTCGAACAGGACCTTGTCGCCATAGGACTTCTTGAGACCTTCGACTTCCAGAACGACGTTGCCGAGGCGCGGGCCGGGCGGGATCTGGATGTGGGCGTGCGTCTGCGCGCCGCGCATCGATTCCTGTTCCTCGACCATGCGCTCATAGGCGGCCAGACGGGCTTTGGACTTGGCCTGACGGGCCTTGGCACCCGAACGGACCCAGTCCAGTTCGCGGGTGAGGGCGCGCTGGCGAGCTTCGGATTCCGAGTTTTCTTGCACGACGCGCTTGGTCTTGGCTTCCAGCCACGAGGAGTAGTTACCCTCGTGCGGGTGGCCCTTTCCACGGTCCAGTTCCAGCGTCCACTTGGTCACCAGATCCAGGAAGTAACGGTCGTGGGTGACGAGGATGACGCAACCCGGGAAGTTTTCCAGGTGGTGCTGCAGCCAGGCGCATTTCCAGGTCAAGGTGGTTGGTCGGTTCGTCGAGCAGCAGCATGTCGGGCTTGGACAGCAGCAGGCGGGCCAGAGCCACGCGGCGCTTTTCACCACCCGACAGGTTGGTTACAGCCCAGTCGTCCGGCGGGCAGCGCAGCGCGCCCATGGCCATTTCGATACGGCTGTCGATATCCCAGACGTCACCGGCGTCGATTTTCTCTTGAAGAGCGGTCATCTCTTCCATGAGTTCGTCGGTGTAGTTTTCGCCCAGTTCGTTGGCGACTTCGTTGAAGCGGTTGACCCACTGCTTCTCTTCGCACCACGCTTCGACGTTCTGGCGAACGTTCAGGCTGTCGTCCAGTTTCGGCTCTTGTTCCAGATAGCCGCGCTTGATGCCGTCGGCAGCACGCGCTTCGCCCTGAAACTCGGTATCCAGACCGGCCATGATCTTCAGCAGGGTGGATTTACCCGAGCCGTTGACGCCAACCACGCCGATCTTGGCGTCGTTGTAGAAACTCAGCCAGATGTTTTCGAAGATCTTTTTGCCGCCAGGGAAGGTCTTGGTCAGGCCTTGCATCTGGAAAATATATTGCTGCGCCATACTGGTGCGTCGCGCCCTTGATTCAGAAGAAATGGGAGTGTTGGCAGGGGATGTAGCGATTGGGAGCCCAAAGGGCAAATCCGCCAAAGGTGGCGAGGACGCTTCAAAGGGCAATTAAGGTCTATTTTGCGGGCAAAATCGCCATCAATGCCCGGGTGAAGCCGACGGGGGCGACGGTCAGGTGGTCCTCGTTGTCCAATATGGTGGATTGCACTTTCAGGCCCGGATAGTTCCGCGATCGCAGTGTCTGTTCCATGACCTGCATATCGCGGACCATGTCGCCATCGCGCATGTGGCGGGGCGTCGGGCCGCGCGTTTCAAACCCGCCCATATACATGAACACATTGGCCGGCAGGTCGTTGTGGCTGCGGGCATAGTCCGCCTCCATCGTCATGATGTGGCGCTTGTCGTACCAGAAGGACGGACTGCCCAGCACATAGCTGCTGAACATGGCCGGATCGGTGAACATGATCTGCGCGCCCAGCAATGCGCCGTAGGAATGGCCCAGCATAATGCGCTGGTCAGGATCGGTGCGGAACTTGGCGTCCACATAGGGCAGGGCCTGTTCCTTTAGATAGGTCTGATAGGCCGCGCCGCCGCCATGAACATCATTGCTCGAATTGCGGGGGCCATTGGGCGTGGGGGTATAGTCGCGGCGACGGCTGGCGGCACCTTTATCATCCTTGCCGTAGGACAGGCCGATCAGGATGAATTCCTCGATGACCGGCCCGTCCAGATTCACGCGCCGCGCGATCTGGCGAATGATGGGAAAGGCATAGTCTGCATCGGTGACATACAGCACCGGATAGCGCCTGTTCGGCTGGGTGTCATAGCTGGCGGGCAGGCTGACAAAGATGTCGTAGTCGCGGTTTGAAACCGGATCGGGCACGGACCAGACCTGCGTTCCTGCCAGCACATAAGGCGCGCCGTCAGATGAAGTGCTGGCGGCGGTTTGGGCATCGGCGGCGCGGTTGCAACCGGCAACCGATATCGCAAGCGCCATCAGCGCTATGACCTGAAACTTCATGAACTCCCCCGTTCAACCTTTTCCCGTAATGCAGGTTTGCGGAGGAATGGGGCGCACGAATGGCAAAGCTGGATTTAGCTATAGTTGAAGCTGATCGAGATGCGTTGCTCGGTGGCGCGGTTGGCGGGCACCTCGTGGCGCAGCCAGCTTTCCCACATCAGAATCGTTCCGGCTTGAGGCTTCAGATAGACGAACGGGCGCTCAGCCTCGGTGGCGGTATCCGTCACACCGGGGCGGTTCATCATCATCACCAGACGCGGGTCTTCCATCTTGAGGGATGACGCGCCGTCGGGAATGTGGATGTAGATGGTGCCTGAAATGATCGAATGCGGGTGGATATGGCCCGTGTGGCCACCGCCCGGCATCAGGATGTTGACCCACAGATTGTCCAGCTTGGGCTTGCGGGCCAGATCAAAGTTCAGCGCCTTGGCATAGATATTGGCGTGCTTGTCGAGGATGCGTTTCAGCTCTGAGAACTCGGGGAAACGGACAGGCAGGTCATTGATCGAGCCATAGGACGTATAGCCCGGATAATGGTTGTCCTCGCACCATTTGATGCCCGCTTCATCTTCCTCGCCCATGACAAGGCACAGGTCCAGAATCTCCTCGTGAAGCTCGGCCCAGCCTTTATCGGCGGCGACGGAGGTTTCGTAGATCTGGGTCGGGAAGAGGGTGCGTAGTGACATGCGCGCTTCTTACGCTTGAGGATGGTCGCGGGCTAGGGGCGTTTAAAGCTCTTGTTCCTTCATAGCCGCGCGAAGACGTTGGCGTTCGTCTTGCGGACGTTCTGTTTTCAAGATGGCGTTCCAGCCTTCCATATAGTCGCCGCCATCATAAACGTGGCCGTGGCCGCGTGGTGTTGACGTGGCGGTCAACAGGTCAAACCCGACCTGAAGGAAGGTGACAACAGGGAACCAGGTCAGCTTGGGGCTGACATCCGGTCCATGCGGGTTGTCTAGCCACTGCGGGCGCTGCCAGATCAGGGACGGCGAGAAGAAGACAATGCCGTCAGATGCATATTGCAAATAGAGGATGCGCGTATCGGCCCAGCGGGTTTGATGCTCGGGCATGCCCTTCTGGCTCGTGAAACGCACCACCTTGCCATCGCGGAATGTCGGCAACCATGCAGGCGATCCGGCATCGCGGTCGTGGGTGATCTGGTTCCACGAACGGCTGGTAAAGGGCGGGCCCGCCATGAAGACGCCGTTGGGCGGGGCATCGACAATGTCGTAATAGTCATAGGACAGGTCGGTGTTCATCGCACCGAGGCTGAGGCCGAACAGATAGAGTTGGGGGCGGCTGTCGACGGGGAGGGTCTCCCAGTAGTCATGGAAGGCCAGAAACACGGCACGGGCGCTTTCCGATCCATATTCAGGCACGGCCAGAAGCGACAGCCAGCTGGGCAGATAGGAATATTGCACGCCAATGGTGGCGACATCGCCGTCCAGCAGGGTTTCCAGCGGAAAATGCGCCGACGGGTCCATCCAGCCGGTGCCGGTCGGGGTGGCCAGTACCAGTACCTTGCGCTCAAACGCGCCGATGCGGATGGCTTCGTTAAGGGCCAGTTGAGCGCGGGCGTCGGCATCCTCGGCCGAACCCATGCCGACATAGACCCGAAGCGGCTCTAGGGCAGGCCGGTTGGTGATGGCACTGATCTGGTCGGCATCAGGCGTGGCCAGAATGAATTTGCGGCCCTCGGCCCCCAGCGTGTTCCAGTCCAGTAGCGAGTCGGGGCTACCACTTTTGAGCAGATCCGATGGCGGCACCGTATCGTCGGAAATGGTGGCGTCGACACGGGCATAGGTGCGGTCGAACAGCTTGAAGCCCTGACCGAGGAT
>NZ_JAVXCU010000054.1:0-4956 GCF_036659295.1 Brevundimonas sp. | reverse complement strand
GAACAGGGCGAGGGCGACGATAACCCCCGTCAGTATGGCGATCTTCTTGGGCAAATGCCCTGACAGGCGTGATGACACTGTCGCCACAGAGCGACGGAACAGGCGGCCGATAGCCAGCAGGATACAGGCAACCACAAGGGCCACACCGGCAATGGTGAAGGGGCGCACGCTTTCGACCGGCGGCAATCCCATGACGCGATGCACGTCATTTTGCCAGCCGGCAGCCAGTATCAGGGCCGCCAGTATCAGAACTGCGCCGAGGATCAGGGCTGTGAAATAGATGCGACGCAAAAGCAGCGGTTTTGGGACCGGCAGGCCCAGCCATCTCCATAATGACGAAACCAGAACCCCGATCCCGTAACCGGCGGCAAAGCAGCACCCTGCCAGGACGCCTTGAAGCAAGCCGGTGCGCGGCACCAGACTGGGGCTAAGGGCGGTGAAGAAGCACATTGCCCCGAGCAGGATACCCAACGAGGACACGACGCCGAACGGCCTCAGTATTTTGCGCCACATAGCAGGCTCCTGTGCGTGCGGGCTCGGGTCCGAGGCCCGATAAGGACTTACTCGAAATACAGTGTGGTTTCACCGCGCAGGATGGCTTCGGCCTGCGACGTGTGTTTGGGGCCGGTACGGTTGTGCAAGATGAGTGGCGGCAACAGGCGAAGCGGGGCCTTGCCGGTCTTGATGGCCTGAACCAGCACACGCTTGGCCGGTTCGTCGGCAAAGGAGTGGATGGGGCGGATGGCAAACGATCCGGCCTTGGGAGCCATCAGGCCCAGAATATCGGCCAGACGGTCGGCGCGGTGGATCATCACCATTCGGCCCCCTTCGCGCACCGACTTGTTGAGGAACTGCACCCATGCCTTCAGACCGTGATCGGCCATCCATGCACCGCGCTTTTCCTCCATCGGGGCGCGCATCGCGCCAGGGTCGTCGAAATAGGGCGGGTTGGAAATAGCCCAGTCATGCAGGGGCAGTTTCAGCGATTTGAAGCCTTCACCGATATCGCCATTGATAATGGTTGCGCGGTCGCTGGCCCCGTTGAGGGCGGCATTGTGTTTGGCCAGTTCATAGGCAAACGGATCGCGTTCAATGCCCGTCAGGGTCAGATCGGGATGGCGGGCGGCCAGTTGCAGCAGAACCGCACCCGCGCCACAGCCCGCCTCGATGAGGCTTTCGCCTGCACGCGGCTGGATACAGGCGGCCAAAAGGGCGGCGTCCATGCCCGCACGATAACCGCGTGCGGGTTGGCGCAAAGGCACACGTCCACCCAAAACGTGCGTTTCAGTGGAGGCAAGGGTAGTTTCTGGCATTGGTTCGGCTTGACCCGTCATGGTGCCGCTACCATTGTGCGCGCCATCGCTTCGGGGCAAGTCGAGGCGTGTGGATTTTAGGCAATTCCCCCATTTGCCTCTGACTTCGAAAGAGATTTTCGTGGACGCAGCTCTCGCCGTCGCACCGCGCCCTATGGGCGATGTGAATGCTCTCGTCACTCTGGCCAAGCCGGATATGGCCGCCGTTGATGCCTTGATCATCGAGCGTATGCAGTCTGATGTGCCGGTTATTCCGGCCTTGGCGGAACACCTGATTTCCGCTGGTGGCAAGCGTTTGCGCCCGCTTTTGACCGTGGCTTCGGCGCGCGCCTGTGGCGGTGAGGGCGATATTCTCGCCGCCCGCAAACTGGCGGCGTCGGTCGAGTTTATTCACACGGCGACCTTGCTGCACGACGACATTGTGGATTCGTCCGAGATGCGACGCGGCAAGGTGGCGGCGCACCTGATCTGGGGCGCGGCTTCGTCGGTTCTGGTGGGTGACTTCCTGTTTGCCCGAGCATTCGAGCTGATGGTGGAGACTGATTCTATCAAGGCGCTGGGTGTTCTGGCCACAGCATCGTCGGTGATCGCCGAGGGTGAAGTGCTGCAACTGACCCGTTCGCACGACGTGAATCTGGATGAAGACACCTATCTCCAGATCATTCGCGCCAAGACGGCGGAACTGTTCGCTGCCGCCTGCGAGACGGGCGCGCTGGGCGCGGGCGTATCGGTCGACAAGGTTGCGGCCTTGCGCGAATACGGCATGGCACTGGGCATTGCCTTCCAGCTTTCGGACGATGCGCTAGATTACGGCGCGACCTCCGAGGCTCTGGGCAAGAATGCCGGTGACGACTTTGCCGAGGGCAAGGTGACACTGCCGCTGTTGCTGGCCATCGAGCGCAGCAAGGGCACCGAGGATGCGTTCTGGGAGCGCACCATCCATCGCGGTGACCGCAAGGATGGTGATTTCGAACAGGCGCTGAAGATTATGAGCGGTACGGGGGCGATCATTGCCACGCTGGATCGCGCCTATGAATATGCAGATCAGGCCAAGGCGGCTCTATCGATCCTGCCGGACAGTGACTGGCGCAAGGCTCTGGAAGCCGTCGCCGACTACGCGGTCAGCCGCGGGGCTTAAAAGCACTAAAGATCACAAAGGGCACTGGCGATTTAAGGTCAGTGCCCTTTTTGCTGCTCGCTGGGTAATCGCAAAGAAAAAGGCGCTGCGGGTTACCCCACAGCGCCCTAATCCCTGTCCGGGTTCGGACCGAACTATTTCAGCGAAGCGCAGAACTTCTGGATGCGGGTGCAGGCTTCGGCCAGCACAGCATCGGAAGTGGCGTACGAGATGCGGAAATAGGGCGACAGGCCAAAGGCCGAGCCCTGAACCACAGCCACGCCTTCGGCATTCAGCAGTTCGGTGGTGAAGACCTCGTCGTTTTCAATGACGACGCCCGACGGTGCGGTCTTGCCGATCAGGCCTGCGCACGACGGATAGACATAGAAGGCCCCTTCCGGCGTAGCGCAGGTGATGCCTTCGGCTTCGTTCAGCATTTTAACGACCAGATCGCGGCGGGCCTTGAAGGCCTCGGCGCGCGGAGCCAGAAACTCTTGCGTACCGTTCAGCGCTTCGACAGCGGCCCATTGCGACACGGAGGTCGGGTTCGAGGTCGTCTGGCTGGCGACTTTACGCATCAGGTCGATCAGCGGCTTGGGGCCACCGGCATAACCGATGCGCCAGCCGGTCATGGCATAGGCCTTGGACACGCCGTTGACGGTCAGGGTGCGGTCATAAAGGTCCGGCGCAACCTGAGCGATGGTGGTGTACTCAAAGCCGTCATAGACGAGGTGCTCGTACATGTCGTCGGTCAGTACCCAGACGTGCGGGTGCTTGCGCAGAACAGCGGCCAGAGCTTCCAGTTCGGCAGCGGTATAGGCCGCACCGGTCGGGTTGGACGGGCTGTTCAGGATGATCCAGCGGGTCTTGGGCGTGATGGCCGCTTCCAGCACTTCGGGACGCAGTTTGAAGCCGTCGGCTTCTTCGCCAACAACCATGACCGGCTCGCCGCCTGCCAGCAGCACCATATCGGGGTAGGACACCCAGTACGGGGCGGGCACGATCACTTCGTCACCCGGATTCAGGGTGGCGAGGAAGGCGTTATAGATGACCGGCTTGCCGCCCGGAGCGACGTGGATCTGGTTGGTGTCGTATTTCAGGCCGTTGTCGCGGGCGAATTTGGCGGCAATCGCAGCCTTCAGTTCCGGCATACCGTCGGCGTCGGTATATTTGGTTTCGCCGCGCGAAATGGCGTCGATGGCGGCTTGCTTGATGTTCTCGGGGGTATCGAAGTCGGGCTCGCCTGCACCAAGGCCGATGACATCGCGGCCCTCGCGTTTGAGCTCGCGCGCACGGGCAGTCACGGCCAGAGTGGCCGAAGGCTTGACGCGGGCGAGGGCGGACGACTGAAGGCTGGACATAGCTATCCCGTCTAAGGAAATGAACAAAAATGCCGGTAGGCGTGGCTAGATACGCATACGGGACCTGTTGCACAATGTTTGTGCGCGTATGGCAGGCTAGTTCCTTCGTTTGAGCGAGATTTATGCGACATATCGTCGATTTTTTGATGCAGATGGAAGGCAAGCGCTGGCGCGTACTGCTGGCGGGTGTCCTTCTTCTGGCGGCCATCAGCCTCGTATTTGCGGTGGGCAAGCAGCAGTTTGCCCATAGCGAGGAAGAGCTTGCCCTGTGGCTGTCCGGATATCGGGCCGGGCCGTGGGGACTGGTGGCGGCGATTGTGCTGTTCACCGTGGCGGCGTTTGTCGGTGCGCCGCAATTTATCCTGATCGGGCTGTGTGTTCTGGCGTTCGGGCCGTGGCACGGCTTTGCCTATAGCTGGATCGCGACCGTGGTGTCGGCGGCGGTCACCTATTGGCTGGGACGCGGACCGGCGGCCCTTTGGCTTGAGAAGATCGGCGGCGAAGGGTTCGAGCGCATGAAGACCTTTGTTGGCCGCAATGCGTTTGTGGCCAGTTTCATCATTCGCAATGTGCCGTCGGCACCCTTTATCGTGGTGAACTCGGCCTTTGGTGCGGTGCGGGCGGGGTTCTGGAGTTATCTGGCGGGATGCGCGCTGGGTGTCCTGCCCAAAACGGCCATGGTCGCTTTCTTTGGCGGGGGCTTTATGACGGCCGTAAAGGGGGATGGCGTCTGGACCTCGGTCATCTTGTCGGTGATCGGGTTGACGGCTTTGGCGGTGATGCTGTGGGTACGTGAAATCATCCGTCGCCGGTAAATGGCCGAAACAAGCTTTGCCCTAGTGAATACGGGGTTGATGTTCCTGAAAGGGATATCAATTCGCCTCATTGATGACTTAACTATCATGCCCCTTTGACAAGGTGGTGATGGCAGTTGCTTAGGCGCTTGCAATCGTCGCTTCATAAGGGCAAACCGGACATTCGGTCGGCTGGCATACGATCATAAAGACTCGGGGCGTCATTAAAGGGCGGATCGGGGACAGGGGTGTAGCCAGCGCGGACTCAATTTCTTTCTAGCGCCCATTCTGGCCCGAAACACACAAGCGGTAACCGACGCCCATGTTTTCACCCCTCTTCGGCATGATTTCCAACGACATCGCGATGGATC
>NZ_JAVXCU010000053.1:0-15490 GCF_036659295.1 Brevundimonas sp. | reverse complement strand
CCAAAAGCCAAGCGGAAATGGACAAAAAAGCCATTAAAAACAGTGGCACTATCGAAGGTTCGGTTTTCAAACCGAAATAAATGGCACAACCGGAGCCAAAGAAAACCGCGCTCCATAACGGCCATCTCAGCGACTGCATTTGCAATTCGTGAGCGAGCCTGACCCGCAAACCGTCAATCAACTTTACGGCAAGGCTTCGCTTTGTCGACGACGGGCGTATAAGGGCGCACCTAATGGACTCATCGCTTATGAACTCGTCTTCTTCGACTGTTGTCACCCGCTTTGCCCCCTCGCCGACAGGTTACCTGCATATCGGCGGCGCGAGAACAGCGTTATTTAACTGGCTGTACGCAAAGGGCCATGGCGGCAAATTCCTCGTTCGTATCGAGGATACCGACCGTGAGCGCTCAACCGACGAAGCCGTCAAAGCAATCTTCGATGGTCTGGAATGGCTGGACCTGCTGGGGGACGAAGAAACCGTCTATCAGTATGCGCGCGCCGACCGTCACCGCGAAGTGGCCCAGCAACTGCTGGATACCGGCCATGCCTATCGCGATTTCCTGACCGCCGACGAGACGGGCGCATTACGCGATGCCGCCAAGGCCGAAGGAAAAGACTTCATGTCGCCATGGCGCGACCGTGAACCCACCGCCGAAGACCTGCAAAAGCCGTTCACCGTGCGCTTCCGCCGCCCGCTGGATCAGGCCGTTGTGGTGAATGATGCTGTTCAAGGTTCGGTACGCTGGGAATCCTCGTCGCTGGACGATCTGGTTATCCTGCGTTCGGACGGTGCCCCGACCTATAATCTGGCCGTGGTTGTTGACGACCACGACATGGGCATCACCCACGTCATCCGTGGCGATGACCACCTGAACAACGCTGCCCGCCAGAGCCTTATCTATGACGCATTGGGCTGGACCCGTCCGACCTTTGCGCACATCCCGCTGATCCACGGTCCTGACGGTGCCAAGCTGTCGAAGCGTCATGGCGCACAGGCCGTGCACGAATATGCGGAAATGGGCTACCTGCCCGAAGCCATGCGTAACTATCTGGCCCGTCTGGGTTGGGCGCATGGCGATGACGAACTCTTCGACGATGAACAGGCCAAGGCCTGGTTCGATTTTGCAGGCATCAACAAAGCACCCGCCCGTCTGGACTTCGACAAGCTGGCCCACGTCAACGCCCACTGGATCCGCCAGGCCGACGATCAGCGCCTGCTCGATCTCGTAACCGAAATTCTGGCGTCTCGCGGTCAACCGCTGGACGACACAGGACGCGCAACCGTCCTTCGCACCCTTCCCCTGATCAAGGACCGCGCCAAATTGGTGCCGGAACTGGCTGATCAGGTGCAGTTCGCCCTTTTGGCTAACCCGATCTCGTTTAACGAGAAAAGTCAGGCCATGTTGCAGGGCGAAAACCTCGACCGACTTTCACGACTTCGTGAGCATCTGGCCAATACAGCCGATTGGTCGGTCGAAAACCTCGAAGCCGAGCTTAAACTTTTTGCTAAAAAAGAAGGTGTAGGCTTCGGAAAAATCGGACCTTCTGCCCGCGCTGCCTTGACCGGCGGTGTACCGGCTCCCGATATTGCCAAAATTCTTGTGGCAGTTGGTCGCGACAATAGTCTCCAGCGCTTGGATGATGCGCTGCAACAGACTAAGTAATCACCCAAACCACGCAGACCAACGCCTCCCCGCGCCAGGTCCAAGTATAACAAGGGGCCCAGATGACTGAAAAAACTAATCCCGCCGCCACGCTTACCCTCGGCGACAAGAGCATCGAACTCCCCGTCCTGTCCGGCTCGACCGGTCCGGACGTCATCGACATTCGCAAACTGTATGCCGGTACCGGTGCTTTCACCTTCGACCCGGGTTTCACCTCGACCGCCTCGTGCGAGTCGGGCCTAACCTATATCGATGGTGACGAAGGTGTGCTGCTGCACCGCGGCTACCCGATCGACCAACTGGCTTCGCAGTCGAACTTCCTTGAAGTTTGCCACCTGCTGCTGAAGGGCGAACTGCCGACCGCCGCCGAGTACGAAGAGTTCTCGGAACTGGTCACCCGCCACACCATGCTGCACGCGCAGTTCGACCGCTTCTTCGAAGGCTTCCGCCGCGACGCCCATCCGATGGCGATCATGGTCGGTACCGTCGGTGCCCTGTCGGCCTTCTATCACGACAGCCTCGACATCCACGATCCGGTCCAGCGCGACATCTCGGCTATCCGCCTGATCGCGAAAATGCCGACCATCGCTGCCCGTGCCTACAAGTACCACGTCGGCCAGCCGTTCGTGTCGCCGCGCAACGACCTGTCCTACGCCGAGAACTTCCTGCGTATGTGCTTCGCCGTGCCGGCAGAAGACTACCACGTTGATCCGCGTCTGGTTCGGGCCATGGACCGCATCTTCACCCTGCACGCCGACCACGAGCAAAACGCCTCGACCTCGACCGTCCGTCTGGCCGGTTCGTCGGGTGCCAACCCGTTCGCCTGTATCGCAGCCGGCATTGCCTGCCTGTGGGGCCCGTCGCATGGCGGCGCGAACGAAGAAGCTCTGAACATGCTGAAGGAAATCGGTACTCCTGACCGTATTCCCGAGTTCATCCAAGGCGTTAAGGACCGTAAGTACAAGCTGATGGGCTTCGGCCACCGCGTGTACAAGAACTACGATCCTCGCGCTAAGGTCATGCAGCAGTCGGCTTACGAAGTGCTGGAAGCGACCGGCCGTGCCAACGACCCGCTGTTCCTTGTTGCCAAGGAACTGGAAAAGGTCGCCCTGTCGGACGAGTACTTCACCTCGCGCAAGCTGTTCCCGAACGTAGACTTCTATTCGGGCATCACCCTGTCGGCGATGGGCTTCCCGACCACCATGTTCACCGTCCTGTTTGCTCTGGCCCGCACCGTCGGCTGGATCTCGCAGTGGCAGGAAATGATGGCCGACCCGACCCAGAAGATCGGTCGCCCGCGTCAGCTGTATACCGGCCCGACGCAACGCGACTACGTTTCGATCGACAAGCGCGGTTAATCCGCCCCGTCGAACCAGACAAAAAGAAACGCCGGAGTTTTTACTCCGGCGTTTTTTGTTTCGCGCTAACGCAACAACTTCTGTGCTAGACCGCGCTTATGACCGACACCAAAACAATCCAACCGAACGAAACCCCCATCCAGCGGGCTTTGCGTCAAAAGCAGGAAGCTTTGGCTGCACGCGAACAAGCGCCGCGTGGCGGAGCCTTCCAGCGCGAGCAAAACAAGCGCATCACGTCGGGCAAGTCCCGTCCGTGGATGACCAAATAAGACAATGGTGACGTAAGGCCCGATCAGGCCTTACGTTTTTCCATCACGGCCAGAACGGCATCTGCAGCCAGTTCTGATGGATTGGGGCCACCGCGCCCCATGATTTCGAGCACTTCGGTCTGACGTTTGGCTTGCGCATTTGCGGCCTGTTTGTCGGTCAGCAACCGCAGAACCTCCGGCGTGATTTTTTCTGCCGTGGCATCAAACTGAATAAACTCACGGGCCACTTCCTCGTCGGCAGCAAGGTTCAGCATGGTGAAATATTTGGCCGTCACCAGCGGCTTCATCAGCCGGTACGAGACGTTGTCAATCTTGTAGGAAATGACCATCGGCGTGCCCGCCATGGCGATTTCGGTCGAAACCGTTCCGCTTGTCGCCAAGGCCACATCGGCTGCCTTCATGGCCGCGTACTTGTCGGCCTCGGTTACGACATGCACCCTGAACGGCCATGACGCGACGCGGCCCGTTACATCCGCCGCCACCGTTCCTGCCGCTACGACAGCGACCTGTAGGTCGGGGATGGAAGCCTTGAGGTTCTGAACCGTCTTTTCATAGACGGGCGTCATCCGCTCGATCTCTTTCGGGCGACTTCCCGGCATGACCAGAAGCAGAGGCGCATCTGCGGCTATGCCCCGCTGGCTGCGGAACAGATCACCGTCAGCATCGCTCATATCGATGTGCAGAGCCGAAGAACCGACGACCGTCGTGGACAGACCGGCCCGTTCAAACCATGGCGCATCCATAGGATAAAGCGCCAACAAGTGATCGACCGCATTTGCAAGGGTCTTGGCGCGCCCCGGTCGTGAGGCCCAAACCTGCGGACCGACATATTTGATCAAGGCCGCTTGCGGCAATACCTTGCGTATGGCCTTTGCCGACCGAATGGTGAAACCCCATGAATCGATCAGAATGACCGCATCTGGCTTTTCACGTTCAGCGAGTGCTGCGGTGTCTGCCACGCGCTGTTTGACGCGTTTATAGGCCTTGATGCCTTCGACCACGCCTAGGATAGACAGTTCGGCGATATCAAACGGGCTGTGAATGCCCATCTCGGCCATGCGTGGGCCGCCAACACCGACGAACCGGACCTGATCACCCAGACGGTCTTTCAGTGCCTTGGCCAGATTGGCCCCCAACACATCGCCCGACGCCTCGGCAGCCACCAGCATGATCTTGTAGGCCATTACAGGCGATCCTCGTCAGACATACCCCAGACGAACAGTCCCAGACGATCCGCGGTCGCACGCGTGGCTGCAACGTCCATGATGATGAGGCGGTCTACAAATCCGCCAATACCGGCCAAGCCTGCTGCTGCGGCCAGTTCAACCGTGCGCGGACCGATAACCGGCATATCCACACGAATGTCCTGAATGGGTTTCGGTGCCTTGGCCAGAGTGCCCTTGCGGTGATCCGCCGTGCCGCGAAGGTCTTGCGGCAGACCTGCAACCCGTAACAGCATCTGGTCAGTGCCTTCCTGAGCCTCTACGGCCAGAACCAGACCGTTACAGACAACCGCGCCCTGACCAACATCAAGTTCACCTGATTTTTCAGCGACATGAATGGCTTTCTTTAAGTCAAACATGTGATCTTCGTTTGGCGTTACGTGCCCCAGAGCGCCAAGGGACAGCATGTGCCCGCCCAGAATATCGTCGGCCCCTTCAACACTGAACCCTTCAGCTTCAAATACACCGAGGATTTTGCGTAGCAGGGCGTCATCGCCTTTTGTTGCGGCGGCAATAATCCCCGGAAGCAAGGTCGCCCCCTTAAGATCAGGCTTCAAGGTTTTGAAATCAGGACGATTTACATAGCCCGCCATACAGATAGCTTCGCAACCTTCACGGCGCAAAGCTTTCAGGATGCCGCCGATCTGGGCCATGCCGAGGGTTTCCCCCTCCCAAGCCCGCATGGCATCATCCGCGAAACCATCCAGTCGGATAACATAAAGCGGACGGCCCTCTGCCTCGCAGCGAGCCGCCACGGATGCGGGAAGATCACCGCCACCCGCGATCAGTCCCAGCTTTTTCATTCGGCGTTAGGCAGGCAAAGCGGACGCTTACCGCCCTCGCTGATGAAATCGAGGATTTCGACGATTTCGGGAATATCGTTATAGGCTTCACCAATCGTCTCCAGACGTCCGGCAAATTGCCCCTCGCCCTCGAACAACTCGCGATAGAAGGCCAGCAGACGACGCAGTTGGTCCTTGCCGTAACCCTTACGCTTGAGGCCGATCAGGTTCAGCCCACGCAGACGGGCATGGTTGCCCCATGCCGAGCCGTAAGGGATGACATCACGGGTAACGGCCGCCAGACCGCCCACAATCGCGCCCTGCCCCACACGTCCGTTCTGGTGAACGGCGCAGAGACCTCCGAGGAACACACGGTCGCCCACCTCGGCATGGCCACCCAGCGTCGCGCTGTTGGCCATGGTGACATTGTTACCGACAATGCAGTCATGGCCGATATGTGCGCCTGTCATCAGCAGACAGTTATTCCCCAGACGCGTCACGCCCGAGCCCTGCGGCGTGCCACGGTTCAACGTGGCATGCTCACGGATGATATTGTTCTCGCCGATCTCCAGACGGACCGTCTCTCCCTTATAGCCAAGGTGCTGCGGATCCCCGCCGACCAGAGCGAACGAGTGGATGGCCGTATTGGCTCCGACCGCTGTGTCTTGCTGGATCACGACATGGGACTTCAGGACCACGCCTTGGGCCAGAGACACATTGGGGCCGACAATGCTCCACGGGCCGACGACAACGCCGTCGGCTATGGTGGCGCTGCTATCGACGATTGCGGTCGGATGGATTTGGCTCACGCAGCAGGTTCCTGAACGGTAACGACCATGGCCATGAACTCTGCCTCGGCGGCCAGCTTGCCGTCGATGAAGGTTTCGCCACGGAATTTGTAGGCATCGCCGCGTGCCCTGATGACCTTCACTTCCATGCGGAGCTGGTCACCTGGACGGGCCGGCTTGCGGAAACGCACACCGTCGATCGACATGAACATGATGACCTTGTCCGCGACCGCAACGTCGAGCGTCTTGGACATCAGCAGCGCACCCGTCTGGGCCATAGCTTCAACGATCAGAACGCCCGGCATGACCGGATCGATCGGGAAATGGCCCGGGAAGAACGGCTCGTTATGCGTGACGTTCTTGATACCGGCGATCGAAGTCGCCGGAACAAAGTCTTGGGCCTTGTCGACCAGCAGGAAGGGGTAACGGTGCGGGAGGCGACGCATCACCTCGGCATAGTCGATATTGGTCTGTTCGCTCATGCTCAGGTTTCCTTTGCGCCCTTTTTGGACGCCTGTTTCGAAAGCCAGATACTCTCGCGCAAGAAGCGGCGCAGCGGTCTGGCTGGATACCCCGACCAGGTTTCACCAGCAGGTATATCTGCCAGCACCCCGGCTCCCCCGGCTACTCGGGCCCCTTCCCCGATATTCAGATGGTCGGCAATACCGGCCTGACCACCAAAAATCACATTGTCGCCCGTCGTGATCGAACCCGACAAACCGACCTGTGCCGCCATCAGGTTGTTACGCCCGATGACACAGTTGTGGGCAATCTGGATCAGATTGTCGATCTTGGTGCCTTCACCCAGAACGGTATCGTCAAAGGCACCACGGTCAACACAGCTGTTGGCCCCGACTGTCACATTGTCCTGAATGACAACACGGCCCAGTTGGGGAATATCGATCACGCCGTCACGCGATCCCGTGGCACCGAAACCGGATTCGCCAATACGCGCACCAGCATAGATTTTTACGCGGTCGCCCAACAGGCAGAATGACAGACTGACATTCGAACCGATCCAGCAATCACGACCGATCTGCACGCCTGGCCCGATAACGGTATTGGCACAGATACGCGTGCCGCGCCCGATACGAACGCCCTCGCCTAGAACCACACCCGGCTCGATCACCACAGTTTCGTCTTCAGCAGCCTCTGCCGCTGTAATGGCGCGATCCAGTCCTCGCGGCACATGCAGCATCATCGATGCCAGCGCCCAGTCGGCCTGCGCCTGACGCGAGGCAATGATTGCCACGCCTTCAGGGACACGCTCTGTCATTGAAGGATGCAAGATCACACAGGCCGCCTTGGTATTCTCCAACGCAGGCAAGAATTTGCGATCACCCATAAAAGCGATAGCGCCCCGGTCCGATGTGGACAGGGGCGCAACCGCCGAAACGATGACTTCGCCGCCCCGGATCACTTCCGCGCCGAGTTGTTCGGCGATGGAAGCGACCGTGCGGGGGGGCTGGGTCTTGAAAAAGGTCGTATCGGGCATGGCCCAGATTAGTTTTGAGCCTGTGCCTGCGCTGGCACCGGCATACGGTTGAACGACAGCGTCGGCAGTTGGGCATCGAGGCGCTGGACGACCGTAGCGGTGATGTCCATAGCCGGGTTGATGTAAGCCACTGCGCTGTCGTTCAGCAGAACGCCGCAACCGCGCTCTTGATAGACAGCGATGACGATCGGCTGGGCAGCCGTGTTGATCGCTTCGGCCTGAACGGCTTGGGTGTAGCGCAGTTCGTTGGCACGGGTTTGCTGCAGCTGTTGCAGTTCGCGGTCACGGGTTTGCAGCGCCTGGATGCGGGTGTTGCGATCGGCTTCGGCCAGTGTAGCAGCCGACTGTTGCAGCTGCTGGGCTTCGCTTTCCAGCGAGGTTACGTACGGCTGCAGTTCACCTTGAACTTCTTGATACAGCTGAACCATACGGGCCTGAACGGCGCGACCAGCCGACGAACCGGCCATGATACCTTCGCCCGAGAACGAGCAAACACCCGGAAGGACCGGACCCGGATTAGCCGGAGCTTGTTGAGCCGAGGCGGCCGAAGCTGCCAGCGTGGCCAGAGCGAAAGCGCCAATCGTAAGAGTCTTCATCGTATTAAGCCTTAGTGCGGATTGTTCCGCGGTTTAGAACTGGGTTGAAGTCGAGAAGCGGAAGGTTTCGGTCTTGTCGTAGTCTTCTTTCGACAGGACCTTGGACAGGTCGAAGCGGATCGGACCCATCGGCGAACGCCAGTGGATGCTCACACCCGCAGCCGCGCGCAGGGCCAGTTCATCAACAATCTTGTCGTTGGGCAAACCATTGCTGCCGACCAGATAGCGGTCATCCAACTTGCCCAGAGTACCAACATCGGCAAACAGGCTGGTCCGGATTCCGTATTGTTCGGGCAGGCCGTTCGGAAGGGTCAGTTCAACCGTACCGATGGCATAGAAATTACCGCCAAGAGCATCGGTCGTGGTCAGATCGCGCGGGCCCATACCTGCGGTTTCAAAGCCACGGAAGCTTTGGCCACCCTTGAAGAAGCGGTCGTTAATGCGGATCGAGTCACCGCTCCAGCCGGCGATATAACCCACCGAGCCTTGAACGCTGACCACCCAGTTCGGACGGATGCCATAGTAATAGGCCGCATCCATCTCGGTCTTGATGTAGTTCACATCGCCACCAATACCGGCAAAGTCCTGACGCAGAGCCGTCGTCCAGCCGCGCGTGGCGCGAACCGGATCGTTCCGGCGGTCCACAAACAGCGTATAGCCGGCCGACGAGTTGATATAGGCACCGATCTGGTCGCACAGCGCCGAGGTGCCCATGCCCGCAGACGAGCAATAGCTGTTCGGCACCATCACTTCGTCATCCTTGAGGAAGTAACGCAGGCTCAGGCGGGTATAGTTGTTCAACGGATAGGTCAGGCGCAGGCCCGCACCCGTCGAGCGATAATCGTACGAAGCGTATTCCGACAGGTCCATACGGGTGTGGAACAGGTCGAAGCCCGCCGCCACGTCACGGCCCATGAATTTCGGCTCGGTAAAGCGGAAGTCGATATTCTGGCGGATCGAACCCCATTCGGCACGCGCCACAACGTTCTGGCCACGACCACGGAAGTTACGCTCGGTTACGCCGAGGTTCAGCGTGAAGCTGTCGAACGAGCTGAAACCAGCACCGACCGACAATTCACCCGTCGGCTGCTCTTCAACGGTCACGTTCACAATCGAACGGTCCGGAGCAGAGCCACGGGTTTCCTCGATCTTGACGTCCTTGAAGAAGCCCAGAGCACGCAGATTGTTACGCGAACGTTCGATCAGCGAACGGTTGAACGCATCGCCTTCACCCAGCAGCAGGTCGCGACGGATTACGGTATCGAGCGTGCGGGTATTACCCACCACATTGATACGCTCCACGTAAACGCGCGAGCCTTCACGGACATTGAACGTCACATCGACCGTGTCCGTGTCCGGATTGGCGCGATAGGACGGGGAAATGTCCACAAACGCATAACCGGCCGAACCCGCAGCAAAGGTCAGCGCATCAACGGCGTTCTCGATACGGTCGCTCTGGAACAGGTCACCCGAGCGGATCGGCAACAGAGCGGTCAGGAAGTCGGCGTTCAGACGCTCGCTTTCGGTGACAACCTTTACCTCGCCGAAATTGTACTTGTCGCCTTCGTCCATCGTGATGGTCACGGCAAAGGCGCTGTTGTCCGGCTTCAGTTCGGCAACCGACGACATGATGTTGAAATCATAATAGCCGCGGTTGGTGTAGAACTTGCGCAGTTGCTCGCGGTCATAATCCAGACGGTTCGGATCATAGTTGTCGTTCGAGCTGAACAGACGCCACCACTGGGAAACCTGCGTCACCATCACTTCGCGAAGGTCCGCGTCAGAAAAGGCCTTGTTGCCCAGGAAGGTGATACCCGAGATGCCGCTTTCCGGACCTTCGTCGATCTCGAATACGACATCGACGCGGTTCTGTTCCAACTGGACCAGACGCGGGGTCACGGTTGCCGAGATACGGCCCGACATACGGTACAGTTCAACGATCTTGCCGACGTCTTCCTGAACGCGGGCGCGGGTATAGATACCGCGCGGACTGATCGTGACTTCGTCACGCAGCTTCTTCTCGGTCAGGGCTTTGTTACCCTCGAACGTCACCTGGTTGATGATCGGGTTTTCGACAACCTCGATCACCAGATCGCCATTCGGCTGCAGACCCAGTTGCACGTTGGCAAACAGGTTGGTCCGGTACAGCGTACGCACGGCCACGTCGAACGTCACCGGATCGACAATATCGCCCGGCTGGATCGGCAGGTAGGACAGCACAGTCGTATGGTCGATACGCTGGTTCCCGCGCACAATGATGCGGTTTACCTGGCCACGCTCTTCGTCGGCGACAACCACTTGTGGGGTCGCTTCGGCAGGTGCCGCCACAGCAGCCGGAGCGGCTTCCTGGGACAAGGCAGGCGTCGCAAGGCCGGCCGCCAATACAAGGGCGATCCCGCTCGGACCTAAAATACGCGCACGGAAAGAATTTCGGTTCATCAGGTCGATCATTCGGGATGTCCTTAGGGGCAGGTCTCGACTCACGCGACGAGCCCGCCAAGGAATTTGAAGATATTCAGCTTCTGCAGGTCGTTCCAGGTGGCGAACAACATCATACAGGCCAACATGGCAAGTCCTACTCCGTAACCAGTTGACTGTATCCGCGCGTCCAAAGGACGTCGGGCAACCGCTTCATAGGCATAGAACATCAGATGCCCCCCATCTAGAACCGGAATCGGCAAAAGATTTAGAAAGCCGATTCCGACCGAAAGTATGGCGGCAAAACTGGTTAGCGTCAGTAACAGGTTAAAAGTAGCAGCGACCGGATCGGGATCCGCCGCCACCGCAGCATTGGTCAAGCCACCCGAAACGCGGGCGATTCCCAAGGGGCCGCTGAATTGGTCGCCGTTTTCACGGCCTGTGAAAATGCGACCGATATATTTGACAGTGGTGCCGATAATGCTGGTGATTTCCTCGGCACCCTTGCCGACGGCCGCGATCGGCGAATAGCGCACATGGCGATACTCCGCGCGTGTCGAACCCAGTCCAAGGCCAATCCGGCCCATGGTCACACGACCGCCAATAGGATCATCAACAACCGTACGTTCCGGCACGCCCGTCAGGTTCACTACCTTCTGGTCGCGCTCAACCGTGAACTGCACCGGCGTACCGCTGGACAGGGCCACATGGCGGATCACTTCGGAACTGTCTTCGATCAGCTTGCCATTGACGTGGGTAATCAGGTCACCGACGGCAAAGCCCGCGACAGCCGCAGGCGAACCTTCGGCCACATCCATCACCCGCGCAGGGCGCAGCGGAACGCCGACAGCCGAAAACAGGACCGTAAAGATCGCCAGAGCCAGCACGAAATTGGCAATCGGGCCACCCGCCACGACCAGAGCCCGCTGCCACAACGGTTTGAAATAGAGGTAGTCGCGCTCTGCGCCCTCCCCCTTTTCGGCAACCAAACGCTGGCGCAACTCTTCCAGACCTTTGCGGTCCGGCACGCCTGATTCATCCAAGTCACCGGCAAATTTCACATAGCCGCCCAGCGGCAGCCAGCCGATGCGCCATTCCACACCGTGGCGGTCCTTGCGGCTGAGGATCGGGCGACCGAAGCCGATCGCAAAAAGGTCCACCTTTACGCCAAAGGCGCGGGCCGTCAGAAAATGGCCGAGTTCGTGAACGGTCACCACAACGGTCAGAACGACCAGAAATGGCACCACATAACTCAGCATTTGGCCCAAAAAGCCGATCATCCAGTCTCCAGTCTCAAATCGCGGCGATCAGGCCGCCAGGTCCAGTGTCGAGACAATGTCCCCGGCGATCCGGCGCGCTTCCTTATCGACTGCCAATGCCGATTCGGCTGCACTTCCGTTACCGATAGCCAGTCCCTCACCTTGTGCCTTTTCAAGGGTTTCGGTGATGACTGCGGCAATATTTAGAAATGCCAACCGCCGGTCAAGGAAAGCAAATGCGGCAACTTCGTTCGCGGCATTGAAAATGATGGGTGCAACACCGCCCGCTTCCAGTGCTTCACGGGCCAATCTGAGCGCCGGGAAGCGCACCATATCGGGCGCTTCGAACGTCAGCTTGCCCAGCGCAGCCAAGTCCAGCTTGGGTGCGGGCCACGGCAGACGATCCGGCCACGACAACGCACAGGCAATCGGCGTCTTCATATCGGGAGGCCCCATCTGGGCCAGTGTCGAGCCGTCGACATACTCCACAAGGCTGTGGATAATCGATTCAGGGTGGACCACTACATCGATTTTCGACTGCGGCATGCCGAACAGATAGGCCGCTTCGATCAGTTCCAGCCCTTTATTGGCCATCGAAGCACTATCGATCGAAATCTTGGCTCCCATCGACCAGTTCGGATGGGCCACCGCCTGTTGCGGCGTGATCGTCTTCATCTGGTCCAGAGGCGTACGACGGAAAGGCCCGCCCGATGCCGTCAGGATCAACCTGGAAACACGCTCGGGCGCATCTTCTGGAAACACCTGAAAAATGGCCGAATGCTCGGAATCGACCGGAATAATTTTGCCGCCAGCAGCTGCCACGCGCTCGATCAGCGCAGGGCCACAGCAGACCAGGCTTTCCTTATTGGCCAGAGCAAGGGTTGTCCCCGTCCCTGCCGCCGCCCACGCAGAGCGCAAACCCGCAGCACCGACAATCGCCGCCATAACCCAGTCCACCGGACGCGACGCGGCTTCGACAATGGCGTCACTTCCGCCCCCCACCTCGATACCGGAACCGGCAAGGCGTTCCGCCAACTCGGCACGACCGACTTCATTCTCGATTACGGCCAGCTTTGGATTCCAGCGCAGGCACTGCTCGGCCAGTAAGCCTACATTGCGGCCACCCGTCAGAACCTCGACCTCGAAACGGCCACTGCCCGTTGCTTCGGCCGCCGCCATAAGGTCAAGGGTCGAGGTGCCGACCGACCCCGTCGAGCCTAGCACGCTGACCTTGCGCGTAATCACCCGTTGCCCCCGATCATCAAAACGATCAGGCGCCCGATAGCGACCACGATAACCGCAAACATCAGGCCATCGACACGATCCAGCAATCCGCCATGGCCCGGGATCAGATTGCCCGCATCCTTGACGCCAAACCGGCGCTTCAAGGCCGACTCCCACAGATCACCGCCCATGGTCGCCAAGGCAGCCAGCAAGCCCAGCATAGCCCCCCACAGCGCCGTCAGAGCGCCCATGTCCAGCCATGCGGCCATGACACCGCCCGCGATCATACCTGCCAGCAAGCCACCGATAAAACCGGACCATGTTTTGTTCGGAGAAAAGCGAGGCCACAGTTTCGGCCCGCCTATGGCACTGCCCACCAGATAGGCCAGAATATCTGCAGCCCATGCAACAGCGAACACCAGAACGGTCCAGTACAGACCTTGATCGGCATTCAGGTCACGCATCCAGATCAGCAGAATGCACGGCCAGCCGAGGTACAGCACCCCATAGGCACCATCCAGCCCCTCGCCACCGCGACGATGCGATACAAGACCGGCGATCGCGGCACCGAATACCAGCAGCACAAAAGCGAGCGACATCTGGCCGATATGGGCCGCAATAACCGGCGCGATCACGCCGCCGGCCACAGCCATACCCACAGCACGCCAGTCCTGTGGCTCGCTCATGCGCGCCCATTCCAGCGCCAGCATGATCCCGCCCAGCACAATCAGGCCCGTAAACCAGAAACCACCAGCCCAGATCGCCAGAACGGCGGCCGGTGCCAGCACCAGAGCCGAAGCGGCTCTCAGCGCAATATCCTTGGGTTTAAGGGCCATTAGCCGACCGCACTTTCTGTCGAAGGCGACACCGAGCCTTCTACGACCTCGCGACCACCAAAACGGCGCTCGCGACGGGAAAACTCTTCGAGGGCAGCCTTGAGCGGCTCTGCACCATAATCGGGCCACAAGACCGGCTGGAACACCAACTCGGCATAGGCACAGTCCCACAACAAGAAGTTGGACAGACGTTGCTCGCCCGAGGTGCGAATAATCATATCGACCGGTGGCGAACCGGCTGTCGACAAGCTGTTGCCGAACATTTCTTCGGTCAAGTCAAACCGGCCTTCGCTGGCCGCCTTGTCGATCAGTGCCTGGGCCGCATCCACCAGATCGGCCCGACCGCCATAGTTAAAGGCGACCTGTAAGAGGAATTTATCATTGTGCGCGGTCTGGCGCTCGGCCCTGTCGATGACATCGACAATATCGGCCGGCACGCCCGAACGGCGCCCCAGTACGCGCACACGCACGCCCGCCTGATCCAGGCGCTTCAGATCGCCGCCGACAAATGTGCGTACCAACCCCATCAGGTCGGAAACCTCGTCGGCAGGACGGCTCCAGTTTTCGGTCGAGAAACCGAAAATGGTCAGGCACTTAACACCCATTTCGGGCGCAGCCTTGATCGTACGACGCAAAGCCTGAACGCCCTCGCGGTGCCCGAGCGCACGGGGCAAGCCCCTGCGCTCGGCCCACCGACCGTTGCCGTCCATGATAATGGCCACATGCAGTGGCTTTTCGGTATGCATAGAGGCGGTTGAGGCCGACATCAGGCTCTGGTCCCTGGTTCGAGATCTAGCAGGTCTTAGACCTGCATGATCTCGACTTCCTTGGCCTTCAGGATTTCATCGATGCGCTTGATGGCGGCATCGGTGTCCTTCTGGACTTCGGTTTCCATCTTTTTTTGATCGTCTTGGCTGATTTCGCCAGCCTTTTCAGCCTTTTTCAGCTCGTCATTCGCGTCACGGCGAACGTTACGAACAGCGATCTTCTTGTCTTCGGCATATTTGCCAGCCAGCTTGACCAGATCCTTGCGGCGTTCTTCGGTCAGCGGCGGGATCGGGATACGCAGGGTTTGACCGTCCACGATCGGGTTCAGACCCAGACCCGCAGCGCGGATGGCCTTCTCGACCGATACGACCATGCCCTTGTCCCAGACATTGACCGAAATCATGCGCGGTTCCGGCACCGACACGGCAGCCACAGCGTTCAGAGGCGACGAAGAGCCATAAGCCTCGACCATCACCGGATCCAGAAGGCCCGAGTGTGCACGGCCTGTACGCAGACCTGCATAGTCGTCCTTCAGGGTGCTGACCGATTTATCCATACGGTCGCGGAAGGTCTTGAGATCAGGTTTTGCCATTTGCGCCTGTCCTAAATCGAATTTCGAATGCCCTGTCCAAATCAGACAGGCTTGTTGGTGATGACGGTGAAAGTACCTTCACCCATCAGAGTTTTATTTAGCGAATCTTCCTCGCGGATCGAGAAGACCACGATCGGAATATCGCTATCACGCATCAGAGCGATGGCCGAAGCGTCCATGACTCGCAAGTCCTTGGCCAGCACTTCCTGATAAGTCAG
>NZ_JAVXCU010000052.1:0-15510 GCF_036659295.1 Brevundimonas sp. | reverse complement strand
CTGGAGAACCACCACGCCGGTCGTGTTGGTGCCGGTGCCATAGCCCTGTGACAGCGCGCTTTGGATCACCTGATCCAGCCCTGCTGCATTACCGGCGACCGCGCCCGTTGCCATGTCTTTGGCATCGGAATGCCGCACCACCGGAGCCAGAGATGGCCCCGATACATAGCCCATCGGCTGAATCACACAGCCCTGTCCGGCACGATAGCTGGCCACGCGGGCGGGGGCCTGATCATCCCACGCGACGCTTACACCCTCAGCCGTCACCTCGGCGACCAGATGGCCGATAATGGGTGCCAGCTCGGCATAGATGCCGACCAGTTCATTGGCCTCGACACTGGCGACAGTGCGCGAGCTTCCGGCCTCCTCGGCCGTTTTCAGGGCGCTACAAACCGTCAGCGCCTTATAGCCCGCCGCCAGCGCCCTCTGCTGGGCAGGCTGGCTGGCAATGGCCTCGGGGATTTGTGCCATCGCCTGCGCCGGAAGGACCAGCGCCGCGACGGCCACAAACAGGGACAACACACGTTCGGGGTACAAAGATTTCATAAGGCCAAGGTTTCCGCCCCGACCTTATGTGTCAACGCTATTCGAACATTAGTTGCTGACGCAAAGCGCCTCGAACTGATCCACCAGACCTTCCAGCCGCTTGGTGCCGATGGTCCAGAAGGCCGGATCGCGCGGGTTGAGGCCAAGCGGCTCCAGCGCCTCGACATAGGTTTTGGTCCCGCCATCGGCCAGCAACTGGCGATACAGCGGCGTAAAACCTTGCGGGTCTTTCGCGCGCGTTTCCATCAGCGCCGCCACCAGAAGATCACCGAACGCATAGGCATAGACATAGAAGGGCGAGTGGACGAAGTGGCTGACATAGGCCCACCAGTTCTCGTAGCCCTCAAGGTCAACCGACGGACCAAGACTGGCTATCAGTTCCTCGGTCCAGATCTGGCTGATACGCTCGACCGACAACTCGCCCGAGGCCCGTTCGTCATGCAGGCGGGTTTCAAAGCGATGGAAGGCGATCTGGCGCACCACCGTGTTCAGACCATCCTCGATCCGGCCCGCCAGCAGGGCGCGGCGGTCCTCGTCGGTCGCCTCCGACAACAGACGATCAAAGGTCAGGCCCTCGGCAAAGATCGACGCCGTTTCCGCCAGGGTCAGCGGCGTATCGGCCAGCAAGCCGCCCTGCTCTGCCGCCAGCGTCTGGTGTACACCGTGGCCCAGTTCATGCGCCAGCGTCAGCACATCGCGACGCTCGCCCATCCAGTTCAGGAACACATAGGGGTGGGTGCCCGCTGTCACCGGATGCGAATAGGCGCCCGACTGTTTGCCTGCACGCGGACGGGCATCAATCCACGGGCGATCAAAGAACCAGCCCGCACGCTCGGCAAAGTCTCCGCCAAGGTCCGCAAAGCTGGCCATGACCAGTTCGCGCCCGCCCTGCCAGTCATAGGTCTTGGCACCGGCGGGGCCCAGCGGCGCATTGCGGTCCCAGTGGTTCAGCCTGTCCTTGCCCAGCAGCTTGGCCTTGAGGGTGTAATAGCGGTGGGCGATGCGCGGATAGGCCTGCGCCACCGCATCGGCCATGGCATCGACGGATTCGCCGTGAACCTCGTTGCCCAGATGGCGGCTGTCGGCAGGACGGGCAAAGCCGCGCTTTTTGTCTTCCAGCGCCTTTTCGGCGGCCACCGTGTTCAACACCATCGCCATGGTGCGGGTAATGCCGTTAAAGGCTTCGGTCATGGCCTGACCAGCCTTGCGGCGCACCTCTTCATCGGTATCGCTGAGACGGTTCAAGCCCTCGGACAGGGTCAGCTTCTCGCCATCCACATCGGCCCGCATCGCCGCCAGCGTCTCGTCGAACAGGCGCGGCCATTGCGCCGAAAGCGGCCCGCGCTCGGCGATAAAGGTTTCCAGTTCCTGCGACAGCTCATGCGGTTTCATCGCCCGCAAACGGCGCAGCCACGGCGACCAGCGACGGGCAGGCTCGAACGCCTCCAGTGCCGCCTTTACCGCATCATCGTCCAGCCCGTTGATTTCCAGCGTCACCCAGACGGTAGGTGTGGCGATGGCCGTGATCTTCTCGCGCAGGTCCGCCTCGAAACTTTGCGCCGCCGCATTTTCCCGATCGGTCGATGCACCGAGGAAGGCAAACGCGCCTAGAGCGCCGAGGATTTCGCCTGCCTCTTCATAAAGTCGGATGGCATGATCCAGCGCCTTGCCCAGTTCCACGCCGAACAGGGCCGAAAGCTTGCCCTGATAGGCGTTCAACTGCCCCACCAGATCACGGGCGCGATCCAGATCGGTGCCGATGCGCGCATCCTCGCGCGAGGCATACAGGTCGGACAGGTCCCACAAAGGGGCATCGGCGAATTCGGTCGGTTTGACGGGCGCGTTCATGCCTATGGTTTTGGGGAGCCGCAGGCTTTCTGGCAAGGGCGCGTAGCGTAACTGTAACTTGTCACACGCATGTAAACTGCCATTGTGCGCCATCGAACCTGATAGGGGCACTGCCATGGATCGCCTGTTTTCGCCCAATAGCCGCAACGGACTGCGCCGGACGCAAACCCAGGAAGGGCCCCCGCGATTACTGGTGCGTCTGGTGCTGGGCCTTATTCAGGGTGCCTTGCTCTATGGTCTTTATCGCACCACCAAGCTGGACCAGATCAATACCGGATTTCTGGCAGCATGGGCGCTGATCGCGGCCTATGCGCCGCCAGTCGGGCTTGCCGCCATCGGCCAGATTTCCTTTCGGGCCAGCCTGATCTGGACAGGAATAGCCACAGCGATTCTGGCCGCCATCGGTCTCAGCAGCGGCCTGTTGCCGGATAATGACAACGTCTTTCTGGTCATGTCCATCTGCCTGCCAGCGGCCCTGTTCTGCGCCCACCACCTGATTATCCCCGCCATCCGTAGCGGTCAGGCCTTTGCGCCGTATGACCAGTATTACGAGACAGCATGGAAGGCCGGCATCCAGCTGGTTCTGGCGCTGATGTTCCTTGGCGTCTTCTGGCTGATCCTGTGGCTGGGCGCGGCCATGTTCAATGCCATCGGGATCGATTTTGTAGGAGACCTGATTTCCGAGGAATGGTTCGTGTTCTTCGCCTCCTCGCTGTTGTTCGCACTGGGTGTCGAGCTTAGCGATGTGCGCGATGGCCTGACACAGGGCATCCGCACCGTGGCCCTGACCCTGCTGTCATGGCTGTTGCCGGTGGCTGTATTCCTCGCGGCGGCCTTCCTGATCACCCTGCCTCTGGCCGGTCTGTCGGAGCTTCACGCCTCGCTCAGTCCGTCGGGCCTGATGCTGGCCGCATCGGCGGGCCTCATCATCCTCATCAACACCGCCTATCAGGACGGAGCCGAACACCTGACCAGCACCGCCTTCCTGCGCCTGTGCGTGCGGGCCGGTGCTGTGCTTTTGCTGCCCCTGACCCTGTTCGCCCTTTGGGCTGTCTCGGTACGGATCGGCCAGCACGGTCTGACCGTATCGCGCATTGTCGCCATGACAGCGGCGGTTATCGGCCTGATCTATGCCATCGGCTATGTGCTGGCCCAGTTCATGGGTCGCAACCGTGGCGGCGGCTGGTTGCCGTGGCTGGAAGGCACCAATGTGATCGCCGCAATAGTCACCACCGCGACACTGGTCGGCTATTCGACGCCTTGGCTGAACCCACAGCAACTGGCGATCAACAACCAGCTTGCCCGTCTCGAAAGCGGTGCATTGAAAGCCGATACCATCCCCTATTCGTGGCTGGGGTGGCAGGCGGGTCCACGCGGGCGCGCAGCCCTCGAAGACCTTGCCAAGTCAAAAGACACCGCCATCGCCACAAAGGCCAAGGCCGCGCTGGACAACCGCTATGTCGAACCTGTCGCCAAAAAGCCGGTGATTACAGTTCTGCCTGAAGGCACCGCCCTGCCCGAAGGGTTTATCGATGCCCTGATGGCTTCGCAGTTTGGCTATGAGTGTCCGGCCACCGATCCCTGCACGGCGCGTCTGTATGATTATGACGCGGATGGCAGCGAGGATGTCCTTCTGGCCGTGTACGGGCACATCCGTGTCTATAGTCGGGACAGCCAAGGTTCTTGGGTAAACAAAGGTAATTTCACCCGCCGCGCCAGTTGCGGCCCCATGCAACCCAAAAACACCCTTAAGGATAATGCGCCCAAGGCGGGGCCGCAGAATTCCGTACAGCCCATTGAATTAGGGGGACATGTTCTGGATTTCGCCCCCGAAACCAGCTGTCCGTCTTAAAAGAAATTAAGCGTAACCATTAACTTAGCCACCCTTATCGGGAAACCCGATCTTCACAAGTGCCGTTTAGAGACACTAGGTAACAGCGAACGTCCCATCTCAAAAAAGGACGTCGCTATAGTGGTGATGTGAAGGGGTTTCCCATGGGTAAGACCGTTCTGGTTGTCGATGACGACCCGACCCAGCGCCGCCTGATCCAGGCGGTTCTGGATCGTGAAGGCTATGCGGTTGTCCATGCCGAAACCGGTGGCGAGGCGATCGACCGCCTGACCAAGGGTGGCGGTGCGGATGTCGTGCTGCTGGATCTGGTCATGCCCGGTGGCCTGTCCGGCCTTGAAACCCTTGCCGAGTTGCGCACCGCAGGCGTCAATATTCCTGTCATCGTCCTGACGGCCAATGGCGGTATCGAAACCGTTGTGCGGGCCATGCAGGCCGGTGCGCAGGACTTCTTCGTCAAACCGGTCGGACCGGAACGTCTGCTGATCGGCGTGCGCAATGCCCTGCAGATGACCCAGCTGACTGCCGAGATCGGGCGCCTGAAAAAGCGCGCCACCGGTCGTACCAGCTTTGACGACATCGTCGGCGACAGCCCGCCTATGCGTATGGTCAAGGCGCTGGGCACCCGTGCCGCCAAGTCGTCCATTCCGGTCCTGATCACCGGCGAAAGCGGCGTCGGCAAAGAAGTCATCGCGCGCGCCCTGCACGGGGCCAGCAACCGTTCGGGCAAGCCGTTTATCGCCGTGAACTGCGGGGCACTGCCCGCCAATCTGGTCGAATCCATCCTGTTCGGCCACGAAAAGGGTGCCTTTACCGGCGCGCACGAAAAACATGCGGGCAAGTTCGTAGAGGCCAATGGCGGCACCCTGTTCCTCGATGAAATCGGCGAACTGCCGCTGGACATCCAGGTCAAGCTGCTGCGCGTGCTTCAGGAAAGCGAAGTCGATCCGGTGGGTGGCAAGCGCCCTGTAAAGGTCGATGTGCGTATCGTCTCGGCCACAAACCGCGATCCGGCCAAGCAGGTCACCGAAGGCGCCTTCCGCGAGGACCTGTTCTATCGCCTGAACGTCTTCCCGATCGAGGCCCCGTCTTTACGCGAACGCCGCGAAGACATTCCGGCTCTGGTCGAGCATTTCATCACCCGCTTCAATATCGAGGAAAGCAAGCGCATTGTCGGTTGCTCGCCCGAAACCTCGACCCTGCTCGAAGCCTATGACTGGCCGGGTAATGTGCGACAGCTGGAAAACACCATCTATCGCGCACTGGTTCTGGCCGATTCTCCGATCCTGCAACCGCACGACTTCCCGTCCATTTCGGGTATTGCCGCGCCGCTGGAAGCACCGGCCCCTGCCCAGAGCGGGCCGGATGGCGAAGCCATCGAGGCTGCCAGCCATACGCAAGCCGCTTCGTCCGCATCGTCGAGCCCTGCGGGCGACAGCCCGATCCGCATCACCGATGATCGTGGCCACGTCCGCACGCTGGAAGAAATCGAACGCGACCTGATCCAGCACGCTATCGAGGTCTATTCGGGCCACATGTCCGAAATCGCCCGTCGCCTCGGCATCGGTCGCTCGACCCTCTATCGCAAGGTGCGCGAACAGGGCCTTGAGGACCACATCAAGGAAGCGGGCTAACCGGAACCACTGGCCGCTATCGCGACTTCTTCCATAAGGCACAGCCTTGATGGGAGAGCGGGATGGATATCCAGAACATGTTCCGGCTGGATGGCGATGTCGCCATCGTCACCGGCGCAGCGGGCGGAATCGGTCGAGGCATAGCCGAAACCTTTGCCCGCGCCGGTGCGGCGGTTGTGGTCACCGACCTGCACAAGGATGGGGCAGAAACGGTCGCCAAGGGCATTGTCGCCGCCGGTGGCCGTGCCATCGGACTTGAGTGCAATGTCACCGACGAAGCCCACCGTCAGGCCGTAATCGATGCTGCGCTGGGGACCTTCGGCAAGATCACCCTATTGGCCAATAATGCCGGTGGTGGCGGACCAAAACCGTTCGACATGCCGATGAAGGATTTCGAGTGGGCGTTCCAGTTGAACGTCTTTGCGACATTCCGCTTCATGCAGATGGTCGCACCGCATATGGAACAGGCGGGCGGCGGCGCTGTGCTGAATATCTCGTCCATGGCGGGCGAGAACAAGAACATCCACATGGCCTCCTACTCTTCATCGAAAGCGGCAGTGAATCACCTGACCCGCAATGTCGCCTTTGATCTTGGTCCCAAGGGTATCCGCGTCAATGCCATTGCACCGGGGGCCATCAAGACCGATGCGCTGGCCAAGGTGCTGACGCCCCAGATCGAAGCCGCCATGCTGAAACACACGCCTCTGGGGCGACTGGGCCAGACACAGGACATCGCCAATGCGGCCCTGTTCCTGTGCTCGCCCGCCGCCGCATGGATCAGCGGTCAGGTCCTGACCGTATCGGGCGGCGGCACACAGGAACTGGACTAGGCCGGTTCTGGCCCATAGCGGTTCGGACCGGCTTTGCCTTTCAGGCACAGGAAGACGATCAGGGTCACTAGCGAGGCCATGTAAAGCAGGTTGCTCATCATGATGCCCAAGAAGCCGAATTCAAAACTCATATCCGCCGAGGGATCATACGTCGGTGCCTCTTCCCAAAGCGAATGAAACAGCAGGCCAAAGCCTGTCATCGTCGTTACCAAAAGCCCGAGCGGGATCAGCGCCCAAAGACCGCTCCGCCCCCGATCATGCAGTCGCCATGATACAGCCGCCGCCAAAAGGCAGGTCAATACCAGCACACCGAACGCCATCGTTCCTAAAAAAGCGATTGGGAAATTCGCCTCGTCTCCCGAGGCCATAACTGTAAACATCACCAGATTGCCGCCCACACCCTGCAAGACAAACCACACGGCACCCACAACCCCCGCATAGGGCCAGAACTGGCTCCTGCGGTCACGCCCCTTGAAGTCGGCCAGTTTTTTGAAACCGCGCACAACAGGATTCATCGCTTCCCCCGATGTCATAAAAACTTGTCCGCATCGCACTGTTCGCCGGTTTGGCCAATCGAACAAAACATGCTCATTTCCTTCAATAGATACAGGACCAAGGGGGTTACACTTGATCAAGCAGACTGCTTTTGTTGCCGTTGCCGCATTATTGATATTGGCCGGTTGCTCACAAGGCGCAACGCCTGCCGAGAATACCCTATCGGCCAAAAGTGATTTCAAACTGCCGGACAACTGCAAGGACCACTATCTGCTGGCGGCCCTACCCCAGCCTGCAGCCCTTGGCGGCAAGTCGCTGACATCGGTGGAATGCCAGCCCTTCTCTGTGGAAATGACATGGGGTGACGAGATGTCCCCCACCAAGATCATTCTGGTCGATTCCCAAGGTCCAAACGGCGATTTACCAGCCGGTCTTGCCGATATGGGACGCAAGCTGCCGATGGATGCTTCCAGGACGGCGATCACAATGACCAAGGGTGTGCAGGAAGCCGCCCTCGCCTATCCGGCCTCGCTGGCTGAATTAGGCGGCGAAGACTATCTGTCGATTGTCAAAGAAGCCAGCGGCGGTCTGGTCTATGCCCTTCCCGTCGAGCCCAAGGATTCGGGCGGTGAGGTCGGCGCTCTGATCGGCATCGTCAAGGACCGCTATTCCCTGACAATCGGTATCGAGGATGGCAATATTGTCGGCATTGCTGCTGGCGAGGCCGCCTATGCGCCGTGGCTGTCCTCGCTGCGCCTGTCGGCACTGCAATAGGTCTCTATTCGTCGTTGATATCGCGAGAGGGGTACGGGGGCCGTGCCCCTCTTTTACGCTGAGGGGCCGGACGCTCTTCGCCACTCGCTTTCTGCTTCGGGCTAAAGCGGTCTTCGCCGTTAGCCTTTTTGGCAATCTCTTTGAGCTTTCGTCCCTGCATGGCCGACAGGGCCTGACCGGGACCGCCCAGTTCGGGATCACCAAAGGCGCGGCCGTGTTCCTGCACGCGCTCGCTGACCGAGGTCAGGAACTCGTCCTCCCATTCAGACAGCGAAACGCCCGCCTTCTCAGCAGAGCGGCGGGCGCGCTTTAGCGCGTTCAGGGCCGCCCGCTGGGCCGCCTTGCGCTGGAGTTCATAGGGACTGGGTGGCGGCTTTCGTTTCAAGCGCGTCGCCTAGGCCCAAAGGGCTTAGAGTTCGCCCAGTGCCGACAGGTACAGGTCGAGGATGGCTTCCTCTTCCTGACGCTTGGCCTTGTCCTGCTTGCGCATGCGGATGACCTTGCGCAGGACCTTGACGTCATAGCCTTCGCCCTTGGCTTCGGCGAAGACCTCCTTCATGTCCTCCATGACGGCTTTTTTGTCTTCTTCGAGACGCTCGATGCGCTCGATGATGGTGCGCAGACGGCCTTGGGCCGCAGCGGTCATGACGTCTACATTTTCGAAGGATGCGTCGTCCAAGGTGGACCTCCGGCGAACTCTGGAAAGAATAGGATTGGCTGGCGACTAATCACGCCCGTGCCGCTGGCTCAAGCCACAGATTCGAAAAACACCGTCTCGGCGAATCTCTATCCGGCCCGATCCTGATTGCGGACACGAAAAAGGCCACGGACTTTTAGCCCGCAGCCCTGTAGATTTAAAAATCTACTACAAGACCACGGCGCACCCGAAGGGCGCGCCGCCGTCACGCATTCCTTAGCCTTGCTTGGCTTTGAAGCGCGGATCAGTCTTGTTGATCACGTACAGAACGCCTTTACGACGAACGATTTTGCAGTCGCGGTGGCGACCCTTGAGCGACTTCAGCGAGCTACGGACCTTCATGGTCGGACGTCCCGTATGATTGGAGGCCCGTGAGGGCGGAAAAAAACGAAGCTGCGAGCAAACCCGCGGCGGAGCGGTGCCTATAGAGAGCTATAGCTGCCCCGTCAACATCTACAGGCCGTTTGGCACCGGACACACAAGGTTTCTCGTCACCTAATGCCGGAAAATGATGAAAAGGTTAGCGGCGTTTTAAGCCTTTTACGTGAAACCCCTTGTGCCGTCGCGCGCTTGTGATTGGTCGTTATTTTTAAGGGCGTTAGCCTAGTGATCATGCGAAATGCTTTCCGCCTTCTTCTGGTGGCCTCCGTCGCGGCTTGCAGCCCTATGGTCCCCCAGCCCGTACCTGTCGCACCTGTGTCGCCGGTCCCGCAAACGCCTGCCCCACAGGCCGATTCCACGACGCCGCCTGCACAGACCGACCTTGCTCCGGCCTTTGATTATGCCAGTTTCGAAACATGGAAGAACAGCTTCCTTGATCGTCACGGTGGCAATAAGCGCTGGGAATATGCGCGCGAACTCCAGAATGTGACGCCCAATCCCAGCGTCATCCGTCTGGACCGCAACCAGCCCGAATTCTCGCGTCCAGCCGGCTCCTACATCCAGAACGCCACCACCCCCGCCAGAATCGCCATGGCCCGCCAGCGTGTGGACCGTGTGCCGTGGTCTGTGACCCAGCGATTCGGCGTGCCGACAGAGATTCTTCTGGGCATCTGGGCGCAGGAAAGCGCCTTTGGTCAGGTTCAGGGTGATTTTGACGTCATCCGCTCTCTGGCGACGCTGGCCTATGACGGTCGCCGCCGCGACTGGGCAGAGGGCCAGCTCAAAAACGCCCTCGACATCGTTGTCAGCGGCAAGCGCGACCGCGCGGGCCTGACCGGCAGCTGGGCCGGTGCCATGGGCCACACCCAGTTCATGCCCGACAGCTATCTGCGTCTGGGCGTGGACCAGAACGAGGACGGCAAGGTCGATATCTGGGGTTCGGACGCCGATGCCCTCGCCTCTGCCGCCAACCTGCTGGCACAGGCCGGATGGAAACGCGGTCAGGGCTGGGCCTATGAAGTCATCCTGCCCGCCAATTTCGATTACACCCAAGCCGAGGGACCAAAACACAAATGGTCCTATTGGCAGTCGCGCAGCGTGCGTCTGGCCAATGGTCAGGCTCTGAATGATGCCGAGATGAACGAGGACGCCACCATCCTGCTGCCGCAAGGTGCCAAGGGTCCGGTCTTCCTTGCCCTGCCCAACCACTATGTGATCCGCCGCTATAACAACTCGGTCAGCTATGCGCTGGCGATCGGCCTGATTGCCGATGGTGTGACCGGCAAGCCGGCGCTTGTCGCCACATGGCCCAATGATGGCCCGCTGACCCGCGAACAGCGTGTGGGTGCCCAGACGGCCCTGACCAAGATGGGTTTTGACACCCAAGGGGTGGATGGCGTGATCGGCTCCAATACCCGCGCCGCCCTGCGCCGCTGGCAGGCTGCCAATGGCCGCACCGCTGACGGTTACCTGACCGATGTTCTGGCCGAGGAACTGATCCGCAAGGCGCGTTAAATCCATGAAGATCGCAGTCCTGACCCTCGACGGCTTTAACGAGCTGGATTCCTTCATCGCTGCGGGCATCCTGAACCGTATGCGCGCCAAGGGTTGGGAAGCGTTGATCACGACGCCGACGAAAGAGGTCACCTCGATGAACGGGGTGACCATTCGCGGGCAGCGCGATCTGGATTTTCTGGAGCAGGCCGATGCCGCCCTGATCGGCAGCGGTATCAAGACCCGCGACTATGCGGCCGATGTCGATTTTCTGGCCTCGATCAAACTTGATCCGGCACGCCAACTGATCGGGCGCAGTGCTCGGGTACGCTGCTTCTGGCCAGGCTGGGCCTGATCGGCACCCTTCCCGCCTGTACCGACCTGACCACCAAGCCCTGGGTCATCGAGGCCGGTATCAATGTCATCGACGCGCCGTTTGTCGCCCACGGCAATGTCGCCACGGCGGGCGGCTGTATGGCCTCGCAATATCTGGCCGCATGGATGATCGCCTGCATGGCATCCCAAGCCGATGCTGACGAGGCCATCCATTATGTCGCCCCTGTCGGCGAGAAACAGGTCCATGTCGATCTGGCCCGTAACGCTATCGCCGCCTATGCAGACAGGGCTGAATACGCCGCCTGACGCCTAGTGCGTTTGTGGACGCTCGAATACCGCCTCGGCTATGCGCGTCACATGGCGCAGGTCCGCCCCGCAACACGCGCCCCAGACCTTGAGATGGGGCAGCCGTTGCCCCAGCAGACCGTGCAACTGGCCAAACTCGTCCGGATCACCGGCATCCAGATCGGAGGCCTCGTCCAGTTCGGCATGGCTTCGCCGCGAGGCATTGGCCCGCACACCCCTGATGCGCTTCGCCCATGCCTCTGCGGTCAGAACCGGCGAGAAGTGATCGGGGTGGGCGCAGTTGACCATGAAATAGGCCGCCCCCGCGCCGGTTTCATCATCAACCTGCCCGATCGCTTCGGCCAGAAACTGCCCGTCGGGCAAGGCCCCGTCCGTCTCGACCGTGAAAGACACCACCGCTGGTAGGCCCTGCCCCTGTGCCGCCCTCACAAAGCCCACCGCCTCGGCCGCCTGATTGAAGGTCAGGCCCGTCACCATGTCGACCTCTGTCTCGGCCAGCCATCCCAGTTGTTCGTCAAAATAGTCGCGCGCCTGGTTCGCCGTTATGCGTGTTTCGGGGCGGTAGGCATCCCCCCTCGGCCCGACCAAGGCCCCCAGCACAACCGGTCGGGGATTGTCCGCGCGTTCCCGCAGACCTGCGGCAAAGGCTACGGCCTGCCGGTTGGCGTCACGCAAGTCCGCGATCGAAGCGCCCAGATCGTCGGCCCAGCACCTCTGGGCCTTCCATGTGACGGCATCCAGTACAAAGCCCGCATCCATCGCCCGCGCCAATTGCAGGAAGCCGTTGAAATAGATCTCCAGCGCCGCCCGCCCCTCAGGGGCGCCCAACAGGGTGTGGGCAGCGAATTCGCGGATCGGAATATTGCGGTTGAAGATCAGGTCCGTTTCCAGCCCCGCATCGGTCAGGAACCGACCTTCGCCAAGCTGGGGTAACGCATTTCGGAAACGTGACATGTGCGGTTCTCCCGCCTTTTTCAGCGCGAACCCCTTGGCTCATCCATACCATATTTCGCTGACCGATCCGATCCGCTCGGTTCCGGATTTCATCCTCCGGATACCCACAATATCGGCACCCCGAAAAATCATTCTAAAATTAAAATTACCCAATCGCGTAAAAAGTGCCTATATTGGCTGCGTCGAATATCTCTGCGCAACGCTCTATCTTTTATGCAACGCATTGAGATCTTCCGTTTCCTTAGACCCGACCGCCTTCAGGACTTTTCCCTGTAGGTAAATTTTTTTCGGAGGTCATGGAAATGGCTACTGGTATCGTCAAGTGGTACAACCCCACTAAAGGTTTTGGTTTCATCGCTCCGGATCAAGGCGGCGACGATGTTTTCGTTCACGCTTCGGCCGTTGAACGTGCTGGCATGCGCGGCCTGAACGAAGGTCAAGCGATCTCGTACGAGCTGGAACGTGACCAACGTTCGGGCAAAACTTCGGCTGGTCAGCTGCAAGCTGTCTAAGACCTAAGTTGCGCGATTGTCCGGCTTGCTCCGTGCCGTTGTGAGCTGGAACATCGAACAAAGAAGCCCCGCTGGAAACAGCGGGGCTTTTTGTATGTCCGACTGGCGGGCCAGACCTAAAGTCTTAACCCTCCCAGACCTTAAGTCTTAACTCTCCACGTCGCGCCTTGCGGGCCGTCCATAACCACGACGTTCAGTTCGTTCAGGCGGTCACGGATACGGTCGGCTTCGCCCCAGTTCTTTTCGGCACGCGCAGCAGCACGCTGCTCCAGCAGGGCCTCGACCTCGACCTTCAGACCATCATCGCCACCGGTGAACCACTGGTCCGGCGTCATGGACAGCACGCCCATCAGATAGCCCGCCTCGGTCAGGCTCCAGCGCGCCATGGCAACGTCGTTGATATCGGCCTCGGCATCATTGATCAGTTCGCGCAGGTCATTGCCCAGTGCAAACAGCTGGGCGATGGCCCCCGGCGTGTTCAGGTCATCCTCAAGCGCATCCAGAACCTGATCCAGCGCGTTTTCGGCCAGCTCCATCTCGGCCTCTTCCAGCGCCATGATATCGAAATCACCCAGCAGGGCGTCGGCATCACGCAGAACGCCATACAGGCGGTCGAGGTTCTTGCGGCTCTGGTCCAGAAGGTTCTGGTTCCAGTCCAGCGGCTGGCGGTAGTGGGCGCTCAGCAGGGCCCAGCGTACGACCTCGCCCGGCATAGCCTTGACGAGGTTGTTGAGCAGCAAGACGTTGCCGATCGACTTGGACATCTTCTCGGCGTCCACCGTCAGGAAGCCGTTATGCATCCAGTAGCGGCTATACTCGTCATGGGCCTGCTCGCCATGGGCATGGCCGTGGGCGCAGACGCCCTGGGCAATCTCGTTCTCGTGGTGCGGGAAGACCAGATCAATGCCGCCGCCATGGATATCGATCGGCAAGCCAAGGTTCTTCTCGATCATGGCCGAGCATTCGATGTGCCAGCCGGGGCGACCATCGCCCCAAGGCGACGGCCATGACGGCTCGCCCTGTTTGGACGGCTTCCACAGCACAAAGTCGTGCGGATTCTTCTTGTACGGGGCTACTTCCACGCGGGCACCGGCAATCATGTCATCCAGATTGCGGCCCGACAGGGCTCCGTACGAAGGGTAGGATGCCACATCGAACAGCACATGCCCCTCGGCGGCATAGGCAGAACCGCTGTCGATAATCGCCTGAATCTGGGCGATGATCTCGTTCATGTGGTCGGTCACGTGCGGTGCCAGATCGGGCGGCGACACGTTCAGCAGCGCCATATCCGACAGATAGGCCGCTTCGTAGCGGGCCGTGACCTCACCGATGGCGACGCCTTCTTTAGCGGCCTTCTGATTGATCTTGTCATCCACGTCGGTGACGTTACGGGCATAGATCACATGATCCGCGCCATAGGTCTTGCGCAGCAGGCGCACCAGCACATCAAACACCACGGGCGGACGCGCATTACCGATATGGGCATAGTCGTAAACCGTCGGCCCACACACATAGAGGGTCACCCGTTTCGGATCGCGCGGTACGAAAAGGCGCTTTTCACGGCGCAGGGTGTCATGGATATGAAGGGCCATCAGTCTAAAGTCTTTTTGCGAGTTTTCTTGCAGGACGCGCCATACGTCCCATATAGCGGGCCTGATATACAGTCCGCGCGTCCTGATAAAGCATCGGGGCGTGAACGTCGCCTTATTAAAGGGATGCCCGTTCATCCCTGCCGGAACCGAACAGCATGACCACCAAGTCCGTCCAGTCCGTCGTCGCCGCCAATGAAGGCGTTGTCGTGCGCCCCTCGCGCGAGCAGGCTCTGGAAGCCGTTCGGACCCTGATCGCATGGGCCGGTGACAATCCTGACCGTGCCGGTCTGGTCGATACGCCCAAGCGCGTGGTGGATGCCTATGGCGAATGGTTCGACGGCTATGACGCCGACGCCGCCAAGGAGCTGTCGCGCACGTTCGAAGACGTGACCGGCTATGACGACATGGTCATCCTCAAGGAGATCGAGGTCGAAAGCCATTGCGAGCACCACCTCGCCCCGTTCCTCGGCAAGGCGTGGGTTGCCTATATTCCGGGTGAAAAGGTTGTCGGCATTTCCAAGCTGGCCCGCGTGGTCGAAATCTTCGCCCGTCGCCTGCAAAATCAGGAAACCCTGACCAACGACATTATCGACGCCATCGAACAGCACCTGCAGCCCAAGGGCGTGGCGGTCATGGTTGATGCCGCCCACCAGTGCATGACCACCCGTGGCGTGCATCATCGCCACGTCACAACCGTAACGACACGCTTCACCGGCGTTTTCAAAACCGACAACGCCCTCGTCGAGCGATTCCTGAAGCTGTCGCGCGGCTAATCTGCTTCGCGATTCACGCTCTATTTCAGAATATCGTCGTTATAAAATCATAGCCCGCAGAACGGAATTGATCGTTCTGCGGGCTTTTATCCGAAAAAATCGCAAGCTTATTTCGCACTCTGCCATTTTCGGCAGCGTAGCGGCTTTACAAGCGCTCAATCGAACGCCAAGACGTAATCCAGACTTTAGTGCAGCCCGCCACATTCGGTCGGGCCTTCATGAGGACGGGATCGCATGGGTGCGAAGCTTGGTGGGAATAGTGGCGGCGTTTCTCAGAACTCTGAGATCAACGTAACGCCGTTCGTTGATATTATGCTGGTTCTGCTGATCATCTTCATGGTGGCAGCGCCGATGGCTACCGTTTCAATTAAGCTGGACCTGCCGCCGGCAGTACCTTCGGCTTCGAACGACAAGCCGAAAGAGCCGGTTTACGTTTCGATCCAGGACGGTGGTGATCTGTACATCGCTGACCAGAAGACCTCGCTGGCC
>NZ_JAVXCU010000051.1:0-16226 GCF_036659295.1 Brevundimonas sp. | reverse complement strand
CGTTTCATTTTTCGGGTCCTTACCCAAAATCACTATAATACGAGTATCGGCGTCATTCCATGAACCCGGTCTGAACAAGGCCGACAGGCTTTGTCAGGATAAAAAAGCCCCGCAAACCATAGTCTGCGGGGCCAAGTTCAGACTGAACTTCAAGCTTTAATAAACGCCACTCAGAACACTGCTGATCAGGCCGCTGGCCAGTGCCATCAGGACGATGTCATTACCTGCGTGAACATAGCGATATCCGTACGGTGCCGGACGCAGACCGTAGAAGTCCGGGTCGCGTACATAGTAGCTCCGGTAGCTGGCCGGCAGATATGAACCCGCGCGCCAGCGGTAATCACGGTAACGGGAATCTACGTTGTAATAGCCATAACCCGGTGCGTACCAGTATCCCGCGCGGCTGCCGCGATAATCACGGAAGTCGCGGTGATCGCGCCACCAGTTACGGTCGTTGCGGTTCCAGCGAGGCGGACCGGCATAGCGCCTGTCGTCATGACGGGGGCGGACATGGTGCGGGGCAGGGCGATGGTCCGAGCGCCACTCGCGTTGCGGGCCACGATGGTCGCGGCGGTCATAACGGTCGTGCCGGTCATTACGATCATAGCGTTCGTGACGTTCCCCACGATCACGGCGATCCTGCGCTTGGGCAAACATAGGGGTGGCGGTCGTGGCCAGTGCCAGAATGGCTATGGCGGCTCTGGTGCTGGTTTTCATCGTCGACTCCGTTTGTCTCTGCCCTGTCGAGGTCGAACATGGAGAGGTGTGCCTGAACCGAATCTGAACCGAATTTTTAGATTGGTTCATATTGCGAATAGAGCCTCAAACGGATGACGCCTTGCCGTCCGGCCTGATGGTGTTCATCTATTCACTTCGCTTTTGAATGGAGTGACGCCGATGTCTGCACCGATCGAACTGTGGTTCTGGCCAACCCCCAATGGTCACAAGATCACCATTGCCCTTGAGGAAATGGGACTGCCATATACGGTCCAATATCTGAACATCGGCGGCGGCGAGCAGTTCACGCCCGAGTTCCAACGTCTGAATCCCAATGGCCGTATGCCTGCTATTGTTGATCCGCAAGGACCGGACGGACAGCCGATCAGCATCTTCGAAAGCGGAGCCATTCTTCAGTATCTGGCGCGTAAAACCGGCCAGTTTTACGGAAGCGACGAACGCAGCCGTACCGAGGTGGATCAATGGCTGTTCTGGCAGATGGCAGGGTTGGGGCCGATGGCTGGTCAAACCCACCACTTCCGCCAATATGCTCCGGCCATGATCCAAGACCAGCGTCAGTTGGCCTATGGCGTCAACCGCTACACCAATGAAACCCACCGTCTTTACGGTGTGATGGAGCGTCGCCTGCAGGACCGCGAATATCTGGCAGGAGATTATTCGATTGCGGATATGGCCTGCTGGCCGTGGATACTGCCGCGACATCAGGGGCAGACGTTTGATGACTTCCCCAATCTGGAAGCGTGGCACGCGCGTATCGCCGCTCGACCGGCTGTCCAGAAAGGCAAGGCCATAGGGGCGGATTTGCGCCGTGATCTGGGATCTGGTGGCAAGGATGCCGAGGCGGCCCGCAGTATTTTGTTTGGTCAACGAGGCCGTTAACCAAAATTTCAAACCGTTGTTATTTGAATGACCTTGCATTCATAGGGACAGAATGTTCCTGCATGGAGGGTTTGACAATGATTGGGCATTTCGAGAACGCCGCTGATCTTGTGGCCGATCACCTGCCGTTACCAACACCGGATATGGATGGCGAGGCTCTGTTCAAGCTGGGCCTGGCTTATTCGTCCGGTCAGGACGGCTGCCCTCTGGATCGCGTTTCGGCGCATATGATCTTCAATCTGGCGGCGCTCAAAGGCTCGCTGGAGGCACGATCCTATCGCAAAGAAATGAGCGAAGAGATGTGCAGCGAAGAGCTGGCCGAGGCGCAACGGGCGGCACGGCGCTGGATTGATACCGGCAACACGCACTGCGCTGCCTGATATCGCATCCTGACCTCACCTAGGTCTGGACCCGCGGCGCAGGGGAGGCTATGGACGGCTCACGACTGTTTGTTGAGGACTACGCCCATGCTCGCCCGTATCTATCGCCCAGCCAAGACCGCTATGCAGTCCGGCAAGGCCAAGACGAGCGACTGGCGTCTTGAATTCGAACCGACTTCGGCACGTTTCAATGACCCCCTGATGGGCTGGAGCGGCACGACCGATATGAACGGTCAGGTGCGCCTGAGCTTTGAAACCAAAGAAGACGCTATCGCCTATGCGGAACGTCATGGCATCGCCTTCCGTCTGCACGAGCCGAATGAAGCGCCGGTGATTATCAAGGCCTATGCCGATAATTTCTCGCCGGACCGCAAGCAATCGTGGACGCACTAAGCGCTCCAGCCTGCATGTAACCAGGTTTCAAGCGGGCTGCCGGCATCACGTCGCAGCCCGTTTTGCATTTATGGTCGGTAAGAATCGGCAAGGCGGCTTGCCCCCGCCCACGAACGCCCTTATCCGTCCGCCTGTTCACCCCTATGCGCCCTTAGCTCAACCGGATAGAGCACCCGCCTTCTAAGCGGACGGTTGAAGGTTCGAGTCCTTCAGGGCGCGCCAGGGTTTTAGTGGTATTGGCCCCCCTATTGTTTTGCAGAATGTTTTGCAAAGTTTGTTTGTCCGTGGCCAAACCATGTTCCACAAAATAGCCACCGAAACTTCACTGCTCCGCGCAAGTCATAATGTGACGTTCCACTAAGCCTCCGCGCCAAGGCAGGAGGGGAATGATCCGCGAGGGGCATCTGTGTCCTGCTGTTTATTTAAACATCCGGTGGAACACCATGACGTCCAACTTCAAGACCATGCTCGCTGTGGCGGCGAGCACTTTGGCACTGGCCGCCTGCGGAGGCTCGGCTGAAGTCGCATCGCCGGGCGAGGGCGACTTTGGTAATGGCGGTTCGGGTGGCGGCGGCACCGGTGGCGGTGGCGGCAATGGCCAAGCCGCAGCAGATTGCCCGACGGGCTTCTCGAATGTTGGCACCATCGCCAATAACAGCCTGCGTGTTTGCCAGCTGCCGACCCAGATCAATGGCAACCTGACCGTGCCGCTGCGTGCGGGCACCATCTATTCGATCTCGGGCCGTACCTCGGTGGGTGCGGATATGGGTCTGGCTCAAGGATCGACCACAGGTACCCAAGGCATCCTGACTGTCGAAGCCGGTGTGAAGCTGTTCGCTTCGGGTGGCGGCGACTATCTGATCGTCAACCGTGGCTCGCAGATCTTTGCCGAAGGCACGGCCTCTAACCCGATCATCTTCACCAGCCGCCAGAACATCGAAGGCTCGACCGGAGAGAACTCGCACGGTCAGTGGGGCGGTATCGTGATCGCCGGTCGCGCACCGCAGGCTGGCTGTCAGTTGACGGCACCTGTGACTTGCACGGGTCAGGTTGAAGGCACGGACGCCTTCTATGGCGGCAACACCCCGACCGACAATTCGGGTCGTCTGCGCTATGTGCAAATCCGCTATTCGGGCTTTGAAATCGCGACCGGCAACGAGCTTCAGGCTCTGACGCTGGCAGGTGTGGGCTCGGGCACCACGATCGAGTACGTGCAGTCGCACAACTCGTCGGATGACGGCATCGAGATTTTCGGTGGCAATGTGAACCTGCGCCACATCGTTATTACCGGTGCCGACGATGATGCCTTTGACACCGATACCGGCTGGCGCGGTGGCGCACAGTTCGGCATCGTGACCCAGCGTGCACCGAATGCCACCAGCCGCTCGGCAGGCTTCGAGTTCTCGGCCGCACCGGCAGCAACCCCGCTGGCCTCGCGCTATATCTCGCAGCCCAAGATCGCCAACTGGACGATGGTGGGCCGTAACTCGCCGACCGATGCCCACACCGTCGCCCACTTCGACACCGGCACCAAGGCTAGCGTCGTAAACTCGGTCTTCACCAGCGTTGCCGGTTCCAAAGCAGGCTGTCTGGATATTGCCGATGCCGATACCGCGACCTCGGGTCCGGTGTTCCATTCGGTCTTCATGTCGTGCGAAATCTCGTACCGTCCGAACAATGCTGCCCGTTCGGAAGGCGTATTTGCCGCCGGTACCAACAATGTCGCCAAGGGTACCTCGACCCTGACGGCTCCGTCGGGCGCTTCGATCACCAATCAGGTGCTGAGCTTCATCAACGGTGCCAACGAGACAGCAGTGACGCCGTACAAGGCCTCGACCATCCATAGCTACTTTACGGACACCGCCTATGTCGGCGCCGTCAAGGACGCCAACGACACATGGTGGCGTGGTTGGACCTGTGGCCTGACCGACGCGAAGTGCTGATCGACTAGCCACAAGAACGGAGCGGCGAGGGGAACCTCGCCGCTTTCCGGCTTTAACTTCCCACTTCAAGGCAAGCCTCATGAACATGACCAAACTGACCTTGGGCAGGGTTTTGTTGGCGACCTCGGCCCTTGGCGCATCCGTGATGCTGCCGGGCTCGGCGCTCGCGCAATCTGTCTATTCCGAAACCCCGTCCGCAGCAGCCGATCCGGCCGCTGTCGCCGATGATCAAAGCCCGACCTCGGTCGCCGAGATCATCGTGCTGGGGCGAAACATCCCGCAGCAGAACCGCGCCACTGCGGAAGTCGCCGCGTTTCTGACGCAGGAAGACCTGCAACGCACAGGCGATTCCACCGCGGCAGCGGCCCTGACCCGCGTCACAGGTCTGTCGATTGTGGAAGGTCGCTTTATCTATGTGCGCGGTCTAGGCGAGCGTTACTCTTCGGCTCTGCTGAATGGTTCGCCGCTTCCCAGTCCGGAGCCACTGCAACGTGTGGTTCCGCTGGACCTGTTTCCGGCCAGCGTCCTGAAGGGTGTACAGGTCCAAAAATCCTATTCACCGGATTTCCCCGGCGAGTTCGGTGGCGGTGTGATCAACCTGTCCACGGTTGAAGCTCCGGCCGAAGCCTTCCTTGATCTAAAGGTCGGTATTGGTGGCAACACCGAGACGACCGGCAAGGATAATCTGGTCTATTACGGTTCGGATACCGACTGGACGGGGTTCGATAACGACACCCGTAAACTGCCGGGCCAGATCGCTTTGGCCTTCCGTGAAGGCAAGCAGATCAACCGCGCCAACTATTCGGCAGACGCGCTTCAGGCCATGGGCCACTCACTGGTCAATGCGCCGCTGCGTCTTCTCCAGATGCAGCAGACGCCAGTGGATACCAGCGTTGAAATCTCCGGCGGTTTCACCAGCCCTAACAAACTGGGTGATCTTGGTGTGATCGTTGCCGCCGGTTACGACAACAGTTGGCGTGCCCGTGAGGCTATCCAGCAAGAGGGCATGTTCCAGGGCGATGGTCTGGTGCCGCGTTCGTCCTATACGGTTCAGTCGAACCAGAACGATGTCCGCCTCAATCTGTTGGGCGGGCTGTCGCTGTCGAACGAAAACCATGAGGTGAAGTGGACGAACATGTACGTCCGCAGCACAACCAAGGAAGCCCGTAGCGCTGCGGGTCCTGACTTTGACGCTGGCGGCAGCATCATCCGCAACGACTATACGGAATGGTTCGAGCGCCAGTTGTTCACCACCCAACTGGCGGGCGAGCATTATCTGGGCGGCGGTAACTGGAAGCTGGACTGGCGCGCTGCCTATGCCAAATCCACCCGCGACGCGCCGTATGAAACCCGCTTCCAATACGGCGTGGATGCCGATGGCCGCTTTATCCATAACGTACAGGGCAATCTGATTTCGTTCTCGGAGCTTGAGGACGAAGTTCTGTCGGGTGGTGTCGATCTGGCCTATTCGTTGCCGATGCAGGCGGGCCGAGAGGCGACCATCAAGGTTGGCGCGGCGACGCTGGACAATACTCGTAATGCCGAACGCCATGATCTGCAGTTCGAGGCCGTCAACGGACTGACGGACAGCCAGCGTCTGGCCCGCGTGGACTACCTGTTCTCGGACTACAATATCAACCCGAACACCTTGCAGTTGCGCGAAATCGCAGGGGGCAACGGGGCCAGCGCCTATGATGCCGACCTCAAGACCAATGCGGTCTATGCCATGGTCGATGCCGAGTTCTGGCCGACCCTGCGCACCACCTTTGGTGTGCGTTACGAAGACGGAAACCAGAGCGTGACCCCGCGCAGCCTGTTTGCCGGTAGCCCGACCTATCAGGCGACCGAGAACAATGCCGACTACTGGCTGCCTTCGTTCACGGCGACGTGGAACTTTGTCGAGGACCAGCAACTGCGTTTCGGTGTGTCCAAAACCATCGGTCGTCCGCAGTTCCGTGAACTGGCTCCGCAGACCTATACCGATCCGGAAAGCGACCGCATCTTCATCGGTAACCCCTATCTGGTTGATACCGAGATCCTGAACCTGGATGCCCGCTGGGAATGGTATTTCGCCCCGCAGCAGTTCGTGACGGCCGGCCTCTTCTTCAAGAAGATGGACAAGCCGGTCGAGGCCGTCATCGTTGACGTCGGCAACCAGCGCCAGCAGTCCTTCCTGAACGCGCCCGAAGCCAACATCATGGGCATCGAACTGGAAGCGAAGAAATACTACGAGTTCGCCAGCAACAGCGACTTTATCGCCAACAAGCGCTGGCTGATACAAGCCAACTACACATGGTCGGATAGCGAGGTCAGCGTTGGTGACGATGATACGGTCATGACGCTGGGCGGTGCCGGTATGCCTGAACAGGCCAGCTTCTTCATTCGTGACGGTGTACGGATGCAGGGCCAATCCGAGCATGTCGCCAACATGCAACTGGGCTGGGAAGACGATAATGCCCGCTCGCAGGCGACCTTGATCCTCAACTATGTGTCCGAGCGCATCACCGCACGCGGTGCTGGCGTCGGCGGTGCCCGCGAGCCTGATTATCTTCAGGAACCGGGGGCCTTCCTCGACTTCGTGTATCGCAAGGACTTCACGATCAAGGGGCAAGACATGGGACTGGCCTTCGAGGCGCGTAACCTTCTGGGTACCGACTTCGAAGAGTTCCAGGAGCAGAATGGCCGTATTCTCGTAAATGCCTACGAACTGGGCCAGAGCTTCTCGCTGAGCCTGACCGCACGTTTCTGACGCTATCCCTCCCTTAGCGTTATGACTTGGCCGGAGGTTCGAAAGAGCCTCCGGCTTTTCTTTGCGGCAAACATTGTTCCGTATTCTGATCGATCGTCATTTCAATTTCGCTCGACTGTCATTTTGACATGCAAGCCGCGTACGGACGATCACGGCTAGGTGCCGGACATAGCGTTTCTTTGAGAGGCGCATGTCGGGACATCGGCCATTGTTTCAGAGCCTCAAACCCTTAGGGCCGTTGCGTTGGCCCATATTCGACCAGCCACTGGATTGGCGTCGTGGCTTGGTGTTGGTGCTGCTGGTGGCGACCTTCGTTCAGCTTGCCCGCGCCCTTTGGGTGTTTGTCGAACCTGAACCGCAAAACGCAGCGGCTATAGAACCCGTTGCTCTCGATATGGCGGTTTTGAACCTTGTCGATCCCTTCTTTGCCGAAGGTCAGGCCGCCGTCGAAGCGACGAATGACAATGGCGGTTTCAATCTGTTCGGGGTCAGTGCCGACGGGTCGGGTGGCGGCTCGGCCATTATCGGGTTGCCGGATGGTACGCAGGTTTCGGTGGCAGCCGGTGAGGAAGTCACAAGCGGGGCCGTCCTGAAAACTGTGAACCCTGACCATGTGATCGTCGCCATGAACGGCCGGTTCCTGCGTGTCGGTTTCCCGGAGATGCCGGTCGAGCAAACGCAGGCCTCACAAGAAGAAACGCCTGCTGCCGATGCTGAACAAGCACCGGCTCAAGCGGCATTGGTCGATCCAACCAAGCTGGTTGCCGAGGCAGGTTTGCGCCCGAAGTTGGAAGGGCTGTCGATCAAGGGATTGCAGGTTAGCGCCAGCGAGAACGCGACACAGCTGACCGCAGCAGGACTTCAGGACGGTGACATCATCTTGTCGGTCAACGGCACGGCGCTGACCTCACCACAAGCCATGAGCACGCTTCGTCAGCGGCTTTCCAATGCGGCGACGGCTGAAATTTCATACGAGCGCGGCGGACAGCGGCGCATGACTTCCATCAGGACACGCTAAATGACGCGCCGATCCCGTTTGTTGCTTCCTTCTGTTCTCGTACTGGCGCTGGCGGCGCAGGCTCCGGTTGCGGGTCTGACCACGGTGGCTGTGGCGCAGGAACGCCAGACCCTGAATGTCCAGAATGCCGATATCCGTGCCTTTGTTCAGGATGTGGGCCGCCGCACAGGGCGTACCTTTATCGTCGATCCGGCTGTAACGGGGACGGTCACGGTTTCCAGTCCGCGCCCTTTGACCTCGGCACAGTTGTTCGAATTGTTCCTTTCGACTTTGCGGGCCAATGATCTGGTGGTGAACCCGACGGGGGCAGGGGCTTATCGCATCAGTCCGGCAGCGGGGGCGGCTCAGGGGCCGTCCGGTGTTGGTGCGGGGCGGTTTGTCACCGAGGTCTTCACCTTGCGCCACATCGATGCCGCCTCGGCTGCAGAGACGGTCCGGCCTTTGGTGGGTGGCGAGGGACAGGTCCTGCCCAATGCGGCAGCCAATAATGTTGTCGTCGCAGACTATGCCGACAATATGGGCCGTATCCGCGCGCTGGTTTCGCGTATCGATGTGGACCGCAGCGACTATCAGGTTATCGCGCTGGAAAATGCTTCGGCGCGCGAAATCGCCAATGTGCTGCAGCAGGTACTGGGCCAAAACGCCAACATCACTGTAACGCCTGTTCAAAGCTCGAACTCGGTCGTGCTGCGTGGCGACGCAAGGCAACTGGAACGGGTCAAAGGACTTGTGGCCGATCTGGATGGTCGTTCGCGTGCCAATCAGGACGTGAACGTCATCTTTCTGGAACACGCCGATGCGGGGCAGTTGCTTCCGGTGCTGCAACAGATTGTCGGCCAGCCTGTAGAGGGTGGTGCGCAGGCCTCGCGCGCCTCGACACTGCGCAGTGGCGGCATTTCCCGCGCCGACAATGCGCCAGCCACGACACGTACAGCATTGGCAGGCGAGGCGGATCAAGCCGGCTCCATCGGCACCACCACGATTACTGAGACGGGACAGCGCGCGACCATTGCCCGTTTCCCCGGAGCCAATGCTCTGGTGATTTCCGGCCCTGCCGATCTTCAGCGTACGCTGACCGATGTGATCCGTCGTCTGGATGTACGCCGCCAGCAGGTTCTGATCGAGGCCATCGTCGTCGAACTGTCCGACAATGCCGTGCGCGAACTGGGCGTTCAGTGGGTGGCCGCGAGCGAGTATGGCGCGGGCCTGACAAACTATTCGGACAGTTCCAGCCCGATGTTGCCTATCCTTGGCGGTGTTGCGTCGGACAAGCTGGACAAGGACGATCCGCTTCGCGAGCAACTCCAGAATATTGCCCTGAACGGTCTTTTGGGGGCCAACGGCTTTGTCGGCGGACTGGGCGGCAAGCGTGGTGATGGCCTGTTCGGTTTCATCATCAATGCGGCCAAGACGGATGCCGGATCAAACCTGCTGCAAACCCCGTCGATCATGACTTTGGACAACGAGGAAGCGACCTTCCTCGTCGGTCAGGAAGTGCCGATCACCACGGGGCAGACCTTGCTGGACGGGAACTCCAACCCGTTCACAACGACCGAGCGCAAAGACATCGGTGTGCGTCTAACGGTTCGCCCCCAGATCAACTCCGGCGGCTCGATCACCCTGACATTGAAACAGGAAGTGTCGGCCATTGATGGCGTCCTGACCCGTTCCGCGTCGGACATCGTTCTGGACAAGCGGGAACTGGAAACCACGCTGGTGGTCGATGACGGCGACATTGCCGTCGCGGGTGGTTTGCTGGATCAGAACGAACGTCTGGAATCCACGCGTGTGCCTGGACTGGGCGACGTTCCGGTGATCGGTCATCTGTTCCGCACCACAAGCCGTCAGGGCGGGCGTACCAATCTGATGGTGTTCCTGCGCCCGACCATCATCCGCACGCCGGAAGATGCCCAGGGGCTGAGCGCCGACCGTTGGGGCTATATGCGTGCCCAGCAACAGGCCATGCATCCCGACGTCGAGCCCAGTCTTGATGCCATGTTGCGCGACTATATGCGCGCGCAGCCGCCCTCAGCCGTCATCGCCACCCCGTCGGAAAACCTCGATGATAATGCTCGCTGATCCAAAGCTTCCCTACGGCTTTGCACGGCGTGAAGGCGTGGTGCTGTTACAGGCAGGCGATGTGATGTCTGTGGGCGTGAGGCACGGCATCAATCCGCTGGCACTGGTCGAGGCGAGGCGCCTGTTGGGTTGCCCGCTGGAAGTCTCCGTCATTGAAGATGCCGCCTTCGAGCGCCTTCTGTCGGAAATCTATGCTAGCCATGCTCTTGGCAGCGATGTGAACGACGATATGGCCATCCCCAGCGGTCTGGAAGGACTGGTCGAGGAGATGCCCGCTGCCGAGGACCTGCTGGACAGTCACGACGACGCGCCGGTCATCCGCCTGATTAACGGCGTGATAGCTGAGGCGGTGAGGCTGGGCGCATCGGATGTGCACCTCGAGACTTTCGAGAGCCGCCTTTTGGTGCGCTTGCGCGTGGATGGTGTTTTACGAGAGGCTTTGAGCCTCAATCCGCGCATGGCCCCCTTACTGGTGTCGCGCATCAAGGTGATGGCGCGGCTGGATATTGCCGAAAAACGTGTGCCTCAGGATGGGCGGATCGCCTTGATGTTGGGCGGGCGTAATCTGGATGTGCGCGTTTCGACCCTGCCATCACGCGCGGGCGAGCGTGTGGTGCTACGTGTTCTTGATCGCGACAAGGGCGGGGTTGATCTCGACACCTTGGGTATGGGTACTCGCCAGCGTGCCGCCTTTGATCTGGCCTTGTCCGAACCGCATGGCGTGATCCTTGTCACCGGCCCGACAGGCTCGGGCAAGACCACAACGCTGTATGCCGCTTTGTCTGGGCTGAACGACGGCCAGCGCAATATCCTGACCATCGAAGATCCTGTGGAATATGCCATCGAGGGCATTGGTCAGACACAGGTAAACAGCCGAGTGGGCATGACCTTTGCGGCAGGTCTGCGCGCTATCCTGCGGCAAGATCCCGATGTGGTGATGGTCGGCGAAATCCGCGATTCCGAGACAGCATCCATTGCTGTTCAGGCGTCTTTGACGGGCCATCTGGTGCTGTCGACGGTTCACACCAATGATGCCGCAGGCGCGATTGTCCGTCTTCGCGATATGGGGGTGGAGCCATTCCTGCTGGCGTCCAGCGTGCGGTTGATAATGGCTCAGCGTCTTGTCAGGAAGCTGTGCATCGAATGTCGGCATGAGGATATGCTGGATGTTGTCACAGCCTCCCGTATCGGTGTGGCAGCAGGCAGCCGCCATTATCGACCGGTGGGTTGCAGCCATTGCAGCCAGACCGGCTATCTGGGCCGTCAGGGTGTTTATGAAGCCCTGCGTGTTGATGAGCGCATTCGCCAGTTGATCGCCATGTCGGCTCCGGAAGAAGAACTGGCCGATGCCGCCTTCGGCGCGAACCGCACGGGCTTGCTGGCCGATAGTGTCCGTCAGCTGGTTCTGCATGGCGTGACATCGGTAGACGAAGCCGTTCGCGTGACCGGCGATCGCACCATCGAGGTTGCAGCCTGATGCCCGGCTTTGCCTATGTCGCAGTGGACGTATCGGGACGTACTGTGCGCGGTCATATACGCGCCACCAGTATGGATGCCGTGCGGCAACAGCTGGAACAGCGACAGATGTTGGTTCTGGATGTGCGCGAAGGTGAAGATGCGCGAAAGGCCGCGCCACGTCGCGGCAAGTCGCGCCTGTCGGCAAAGGCATTGGCGCTGTCCACACGCCAGTTAGCGACACTGGTATCGGTCACACCGCTCGAAGAGGCCATGCGGACACTGGTGGCGCAGGCCGAACGCCCTAATGTCAAACAGGCGCTGGAAGGGGTTCATACGGCCCTTTTGGAAGGGCGAGGTCTGGCCGATGCCATGGCCACGCAAGGATCGGCATTCCCGCCTTTATATCGCGCGATGGTCAAGGCAGGTGAAGCGTCGGGCTCCCTGCAAGCCATTCTGGAACGTCTGGCCGACGGACTTGAACGCGATCAGGAAATCCGCGGTAAGGTGATAGCCGCCGTTGTTTACCCGTGCGTTTTGGCATTGGTGGCGTCCGGCGTTGTGCTTGCCCTGATGACCTTTGTAGTGCCCAAGGTGGTCGAGCAGTTCGACAGTATGGGCCAGACATTGCCCTTGCTGACACGCGGTGTCATCGGCATGTCACGCGCTATGACCCAGTGGGGGTGGCTGGCGGGGTTGCTGATGATTGTGGGCGTTGTGGCATTGGCCGTGGCCCGCCGCCGTGAGGATATCCGGCTAAAGACTGATGCCATGGTTCTTCGTTTTCCGATCATCGGAGCCTTGGTGCGTGATCTTCATGCGGCACAGATGGCCCGCACCTTGGCGACCATGATCGCCGCAGGACTTCCGGTACTGGAGGGGTTGAATATCACCGCCCGTACGGTTTCCAACCGCGCCCTGCGTCAAGCCACCGAAGCGATGTCCGAGGCTGTGCGCGAGGGAGGCGGCCTGTCGTCAGCCATGAAACGGGCCGGTGTATTCCCGCCCGTACTGATCCACATGACAGCCTCGGGTGAATCCAGCGGGCGTCTGGAGCCAATGCTGGCACGCGCCGCCGACTATCTCGATCGCGAATTCACCAACTTCACTGCCGTCATGTTGAGCCTTCTGGAGCCGGCCATCATCGTGGTGATGGGCGGTGTGGTGGCCCTGATCGTGTTGTCGATCCTTCTTCCCATTTTGCAGATCAACACCCTGGCTATGGGGTGAACGAGGTCATGATGTTGTCGAAACTGGTTCAATCTGTCCGCAATAGCCGCCGCCATAATCACAGCATTGGGCGTGAGGGTTTCACCCTCGTAGAACTGCTGGTGGTCATCACCATTATTGGCCTGTTGGCGACGGTCGTGGTCATCAATGTTCTGCCCAGTCAGGACAAGGCCATGCAGGGCAAGGCCCGCGCAGATATTGCCGTGCTGGAACAGGCGCTGGAAACCTATCGCCTAGACAACATGGCCTTCCCCAGTGACCCGCAAGGACTGGCGGCATTGAAGTCACCGCCCGCCGACCTGGCCCAACCTGACCGCTATCGTCAGGGGGGTTATGTGCGTCGCCTACCGCAGGATCCGTGGGGAAATCCGTACCAGTACCGCCGCAACAGCGAGCATGGCGGTGCGTTTGATGTCTGGTCGTTTGGTGCCGATGGCAAGGCGGGAGGCGAGGGCGATGATGCCGACATCGGCAACTGGAACCTCTAGCCGCTCGAAAGGTCACAGGCAGGGCTTTACGCTAGTGGAGCTACTGGTGGTCATTACGGTGATCGGGATAGCGGCAACGGCGGTCATTTTATCCGCACCCGATCCACGATCACCGGTGTCCGCCGAAGCTGAGCGAATGGCCGCACGACTGGTTATGGCGCGTGACGAAGCGATACTTAGCAACCGCAATGTATCGGCCATAATCGACCCCAAAGGCTATGGGTTTCAGGCCTCTGACGGAGTGGACTGGCTGCCTCTGACGGGGGCTTTGAAGGCCGCTTCGTGGCCGCAAGGCATTACGACCGGACAAACGATGCGCATGGTTTTCGATCCAACAGGAGCGACCCAGCCTGTCACGCTTCGCCTGTCAAAAGATGATCGCAGCGTCATCGTGACGGTTGACGGCGCGGGGGAGGTTTCGCTTGCGCCATAACCCATCGCGTGACGGCTTTACCCTTATTGAAATGCTGGTGGCGCTTGCCGTGTTTTCGCTTGCGGCCATGGCTCTGGTGAAGCTGTCACTGGAAAGCACGCGCACCACAGTCATGATGGAGCGCAAAGCGCTGGGCGCAGTGGTCGCCGACCGGATCGTCACAGAGGCGGCTTTAGGTCTGTCGTCAGAGACACAAGGTCAGGTCCAGATGGCGGGCCAACAATGGAACTGGATGCGCCATACGCCTGTCTCGCGAGATGGTGTGAATGTCATTGAGGTGCGCGTGTTCAATGACGGAGAACAGGTGGCCCGCCGCCTTGGCCATAGCGTGGACAGGCGTTGATGGTCGCAAAATTCCATTCCACCCGCGAGGGGTTCACTCTGGTCGAGGTTCTGGTGGCCATGGCGGTGTTCGCCATGATTTCCGCCGCCGGTGTTCTGGTTTTGACGCAGGTGGTGGATGCGCGCTTTGCCATCAAGGGCCATGCGGCGCGGCTTGCTGATTTCCAGCGCACGACCGCCATGCTGAAAAGCGATGTGTCCCAGATGACTGCCCGAAGAACACGCGGTGTTTCGGGCCGGCCTTTTGTTGCACCCGTTATGACAGGCCCGTCAGCGGACCAGCCCCTGTTAAGTTTGGTGCGCGCAGGGTGGAGCAATCCTGAACGTGACGCTCGACCCAGCTTGCAAAAGGTCGAGTACCGCCTCGTAGACGGCCGTCTGGAGCGCCGTACCTACCGCCATCTGGATGGCGGAACGCCCAATCCGGCACAGGTGCTTTATCGAGGGGTTTCGGATGCTCGGGTGTCACTCATTCAGGGGCAGTCCGAGGGACCGGGCTATCTGAGCTCAACAGAGCGGCCACTACCGGATGCCGTGCGTATCCGCATGGTTTTAGACGGCTATGGCCCCGTCGAGATGTTGATACCGGTGACCGCAGGATGAGGCGCAGTCTCTCACTCGGCACGCGCGAAGGCATGGCCTTGCTGACCGTTTTGCTGCTGGTGGCGGTGATGGCGGCGGTATGTGTCCTGATACTGGATGATGTGCGTTTCACGGTACGTCGGACAAGCAATGTCGAGCATTTGGCGGAAATGCAGGCTCATGCGGCGGTTGCCGAAACGGTTGCTGCGAAACAGGTCATGCGCCTGTCTAAAGCCAACCCGCAAATGACGCCGATCATGCCTGTCTGGAACGGGCAGGCTATCAATGTTGATACCGATATTGGTCAGGTCAGGACCATAGTGAGCGACGGGCAGGCCTGTTTCAACTTGAACAGTCTGGTGCTGGGGCAGGGCGAAGATCTCCGCGCTCAAGAACAAGGCATCGGACAGTTTGTAGCTCTGGGTGTTGCACTAGGTTTGCCCAGTGCAAGGATGCTGTCTCTGGCGGACAGCCTGACTGACTGGATGGATTCCGATCAGGATGTTCGCGGTACAGGCGGTGCCGAAGACAGCTATTATGCGTCGCGTCCCACGGCCTATCGAACAGGTGGCTTGATGCTGGCCGATGTCAGCGAGCTTCGGGTCATCAAGGGATTTGATGATGCTCTTTACAGGCAGCTTCGACCTTATGTCTGCGCCTTGCCCGAGACCCGCCTTTCACGCCTCAACCTGAATACGCTGACACCTGAAAATGCGCCCTTGCTTGTGGCTCTCAGTGGAGGGCGCATGACAATGGGGGCGGCACGTGCGGCCATCCGGAACAGACCCGCGGGGGGGTGGCAAAGTGTCGATGGATTCTGGGCCCCGCATGTTTTGAACGATGTGGTCGCGGACGAGCAGATGCGAACCCAGACCACGCTCGTTACCCGATATTTTAATGTCCGTATCGATGTTCAGGCCGGTGACAGCCGCGCCGTTCGAACCCTCGTTTTACAGGTCGCGCCCGATGGCACGACCCGCACCGTTATCCGCCGCTGGACGACCGAAGAATGACCGCAAACGCTATTATCTTTCTGCCCGCGGCGACGGGCATGCCAGCGCACTGGCGCAAACTACGTCCGGAGGGCGAGACACCAGAGCGGGGTATTTTGGCACCGGATGACAATGCGCCGATTGTTGCCGACTGGATTGCGGTTGCTCCCGCCGAAGATGTGGCTGTGCGTTGGCTGACACTGCCAAAAGGTACGGCGTCGCAGCAAGTGGCTGCCGCCCGCTGGCAGATGAGCGAACTGCTGGGCCATGATCTAGCCGATGACGAGGTGATACTGGGGCGTACATCCATGGGCGGGACGACGCCGGTGGCTGTTGTTCGCCGTTCGCTTTTAGCGGCATGGCGAAACTGGATAGACGGGGCTGGATTGAGTGTCGCTTCGCTGGTTCCCGCGCAACTGTGTGTTCCCCTGATAGACGGCGTCATGCATGCCGTACGCATGGAAACGGGTGACGTACTGGTATCGGCGGCTGATCTATCGACGGTTGTGTCCGGCGCGTGGGTAG
>NZ_JAVXCU010000050.1:12691-16615 GCF_036659295.1 Brevundimonas sp. | reverse complement strand
TGCGACATCGCAACGTGCGGAAATGGGCGCTCAGGACGCCGTCAAACAGTCGCTGCAACGCGGTCAGTCGATCGTCGATGTGGCTCTGGCTGCTGGCGAAACCGTCGTTGATGCCCTGACCGAACTGAAAAGCCTCGCTGTGGCTATTCAGGACGCTCCGGCGACCGGCGACACCCAGACCAAGCTGCATGCCGACTTCACGGCGATCACCAACGAAATCACTGCCGCTCTCGGTGGCGCGACCTTCGACGGTGTGAACCTGTTCAAAGCGAATGCGGCTGCCGTCGAGGTGACCACGAACACCGGTGCAACCGGCAACAAGTTCACCCTGAAGGCGATTGCCGCAGCGGACACCAATCCGCTGGCCGGTGGTGCTGGTGCCGGTGCCTATAACCTGGCCACGCCGGACAAAGCCAACCGTACGGCTGCCAATGTGGACTCGGCCATCAGCGCCTTCACAACGGTTCTGGCCGATTTCGGTACCAAGTCCAAGTCGCTGGATCGCCAGATGACCTTCGTCGGCAAGATGCAGGACTCGCTGGAAACCGGCGTAGGCAACCTCGTGGATGCCGATCTGGCCAAGGAAAGCGCTCGTCTGACCGCGCTGCAAACCAAGCAACAGCTGGGTGTGCAAGCTCTGTCGATCGCCAACTCGTCCAGCTCGATGCTGCTGGGTCTGTTCCGCTAATCGGGATAACGGAGCGGGTCTTTTGAGGCCCGCTCCGTACTCTTGAACACAGGAGGGTGCGCCAGAGGGGCGCTGAATGTAGAATGACTGAACCGATTTCTTCTGTTTCGGCAGTGGCGAATGTCACACCGGACGTCGCCAGCATCGAAATGCCGCCTGCCAAGCCACAATCGGCATTGGCCGGCAATGATGAGGCCAGCCAAAGACTTGTGATCGAGGCCGTGGGCCCGAACCGCTTTGTGTACAAGGTCATGGACCGCGTCACGGGCGAGGTGATCCGTCAGCTTCCGCGCGAGGAAGTGCAAAAACTGATCACGGACCCTGCCTATCGCCAGGGCGGAGTGGTGAGCACTATGGCGTAAGCCAGCTTATTGATCCGTCAGAATTAAATCTGCGATGACAACGCATTATCGCTATCGTTTTTATAACGCCACCGGAACATATGCCGGATGGCGGGTTTATGGTTTTTAATGCGTTAACCATACGATCACGACTCATGGTTAATAGTACACCGGTACAGAAGTCCGGGGGCGAAAAAGCCATGACCACCAGCGTTCACACCAACAGCTCTGCACTCATTGCACTGCAGAACCTGAACAAGACCAATTCCAAACTTGCCACCACGCAGAGCCGCATCAATACCGGCCTGAAAGTGCAGGGTGCCAAGGATAACGCGGCAACGTGGGCCATCGCCCAGAACCAGCGTGCGGATATGTCTTCGCTGGATTCGGTTAAATCCAGCCTGAACCGTGCGACCTCGATCGCCGATGTTTCGCTGGCGGCTGGTGCCGAGATTTCCGATATTATCGTAGAGTTGCGCCAGAAGGCGACATCTGCTGCAGATCCGTCGGCTTCGGATGCAACCAAAAAAGCCTATAATGACGAGTTCCAAGCGCTGCTGCTGTCGCTGGACTCGTTTGCAAAGAACGCCACCTTCGATGGCAAGAATATTTTGGATGCCAGCGAAGCGGCTCCTCTGGATTTTTTGGCCAGCGCTGACGGACAGGAAACCATCGCGCTGAATCCGCAAGACCTGACGCTGGCTGGACTGACCCTGACCGGTCTGGATCTAGAAACGGATCCGGCGGCGGCGCTGACCGCTGTCGAGGCGGCTCTGGCTACGTCAAGCGAGCGTCTGGCCGAACTTGGCGCGCAGGCCAAGCAGATCGAAAAGCACAATGTGTTCGTCGGTAAGTTGATGGACTCGCTTGAAGTCGGTGTTGGCAACATGGTGGATGCCGATATGGCCAAGGAAAGCGCTCGCTTGCAGGCGCTTCAGGTCCAGCAGCAACTGGGCGCGCAGGCTCTGTCGATTGCCAACCAGTCGCCGCAGATCATCCTGTCGCTGTTCCAGTAAGCCGCGCGCTTTCTGCAATCTTTTCAAAGCGCCGATCTGTTTGCACAGGTCGGCGTTTTTGCTTTTCCTTGCTGATGTTAACGACTTGCTGAGCGTGTTGCGGTAAAGCTTTTTGTGAAATGGAGCGTGCCGCATGAAGATCAACAACAGTTATCTGTTGGGACTTTACGGGGGTGATGCCAGCAGCATCTTCTCGGGTGGCACAGGTGCGTCTGGTGGTGGCGTAAAATCACAGCCGACCGCACCGTGGAGCAGCTCTGTCGCCGACAAGCAGCCGACCCCGTCGGAGCTGCTGCGCAAGGCGCTGTCGAGCAATAAATTTATCGACGAACGCGCCAACAAGCTCGACTTTAAAGCCAAAAACTCCAACGAATATAAGACCCTGTTTTCGCTGCACACAGGCTTGCAACTGCTGGAATCCCTGGCTCTGAGAGGCATGGAGAAGGGTGTTTCCAAGGCTGAGACAGCACAGCTGCAAAAACGCTTCGAGGCAGGTCTGAAAGAAGTTTCCCAGTATCTGGCCACGGCGGGCGCGGATGTGGATACGGTTCAGCTGATTAACGGTATCTCCTCGACCCGCAGTCAGGGGACGACGGTGGTCCCGCGTGACAACCATGCCTACCAGACCGGCCCCTTGCACAAGGGCAGCCTGTCCGAGCCTGTCGAGGCGTTTCAGGGCGAGGTCCAGTTCAACGTCACTATCCGTACCAGCAGCGGCACACAGTCCATTGCCATTGACCTGAACGATATGGGCGCAACGCCGCGCACGATGGATGCGGTGATCGACCACATCAACGGGACGTTGAAAACGGCGGGCGTCGAAACCCGTTTCAGCCGTCAGGATATCCCTGGCGAGCCGCGCAAGATGACGGTGGGCGACCGCACGATCACCCTGCCTGCAACCGGCAATAGCTGGGGCCTGCGTGTTGCGGGTAATTCCAGCGAGACGGTTGGTTTTCAGGCGGTTTCTTCCGGTAGCTCGGTCCATGTGATCCAAGGCAATGGCCTTGGCGGTAATAATCAGGCCCTGAAATTCGATCCTGCGGGTTCGGGTGGGGCCGGTATCGGCGATACGAACTGGGTTGATGGCCGCACAGGTCAGTCAAATCTGCCGGATGGTATCAGCACGGTGCGGGCTTCGGCCGCTGCCGCCGATGGTGGCATGTGGATCGTGGCCGATATGACTGCGGACGCAGGCGGGCACACGGTGCGCGGCCAGTCAGACGTGGTTCTGATGAAGCTGGATTCGACGGGGCAGGTGGTCATCAGTCGCGGACTGGGCGCGGCCTCCAATGCGGCAGGCTATGCCATTTCGGTGTCCGACGATGGCCGCGTCGCTGTGGCAGGTTCGGTGACGGGGGGGCTGATCCCCGGACAGAGCGGAGCCAATGCGGGCCTGTCGGACAGCTTTGTTTCGGTATTTGATGCCAATGGCGTCGAGCAATGGACCCATTCGCGCGGGGCCAAGGCTGCAGACGAAGCCACGGCCGTATCCTTCGGTGCTGACGGCAAGGTCTATGTATCAGGGCGCGCCCAGTCGGCCATGCCGGGTACGACGGCGAGCGGCGGCTGGGACAGCTATGTTCAGGTCTTTGGCGAGAGCCAGAGCCACGCCACAGCGCCGATCAAGGCGACGTCTATGGGCACCACCCAGTTCGGTACTGCGGGCGATGATTCCGTTCAGGCCATGACCGTGGACGGCGACAATCTTTATACGGCCGGTATCGAGAACGGCAGCTTTGTCGTGCGCCAGTTCAGCATCGGTCAGGACGGCGCGCCTCAACTGCTGTCCACCCGTAATCTGGGTGCCGCCCATAATGGCGAGATCGCAGGGATTGCGGTGTCGGACGGCAAGCTGATCGTATCGGGGGCCACGCGT
>NZ_JAVXCU010000050.1:0-12681 GCF_036659295.1 Brevundimonas sp. | reverse complement strand
ATATCGATACCGTCACCCGTGCCCATGCCGGTGGATCGGACGCCTTTGTCGCCAATCTGTCGATGGATCTTCAGGCTTCGGGCGATGACCGCCTGACCTATTACGGTACCGCAGGCGATGACACGGCAGCAGACGTCAAGATCGTGGACGGCGAGGTCTGGCTGACCGGAACATGGGATCGCGCCCGCACTGCCAAGGATACAGACCCCTCCATTGCCTATCTGGCGCGTATCGACGCGACGACCGGCGCTGTGGACTGGAACCGCACATGGACCGGTGACAAGCAACAGGCCAAACCGCTGGCACTGGCTGTGACCAGCAACGGCTCCAGCGTGCTGGACAAGCTGGGCCTGCCCAGTGGTGAACTGGTTCAGGATGTATCGCAAAAGCTGGTGGATTCCACAGGCTTGCGGGCCGGTGACCGTTTCTATGTCACCAACCCCAATACGAACCGCAAAACCGCCGTGACGATTGACGCCCGCGACACCTTGCAAACCCTGGCGACCAAGATCGAAACGGCATCGGGACGCAATCTGAAGGTCACTGTCTCGACCAATCGCGGCGAAGGCCCCGCGACCGAAGGCGACAGCCGTGTCCTGCAAGGGGGCGGCCAGTACCTGACCCTGACCAATGCCGACGGCCGCAAGGGCGCACTGATTTCTTCGGGCGAGACTGGCCGCGATGCGCTGGCGGGTCTTGGCCTGACGGCTGGCTATGTCGGCAAGGGCAGTGACAAGCGCAAGACGATCGGTCTTGAACTGCCGGCCAGTTTGAACCTGCTCAATGCCGATTCCGTCATTCAGGCGCGTGATTTCGTGCAATCGGCTCTGCGTAGTGTGCGCGAGGCCTATCGCGCCATGAGCCCGACCATGCTGAACGCCAATAAGGGACCGGTCGGCGCGCCGTCGCCCTATATGCAGAGCCAGATTGCCAACTATCAGGCAGCTTTGGCACGACTGGGCGGCTGAGTTCTGCACAGCCACAGTTGACGCGAGTGGCTAGGACAGGGCTATTGAAGCCATTGATGGCGTAGAGACCCGTATGGCTTTTCCAAAAGATACCCGCACAATGGTTATTGTGGGCGCAGGTGTGGCCGTTGTGGCCGCCGTGGCGGCTGCAATGTTCTTCGGTGCGGGCAATCCCAATGACCCCGACAATGTGCCGGCAGCCGCCGAGGGCGGGCTGAAAATCGATCTGGCCGAGGCTCCTGTACTGGAGCCAACGCGCGAGTTGCGCTGCTATGTCGGTGGACAGTTTGTCGGCATGGCTACGCTGGCCAGCTGCGCCCAGCGCAATGGCGTGGCGACCGGAACACTGGATGTGGGTCTGGACGCGACCGGTGCGCTGGCGGCGGCTTCCTTTACGCCTCCGCCGCAAATTCCGGTCGAAGAACCCAAGGTGGTCGTCACCAATCCGGCAGCCCCCGCACAACAAGCCCCGCAATCGGCCGCGCCTGTAGACGGTCAGTGCCTGCGCCACGTCGGTTCCGAATGGCGTCAGGTCGGGCAAGGCATGAGTCAGGCCGAGTGCGTCAAGGCGCTGTATTCGGGCACCTGCATCCGCACGCCGGGCGAGGCCCAGTATGGCCGCTGGAACGATACGACCTTGCGTCTGGTCCCGCGCCGGGTTGAAGTTTCGTCGGATAATGCCACCTTCCGCACCTATGCGGATCAAAACCGCCAATGCCAGTTTCCGAGGCTCTGATGCGCCCAGTCTATAAGACCGCTTTGATGGTGGGGATGCTCGGAGCAGCAGGTCTTGGCCTGTCGGCTTGTTCGTCCACCGAGGTCGAGGCCCCGATGGACGAGGGCGTTTGCTACCATGTCGGCAAGGACGCGACCCAGAAGGGCGGTCTGCGCTTTAATGTGGTGGCGCGCGACCAGCCGCAGATCGAATTCTGTGCGGCGCGTCTGGAAGAGTTGCGGATCAAATTCCTGCGTATGGGCGGCTCCAATAACGATATGGTGGGCTCGTATCAGGGGCGGTTTATCTTCATCGACCGACAGGGCGTTAAGATGAGCACCTCGCTGACCGGACCACGATTTTTCGCTCTGACGCGCACGGGGGATGGCCGACTCGCTATACCCGGTGCCATTCAGCGCGAGATCGACGGACGGCCCATCGCAATCGCCCCGTAAGAATAGATTTTCCGGTTGTGAAATCGGAACATAAATGGAACATACCCGTCGCTGCTGGGCAGACCGGCGGGCAATAATAAAAGGACATCGGTCATGGCGGGCAGCGTCAACAAGGTTATTCTGGTCGGCAATCTGGGCCGCGATCCGGAAATCCGCACCCTGAACTCGGGCGACCGCGTCGCCAACCTGCGCATCGCGACCTCGGAAACCTGGCGCGACAAGGCCTCGGGCGAGCGCAAGGAAAAGACCGAGTGGCACTCGGTGGTCATCTTCAACGAGAACATCGTCAAGGTGGCCGAGCAGTATCTGAAAAAGGGCTCGACGGTTTATATCGAAGGCTCGCTGCAAACCCGTAAATACACGGATGCGCAGGGCGTCGAGAAATACTCGACCGAAATCGTGCTGCAACGCTTCAACGGCACCCTGACCATGCTGGGCGGCCGTTCGGATGGTGGCTCGGGCGGTGGTTATGGCGGTGGCCAAGGTGGCGGTCGCAATGATGACGACTATTCGTCGGGCTTCTCGACCGGCGGTGCCAACCGTCCGTCGGGTCCGAAGGAAAGCTATGACCTGAACGACGACATTCCGTTCTAATCGAAAAAGAACATGAGGCATGGAGCCTATAGCTATCGCCACGATCCCGCCGTGCCGTCCTTTTCGGACGACCGGCCGGTGGTCTTATTTGATGGCGATTGTGCTCTCTGCTCGTATTCGGCGCGGACCCTGCTCAAGCACGGTCCGCGTTTTTGTTTGTTACCGACGCAGAGTGATCTGGGACGTGCCTTGCTGGTCCATTACGGCCTGAACCCTGATGATCCGGCCAGCATGCTGGTGATCGAGGACGGGCAGGCGATGGGAATGTCGGACGCGGTGCTGCATCTGGCGCGGCATCTGCCGTTCCCATACCGGTTGGGCGTTATCGGCTATGGGGTGCCGAGACCGATACGCGATGCAGCCTATCGTTTCGTGGCGCGAAACCGGCGCAGGCTTAAGGGCAAGACATGGTGCGCCATGCCACCGCAAGGCGTAGATATGAAGGACCGGATTCTGGGGTAGAAACCGGTGGGGGGATAATATGGGCGGACGTGTTCTGGTCCTCGGGGCCAATGGCTTTATCGGCTCGCGCGTGGCGGCGGCTTTGTCGGCGGCGGGGTATCAGGTGCGGGCAGGGGCGCGTGATACGCGCTCAAGTTCGCGTCGGGCCCCGCATTTTGAATGGGTGAAGGCGGATTTCTTCAACCTGACCCATGCCGATGACTGGCAGGGCTTGCTGGCCGGTGTTGATGCGGTGGTGAACTGCGTCGGCGTGCTTCAGGACGGTGGCAAGGACAGCAACCGCATCGCCCATATCGACGGACCGCGCGCCCTGATCGCCGCCTGCGAAGCGGCGGGCATGGCGCGCCTGATCCACGTCTCGGCGGTCGGAGCCGATGAAGGGGCGGGCACCCTGTATGCCTCCTCCAAGGCCGAAACCGAGGCCATGGTGTCGGCTTCCAAGCTGGACTGGGTAATCCTGCGGCCATCGCTGGTGGTGGATCGCGCAGCCTTTGGTGGCACCGGCTTTATCCGCGCTCTGTCTGCCATGCCGCTGGTGATGCCGGTGGTGGGCGGCGAGCAGTTGTTCAAGCCCGTGGCCTTGACCGATCTGTCGGCGGCGGTGGTCAAACTGGTGTCCGATCGCAGCATCAAGCGTGAGGCGCTGGACATTACCGGCCCCGAAACTGTGACCATGGTGGAAACCCTTTCGCTTTATCGCGGCTGGCTGGGCTTTGCCGAGGCCCCTGTATTGCGGGTGCCGCGCTGGATGGCAGCCCCTGCAATCATGGTCGGCGATGTGCTGGGGCGGCTGGGCTGGCCGTCGCCACTGCGCAGCACGGCGATGAAGCAACTGGATTATGGCGCGTCGGGCGCTGACAGCGACTGGGCCAACCGTCTGGGTGTGGACGCCCGCAGTTTCCGGCGCTTCCTGTCGGAAAATCCGGCCTCGGTTCAGGATGTCTGACATGCCCGCCTGTGGGGTGTGCGACCCATCGCCATCGTGGTGCTGGGCCTGTTCTGGCTGCTGACCGGCGTGGTCAGCTATACCGCCGGTTGGGAGCAGTCCTTGGCCATCATCCGCGAGACAAGCGCGGCCCGCTTTGCGTGGCCGATTGTGTGGTTCGGCGCTCTGCTGGATGTAGTTCTGGGGTTGATGCTGTTTGTGCGGCCATGGACGTCGCGGGTGGCGGTCTTCATGTTCCTTGCCACTATCGGATATCTGATCGCCGCGACGATCTTGTTACCGCACTACTGGCTGAGCCCGCTGGGGCCGTGGCTTAAAGTGCTGCCGATGATGGCGCTGTGCCTGTTTGTGGCCGGAACGGAGGCGAGGCGCTGATATGTATGAGTGGCTGAAGATCATCCACATCCTGTCCGGTGCCGTATTGTTCGGCACAGGGGCGGGGATCGCCTTCTTCATGTTGCGCGCCCACATGACCCGCAATGTCGCCACGATGGCAGCGGTGGGTTCGATCGTGGTGCTGGCCGATTTCGTGTTTACGGCGACCGCAGTGGTGGTCCAGCCGATCAGCGGGCTGGGCCTGATCCACCTTCAGGGCTACAGCCTGACCGAGCCGTGGTTGCTGGCGGCCTATGCCCTGTATGTGCTGATCGGCGTTTGCTGGTTGCCGGTGGTGTGGATCCAGATGGAGTTGGCGAAAATGGCCAAGCATGCGCAGGCGCAGGGCGAGCCTTTACCGCCGCGCTATTTCAGCCTGTTCCGGACGTGGTTCATCCTTGGCTGGCCCGCCTTTGCCGGTGTGATCGGCATCTACTGGCTGATGGTCGCCAAGCCAGTGTTCTAGGCCAGTGTTCTAGACCAGTCTTTTAACGGTTAAAGCGGCCTTCGGCGGCGGCTTCGCTCAAGGCTTCGCGGACGGCGGCGGTCAGTTCTTCCATATTGGACACCTGACGCACGCCATAGGCCTCGGCGGTGATGTCCACATTACCCTTGCGCCAGAAACCGTCGGGGGCCAGCACGATCAGCTTGCCGCTGCGGGCATGCAGGCCCATTTCCAGCAGGCTGATGGGGCTTTGGGTTCCCGGTGCGAAATACATGACGATGACGTCGCTGGCTTCGAGAGCGGCCAGTTCCCATTCCACCTGACGGCGGAACTCCGGCTCGTCGGCTTCGGGACGCCATGCAGGGTTCCAGTCGGGACGGCGCGGGTTCAAGATCACCACATCCATATCCGACAGGGCGCGGGTCATGGCGGCCTGCCAGTCGGGCGCACCACCCATATCGATGCTGCCACCCATAAAGACGCGCGGCATGTGGTTATCCAGCGGCAGCGGGGCAGGCGAGGTGACGTGCAGAGGACCGGCATTGGCCGCGCTCGCCATCGTGCCGATACAGGCCGCCGCACCGAGAGCAGCGAAAATCCGGAACATTTGGGGACGGGCGGTGGCCATGGGGGAACTCTCGACTGGATAGTTTAGCCGCCCCACATACATGCAAGCCGCCAGATTTTACACCTGTCATAGCGCGCGGCTTTGGTCGGCCGAAACACGGAGACAAGCTTCGTGAGAAGCCAAACGTCTTTACCTATGGCATGGCCAGATCACCATGTTGGATCAAAAGCTCACACCGTTGGAAATCGGGGCCATTGTGGCCATCGTTATCATCTGGGGCGTCAATAACGCAGCCGCCAAACTGGCGACCGAGTATATGCCGCCCATGATGGTCGCCGCCATGCGCTTTGGCGTGGCTGCAGTGTGTCTGGTGCCGTTTGTGCGACCGCCATTCCCGAACTGGAAGGCGTTGATGCTGATTGCCGTTCTGGGCGGTCCGATCCATTACGGCTTGATCTATTACGCGTTTTCATTGGCGCACGATGTCAGTCCGGTATCGGTCGCAACCCAGATGTGGATACCCTTTACGACCCTGTTTGCCTTCCTTCTACTGGGCGAAAAGGTGCGTTGGCCGGGGATCGTCGGCCTGCTGATCGCCTTTGTCGGCGTGGCATGGATGACGGCTGACCCCCATGCGCTTCGTGACTGGGAAGCGATTGTATTTGGTACATTGGGGGCTGCGGTCTGGGCCTTGGTGACGGTGATTGCACGCCGCACGGCCTCGGTGCCGCCTTTGAAGATGCAGGGCATTTTGGCCCTGACCGCGTTTCCGGCCATGGCGTTTGGCTCGTTCATGTTCGAGAAGGGCCAGATCGAAGGGGCTATGGCCGCCCCTCCGGTGGTCTGGGCATCGGTCGTCTGGGCGGGGCTGCTGTCTTCGGTCCTGGCCACCAGCATGTTGTTCTGGCTGGTGCAGAGGCGCGAGGCAGGGCGGGTTACGCCCTATCTGCTGGGCTCGACAGTGGTGTCGGTGCTGATGGGCTGGCTGTTTATGAATGACATGCTGACCCCGCAGATCATCACAGGGGCGGTGCTGACCCTGACCGGTGTGGTGGTGGTGTCTCTGGCCGAGCGCGGATTGCGATACGGCGCGGCGCGCTAAAGGTCCGCACGCGGCATAAAAAAAGGGCGCAGTGGCCAAAGCCGCTGCGCCCTTTTTCAAAGGCGTTACGCCTTAGTGCATCAGATGGATCGCGCCACAGGCCACACGCGCACCGGCACCGCCGATAGGTTGGCTGGAATGGTCGTCGGCATTGGCGTGGATGATGATGGCCGAGCCGTCATTGTCCAGCAGGTCCTGTGCCTGACCGTCACCCGACAGACGCGCGCGGGTGGTGAAAATCTCGGCTTTGGCCGTGCCGTCAGCATTGGCAAAAATATTGGGCAGATCGCCATCATCGGGGCCGTCGGCATTCATCAGGCCGTGCGGTACCTTGGCTTCGGGGTGGTTGATATGGGCACCGGCAGACGTAAAGGCGGCTTCGCACTGGCCGGTTTCATGCAGGTGGATACCGTGCCAGCCCGGGGTCAGGCCGGTGGCCTCGACGACCATCAGCAGACCGTTCGGGCCTTGCTTCAGCGTGACCGTACCGGCGGCAGCGCCTTCGTTGTTGAACAGGTGGACATTATAGCCCGACGCGGCGGCTGCGGGCGCGTTCTGGTGGGCCGTGTGCGATGCCTGTTCGGCGGCGACAGCGGTGCAGCTGATGACGAGAGCGGCCGCGCTACCGACAAGAAGGGCTGTGGTTGTTTTACGCATGATATTGCCTCCAGAAAGTACGGATTTGGAGCGGCATGTTCTTTTGCCACGACGCCCCCCTAGTGCTAGAACCGACCCTAGCGGATCACGTTCCGATTCCGGCCATTTAAAGCCTGATTTCCTTGACCGACGATAGTTACCAAAACGCCGCCCCTTCGACGTCCGGCGATATTGCAACGATCACCATCGAAAACGAGCTGAAACGCTCGTATCTTGACTACGCCATGAGCGTGATCGTCAGCCGCGCTCTGCCTGATGCGCGCGATGGTCTCAAGCCTGTTCACCGCCGCATCCTGTATTCGATGCATGACCTGAACATGACACCCGAGCGTTCGTACTCCAAGTGCGCGCGTGTGGTCGGTGACGTGCTGGGTCGCTTCCACCCGCACGGTGATAGCTCGGTTTACATGGCACTGGTCCGTATGGCCCAGGACTTCTCCATGGGCCTGACGCTGGTTGACGGTCAGGGCAATTTTGGTTCGGTCGACGGCGATATGCCCGCTTCGATGCGTTATACCGAAGCCAAGATGACCCATGCCGCCGTGGCGATGCTGGCCGATATCGACAAAGACACTGTCGATTTCCAGCCGAACTACGACGAAAAAGAACATGAACCGGTCGTACTGCCGAGCCGGATTCCGAACCTGCTGGTCAATGGTGCCGGTGGTATCGCCGTAGGTATGGCGACCAATATCCCGCCGCATAACCTTGGCGAAGTCATTGATGCTGCCGTTGTCCTGCTGGACAATCCCGACGTGTCGGACGAGGCGCTGCTGGACATCGTTCCGGGGCCGGACTTCCCGACCGGTGGCGAGATCATGGGCCGCACCGCGCCGCGTAACGCCCTGCGTGACGGCCGTGGATCGGTCATCGTGCGCGGTAAGGCGTCGATCGAGGAAATCCGCAAGGACCGTGATGCCATCGTCATCACCGAGCTGCCTTTCCAGGTTAACAAGCAAACCCTGATCGAGCGTATTGCCGAGATGGTGCGCGAAAAGCGCCTCGAAGGCATTTCGGACGTCCGCGACGAATCCGACCGTCTGGGCATGCGCATGGTCATCGAGCTGAAGCGTGACGCTTCAGGCGACGTGATCTTGAACCAGCTTTACCGCTATACGGCGCTGCAATCGTCGTTCGGCGTCAACATGCTGGCGCTGAACCATGGCCGTCCCGAACAGATGGGCCTGCGCAAGCTGCTGGAACTGTTCCTCGAATTCCGCGAGGAAGTGATTGTCCGCCGCGTGAAGTTCGAACTGAACAAGGCGCGTGACCGTGGTCACGTCTTGGTCGGTCTGGCGGTTGCTGTCGCCAATATCGACGAAGTCATCCACATCATCCGCTCGTCGGTCGATCCGTCCGAAGCGCGCGAGCGCCTGCAGGCCAAGGCTTGGCCGGTTGGCGATATGATGGCTCTGGTCGATCTGATTGCCGACCCGCGTACGGTTCTGGTCGAGGGCGGTCTGATCCGCCTGACCGACGAACAGGCCAAGGCTATTCTGGCGCTGACCCTGTCGCGCCTGACGGGTCTGGGCCGTGACGATATCTTTGGTGAAGCCAATACGCTGGCCGGTACGATTTCGGGTCACCTCGAAATCCTGTCGGACCGCAAGAATGTTCTGGCCATCATCCGCGCAGACCTGCTGACCGTTAAGGAGCAGTTCGCTGTTCCGCGCCGCACCGTTATCGGCGAGGGCGATCACGAGATGGAAGACGAAGACCTGATCCCGCGTGAGGACATGGTCGTGACCGTCACCCATACCGGCTACGTGAAGCGCGTGGCGCTGAACGCCTATCGTACCCAGCATCGCGGCGGCAAAGGCCGTTCGGCCATGTCGATGAAGGATGAAGATGCCATCACCGGCGTCTTCTCGGCCTCGACCCACACGCCGGTTCTGTTCTTTGCCACCAACGGCAAGGCCTACAAGCTCAAGACGTGGCGTCTGCCGCTGGGCACGCCGCAGTCCAAGGGCAAGGCCTTTGTGAACCTGCTGCCGATCGAGCCGGGCGACAGCATCATGAATGTGCTGCCTCTGCCGGAAGACGAGGCAACATGGGGTGATTACGACATCATGTTCGCCACCAAGTCGGGCGATGTGCGTCGTAACAAGCTCAGCGATTTTGCCACGGTGAACCGCGCGGGCAAGATCGCCATGAAGCTGGAAGACGATGACCACATGGTCGGCGTCGCTATCTGTAATGCCGAAGACGACATTCTGCTGACCACGGCACTGGGCCGCGCTATCCGCTTCAAGGCGGACGATGTGCGTGTCTTCAAGGGGCGTGACTCGACCGGCGTTCGCGGTATCCGTTTGCAAGACGGCGACGAAGTGATCTCCATGGCCGTTCTGGGCCGTGTAGATGCGACGCCGGAAGAACGCGCCGCCTATGTCAAACACGCCAATGCTGCCCGTCGGGCCGCTGCGGGCGAGGGCGACGAAGAGGTTGTTGCTGTCGAGGCCGAGGATGAAGGTGGTGATGACGCCATCCTGACGCCGGAACGCATCGAGCAACTGGCCGCAACCGAGCAGTTCATCCTGACGGTCAGTGAAAACGGTCTGGGCAAACGCTCCTCCGCCTATGAGTATCGCCGCACCGGTCGCGGTGGTCAGGGTCTGACCGCACACGGCCTTGGCGGTCGTGCCGGCAAGCGTCTGGCTGCGGCCTTCCCGGTTCTGGACAGCGATGACCTGCTGCTGGTCACCGATGCAGGCCAGATGATCCGCACCCCTGTCGATCAGGTCCGCATTGTCGGCCGTTCGTCGCAGGGCGTGATGATCTTCCGCACCAGCAAGGACGAGACCGTGGTTTCGGTCGAACGCCTGCCGGGTTCGGACGAGGACGATACCGAAGTCGAAATCGAAGGCGAGGGCGTGATCGAAGGTGAAGCCACCGAGATCGCCGAAACGCCGACCGCTTCGGAAGACTAAGACTAAAATGGCCGTCGAACCGCAATTGTGGATCGACGGCCATATTGCATCTGCGGCCGATCTGCGCCGCATGGCCATGGTCAATTATGGTGCGCTGACCTCGTTTTCCTATCAGGCGGGCGGGGTGCGCGGACTGGATCTGCATCTGAAGCGGTTGATCGCCTCGGGGCAGGAACTGTTTGGCCAACAGATCAGTAAATCAAACATTCTGAATAGCTTGCGTATCGCTCTTGAAGCGGTGGACGAGGCATGGGTCCGCGTCACCCTGACGGCACCGGATCTGTCGATCCGCACGCCTGAACAGGCTGGCGATGTTGTGGTCGGTCTGTGGGTGTCGGCTCCGGCACAGGCTCTGGCCGATGGTCAGAGGATCAGTGCTGTCCCGCATCAACGCGAACTGGCCCATCTCAAACATCTGGGCACGACCGGCATCATCCATGCCCGTCGCAAGGCCCGCATGGACGGATTTGACGACGCCCTTCTGGTCACGCCTTCGGGGCAGGTGCTGGAGGGTACAGTCTGGAATATCGGACTGGTTTGCGAGGATGCCGTGGTCTGGCCCACGGGCGATATTCTTGATGGTGTCACCCGTCGCCTGATCGCACAGGGCTTGTCGCAGGCGGGCATTGCCCAAAGCTATGAGACGGTACTGTTAAGGGATATCAGCCGGTTTGAAGCGGCGTTCTTGTGCAACGCGGCAACGCCCGCGGCCTCTATTTCTGCTATCGACGGATACGGGTTCGATGCGGACCATCCGGTGCTGGCGCTCATCCGCGACGCATGGACGCGACAGGTTTTGCAACCGCTGTAATACGGGCGGGCAATGTCATATTCGGCTGTGAGGCGAAGCCATTTGCGCTATTCCCCTCTTTTTGCACCTGCTAAGCAATACGGACTTAGAGTTGGGGAGGCTTGAGATAGCCTATGCGTATCGGACTTTATCCAGGTACTTTCGATCCGGTCACCAATGGCCACCTCGACATCATCGGGCGTGCGGTCAAACTGGTCGACAAGCTGGTGATCGGTGTGGCGCAGAACGATGCCAAGGGACCGTTATTCTCGACCTCCGAGCGCGTCGAGATGCTGCGTTACGAGGTCGCACGATTCGGTGATGCGATCGAAGTACGCCCGTTCTCCAGCCTGCTGATGCACTTTGCCGAAGAGGTCGAGGCGACCTGTATCGTGCGCGGTCTGCGGGCTGTGGCCGACTTTGAATACGAGTTCCAGATGACGGCGATGAACCAGCGCCTGAACAGCGAAATCGAAACCGTCTTCCTGATGGCCGACCCGCGCCACCAGGCCATCGCATCGCGACTGGTCAAAGAAATCGCCATGCTGAATGGCAATATCGAAAGTTTCGTCAGTCCGTCGATTGCCGCTGCGGTACTCGACAAGGTCAGTAAGCGCTGAAACACTGTAAACCATGAAAAACCTGCTGATTTGCATGAGCGCAGCCACCGCCCTTCTGGCCGGTGCTGCCCAAGCCCAAAACGCGTCCCAATCCACGCCTTCGGCGGATTGGCGCACGGTTGCCCCCGAAAATCTGTGGGTTATCGATACGTCCAAGGGGCGGGTTCTGGTCGAACTGGAACCCCGTATTGCGCCGAACCATATCGAGCGCATCCGTACCCTGACGAACCAGAACTTCTATGACGGGCTGAAATTCCACCGCGTCATTCCAAATTTTATGGCGCAAACCGGGGATCCCAAGGGGACAGGCGAGGGGGGCAGTGAACTGCCCGATATCGCCGCCGAGTTCAGCTTCCGCCGTGGCCGCGATACGGGCTATGTGCCGGTTGCGAATGGCGGACCGGGCCATGTCGGTACTGTAGGTTCGGTTGTGGTCTCGACCCAGCCTGACGCCCAGATGATGATCAATGCCGATATGAAGGTCTGGGCCACGCCGCTGTTCTGCGCGGGCACAGCCGGTATGGCTCGCGCGGGTCAACCGGACAGCGCCAACAGCCAGTTCTATCTGACCACGGGTAATGCCGACACGCTGAACGGTAACTATACGGCCTTTGGGCGCGTGCTGTCGGGTCTGGATGTGGTTAAGTCGCTGAAAGCGGGCTCCGAAGCGGCTGACGGTGCTGTTGGCGAGGGGGCCGATGTGATGACGCGCGTGCGTCTGGCATCGCAACTGCCGGAGGCCGAGCGTCCCCGGGTGCGCGTGGCTGTGGCCGGTGGTGCGCCGTTTAACGCGGCTGTCGATACGGCGCGCAACGCCAAAGGCAACGCCTTTACGGCATGCGATATTCAGGTGCCGGTCCAGATCGATAACGGCTGAATAAATCCGTAATAAAAACAATAGAAAAGGCGGGATGATGAAACCGGTAAACCTAGTAGCCGCAGCCCTTGTGGCCAGTTTCGGTTTCTCTCCCGCCATCGCGTCTCCGGTTGGGCCCGATAGCGATTACGAGGCCATTGCGCCGGAAAACCTGTTGGTTATCGACACGACCAAGGGACG
>NZ_JAVXCU010000049.1:0-16653 GCF_036659295.1 Brevundimonas sp. | reverse complement strand
GCTGTCGTCGTAGGTGACGAGATGGTTGTGACCATCGATGGCCTGTCATCGCTCAACATCAAGGTCGGCCCCAAAGCCGTCTGATAACAACATCATCAGCAAGCACGGAGAGGCGCACAAAAGATGCGCCCTCCGAGGAGGAGTTAAAAATGGCAGCTATGGGGGAGGGCGGCGGTAATGCCGTCATCGACCGGGCCAAATTCGGTCCACTGCAGTTCGGCGTGACGGCGCTGTGCTTTATTATCGCTATGCTTGACGGCTTCGACACACAGTCGAGTGCCTTTGTAGCGCCCAAGATCGCCGAGGAATGGGGTCTGGCCCCGTCAGCGTTCGGCCCTATCTTTGCAGTTGGTCTGCTGGGCCTGACTGTCGGTGCCTTTACCCTTAGCCCTGCTGCCGACAAGTTCGGTCGCAAGACGATCATCCTGATCTCGACCTTTATCTTTGGTCTGTTTGCGCTTCTGACTGCGTTTGCCGGTTCGATGAACGAGCTTCTGATTTACCGTTTCATCACCGGTATCGGTCTTGGCGCTGCCATGCCAAACATCATCGCCCTGACCAGTGAATATGGTCCGGCGCGTCTGCGGGCCACTTTGGTGACCGTAATGTTCTGTGGCTTCCCGCTGGGCTCGACCATTGGTGGTCTGGTTTCGACATGGCTGATCGCCACGTGGGACTGGCATTCGGTTTTCGTGGTCGGTGGCGTTTTACCGCTGCTGCTGCTGCCAGTGCTGTATTTCATGCTGCCGGAATCGGTTCGCTTCCTGGTCGCCAAGGATGCGCCTGAATCCAAGATCGCCCCGATCGTTAAAAAAATCGACGCCAATGCTTCGGTCAGCGAGTTCATCTCGGGTCTGAAGGACGAACAGTCCACCTCGGCCAAGGGCTTCTCTGTCTTCCAGCTGTTCCGTGAAGGCCGCACGCCGGTCACCCTGCTGCTGTGGGTCGCCTTCTTCATGAACCTGTTGGTCATGTACTTCCTGGTGAACTGGCTGCCGACCTTGCTGAAGGGCGCAGGTCTGCCGCTGTCGATGGCTATCCTATCGACCGCCACACTGAACCTCGGCGGCGTTGTCGGTGCCATTGTTCTGGGTCGTATGATCGACAAGCTCAGCCCCTATATCGTGCTGGGTTCGGCCTATGCCGCATCGGCAGCTTTTATCGCACTGCTGGCTTTTGGCGGTACCAACCTGACCGTTCTTCTGGTTGGCGCAGCACTGTCGGGCTTTGGTGTTGTGGGTGCCCAGATCGGCTGTAACGCCTTGACCGCTGCCGTCTATCCGACCGCCATTCGTGCGACCGGTGTGGGCTGGGCGCTGGGTGTGGGCCGCATCGGTGCCATCGTTGGCCCGCTGGTGGGTGGTGTGCTTCTAGCCGCTGGCTGGAGCCCGCAGAACCTGATCCTTCTGGCTGTCATTCCGGCGATTATCGCTTCGCTGGCTGTCTTTGTACTGGGCGGCGTTCGTCGTCGCGCCGGAGTTTAATCTGATGATCCTGCACGGTTATTTCCGCTCTACGGCCTCATGGCGCGTTCGTATTGCCCTGGGCCTTAAGGGACAGGAGGCCGTGCAGGTCTCCCACCATCTGCGTAAAGGCGAGCATCGCTTACCTGCGTTTCTGGCGCTGAACCCGCAAGGGCATCTTCCGGCGCTGGAAACCGATGACGGGCATGTGCTGACACAATCACTGGCCATCATCGAATACCTTGACGAGATTCTCCCCGAGCCGGCCCTTCTGCCCATCGATCCGGTGCAGAGAGCCAAGGTCCGCGCCGTGGCCCAGATCGTGGCCTGCGATATCCATCCGGTCCAGAACCTGAAGGTGTTGCAGCGTTTGCGCGATTTGGGCCACGGCGAGGATCAGGTTCAGGAATGGGCGGCAAAGACCATCGAGGAGGGGCTGGATGCTGTCGAGACATTGATTGCCGACCAGCCCGGCCCGTTTGCTTTTGGCGATACGCCGACACTGGCCGACATCTATATCGTTCCGCAACTGGGCAATGCCCGCCGTTTTGGTGTCGAACTGCGCTGGCCGCGCATTCAGGCCCTAGAAGCCGCGTGCATGCAGCTTGATGCCTTTAAGGCCGCTGCGCCTTCGGTCCAGCCGGACGCCGAGTAACAACCCCACAAAACCGAGCGCGGGACTGAACCCGGGCCCTTTCGGGAGGAAACCCTATGAGTTTTGCACTGGCGGCGGTAGCCGCATTGCTTTCGCACGCCCCTGTTGATGCTGTGGTCGATGCCGAAGCACCGATCCAGACGGCTCCTGTTGCCACAGCGGTTGTTGCTGCCGCACCGGCGGTCGCGCCGCCTCCGTTCAAGCTGATCAACCACGACGAGAGTTATGCCTATCTGGCTGATCGGGCCAAGCGCACCTCGCCATGGTCGCAGTTCAAATATGTGCCGGTCGGTGTTGAAGGCAGCCCTGTCTGGGCCAGCTTCGGCGGGGAGTTGCGTTTCCGTGCCGAGCATCGCGACAACGAGCGTTTCGGTCGTGGCGCACAGGATCACGGCGGCAATTTCCAGACCCGCGCCCGCGTGTGGGGGGAACTTAATCTCGGTACCTCGGTGCGCGCCTTTGTCGACATCCAGGATGCCCGTACTTCGGGCCTCGACAGCGGTGAGCCGGTGATCGAGGAAAACCGCACCGATCTGCACCAAGCCTTCATTGAAGCGAAGACGGGTCTGGCTGATGGTACCTTGCGTGTCCGTGCCGGTCGTCAGGAGTTCGGTCTGGGGGCTTTCCGTCTATTTGATATGCGGGAAGGGGCTAATGCCCGCGCCGCACTGGATATGGTGCGCGTGCTATATGATAGCCCGACGGGCTGGAGCGGCGGTGTGTTCGGCGGCTATGCCCTACGCGAGGGCAAGGCCTCGTTCGATGATGCGACCAATTTCGACTATCGTCTGTTCGGTGCCACAGCGGCCAAGACGCTGGGGCAGGGGGCAACTGCGCCGCGTCTGGAGCTGATGTACGTCAACACCGACCGCATGAACACGCCGTTCTATGGCCAGATCGCAGGTCGTGACGATCGCGATACGGTATCGGTTCGTCTGTCGGGCAAGGTGGCTCCGTGGGACTATGATGTCGAAGCGGTCAAACAGTTCGGTTCGTTCAACGATCTGGACATCGATGCATGGTTCTTCTCGGGTGTCGTAGGTCGTTCCTTCGCGGATGTGAAATGGTCGCCCCGCGTGGCGGTACGTCTGGATGCTGCCTCGGGTGACAAAGATCCCAACGATGGCAAGCTAAACAGTTTTAATCCTTTGTTCCCACAACCGGCGGCCCTACGAACCGATCTGGGCTTTGCGAACATGGTACTGCTCCAGCCGGAAGTGACTATCCGTCCGAGCGCGAAACTAACGCTGGGGGCCAATACTGCAGGTCTGTGGCGCACCAGCAAAGATGACGGGGTGTATGCCCTGTCGGGCATGGTTTTGCGCGGTGCCAATGAAGGTCAGTCGTCCTATGTCGGCTGGCGCACGGGGGTGTTCGCACGCTATGCGATTAACCCGTATGTTTCTGTCATGGGGGTGGCTAACTATACAAAGGCGGGGGACTTCTTGAAGGAAACGGGCACAGCCGAAGATCAGTCTTATCTGGGCACCTTCCTGACCTTCCGCTTCTAAAGCCTTCCGGATCTGCGTGCCGCAGATTTGGACACAAGAAAATATTCGGGCAGCGATTGTCGCTATTGGCGATGCGCTGCCCGAACTATTTTGAATAGGGTGCCGGACCTACCACCCGCTCGTTCCTTGCACACAGGCTTAACGGAATGGGCGTGAGGAAAACATAACCCGTATCTGTACGCGACGAGGGAGTATCATCGGATGCGGGCGGATCCGACGCAGCTTATCCACGCGTGGTACTGTGTCGAAATTACGATTCTGGTCGTCTGGACCAGACCTGTGGATGCTGTCAGTACAGTAGCGACCTGAACGTCAGAATGTTTTTCGCAGACGGAGCGAGTAAAAGGTTCTCGGGTCTATGGCGCGGGTTTCGACATAGGCGATGGGCCTCGTCGTACGGTCGGCATAGGCGATACGTGTTTGAGTGTAATCGTCCCAGAGGTTGACTTGCGCCCGGATCGCCAATGTCGGCGTCGGCTTGTACTCGACCCAGCCCTCGAGAAAGTCCCGTCCGCGCCACGAAAACTGTACATCCGGATCATAACTGGTCCGACCCAATAGCGGCACCCATGCGGCGCTCCATTGTAGATTCCACGCCTTGATGTCCTGGGCGAGGATGATGACCGCATGGGATTTCGGAACATTGGAGATCGGCCGTATCTGCCCTGATGTGGGGTCTGTGACCTCGGTATGGTTCCATGTGTTGCGCGCGCTGAACCGGGCACCGCTGAAGCCCAATCGGTCCAAGGGTACCTGAAGGTTTACTGCTAGGCGGTCCAGAGTGCCGTCGCCGTTGTTGCCGGTCGCAGACAAACCATCCTGCAGAGGGATGACGTCGATGGCGTCGGTGATTTGGTCATGGCGAAGAGTGATGCTGACGAAACCATCGCCCCAGAAACGTCGTTCGTAGGCTAACTCGCTGATCCAGCGTTGTTCAGGTTCTAGGTCGATATTACCGCCAAGAACGTTTTCATTTTGTAACTCTGCAGAGGCTGCGAAGGCGTTGAAATCCAGTTGCCCAACCTCGCGTTCAAACCTTAGGCGGAACTGGTTGGCAGCGCCGGGCGTCCATGTCGCCAGCAGGCGCGGCTTGACGAAGGTGAAGGTATTTTCACTGTCTGCATCGCCCGATTGGCTGATGGTAGAACCTTCAATGCGCAAGCCGCTTTCGAGGGACAGGTTTTCACGCATTCTCCACGTGCTTTTGCCGAAGATTTCGCCGCGTGTTTCCTCGACCTTCACTGAGGCCGAGGGCAGGGGAACCGGAATGCCGCCGACTTGGAAGGCCTGTTTTGTCTCCAACATGTTATACGCGACCTCGCCGCCGGCTTCCCATGTCAAACTTGGCGATTGTTCCAGACGGACCAAGCTACGCAGAATGCTTTCGGACGCATTCCCATCGGACTCAAAGCGCTGTTCCGGACTGTCGACGCCTGAAAGCGTAGTTCGGTTGGTCGAGGCTCCGGTGAAGTCACTAAACTCATGAATGAGGCGGGTTTCCGAGGTCAGGCGCGTGTTGAGCGTGCGTGTAAAGACGCCGCCGAACTCGCCGCTGGTGCTATCCTCCTTATATCGAGACGCGCGCCGAACCGTCGACGAGGTCTGCAGGCTATAGTTTGAGTAGTCATTGATCCCGTACATCGCGGTCAGGTCGATCTGGCCGCCCAGAAAGGGGCTGGCATAGTTCAGTCTCAGCGAATGCCCACCGCTCATCTGATCGTTTTCGAAGTCTTCGCTGCGCAACAGGGCACCCGTACCGTCGCGGCGAATAACAGGGCCCGTGCCATTGGAGTCGTTGACAGAAAAACCGTCGGTCAGGGTAAAGCCCCAAGTGCGGTCACCATTGCTGTCGGTGAACTGCCACGTGCCGCCATAGGTGTCGTTTCCTCTCTCATAAAGGACTGCGTTTCCAGTGAAGATTGACTGGCGACTGGACTGATCACGCGTGATGACGTTTGCGACGACAGAGAAGCCCTGCATATCGATACCGGACGCTCCGCCACGGATCAGCTCGATGCGTTCGACCTGGGTAAAGAGGGTGCGCGACAGGACGCTAGAGCCGGTATCGTTCTTGGACGCCGGACGCGCACCGTTAATCAGAACATTGCCGACCGACCCCTGAAAACCCCGACTGCCATCACCGTCAATGACGCTGAAGCCCGGAACGCGGCTGACCATGTCCAGTGCCGAAACGGGCTGCTGGCCCGCGAAGAAGTCCGACGTAAACACCAGCACGCCCTGTTGGCTGGCTTCGGTCTGTGGTGCCGAAGGGGCGACGGCGACCAGTTCTGGCGGTGGCGGGGTTTGTGCGGCGACAGGGGCGGCGAACGCCAGAGACAGGGGAGGCAGTACGAACAGGTGGGCATTGCGAAAGCGCATCGGCTGGTCTCATCAAGGTGACTGGTAATCTTGATGGCGATAGAAGAGATTGGCGTTCTGTGAGCGAGGGCGGGGGCCCGATATTGAGACGATGATTATCCGATGAACGACCTGTCAGCTCTGCTTCGCAGGCCGATCGAACTGGTATCCGAGCCATCCTTTCCGCTCGGGTCTGGCGTGGTGCATCCAGCCTCTCTCGAAGTGATATGGCCCGATGGAAGCAGTAAACTTGAGCCCCGCGTGATGCAGGTTCTGGTCGCGCTCAATCGTCGTCGCGGTGATCCTGTCAGTCGCGAGGAACTGTCCCGTCTTTGCTGGGGGGGGCGTGTGGTCGGTGATGACGCACTTGTGCGATGCATCGTTAAGCTGAGAAAATTGTTCCAGCGCGATCCAGCCGTTGAGATCGGCAGCATCCCCAAGGTTGGCTACCGCCTGCGTCTTCTGGATCAGGTGCCCGAAAAGTCAGCACCCGAACTTTCGCCACAAACAAATCTACGACCACTTTGGGTTGTTGGGGCTGTGATTGCAGTGGTTGCATTGGGAGCCAGTGTTTTCATCCCAATGAAGCCTGCCGGGGTACTCGAAGCTGTGGCCGTGCGGCCTCTGACATCTGAACCTGGCGTTGAAACCCATCCTGCTCTTTCGCCAGACGGCCGCTTGCTCGCCTATGCTGGCGGTGCTGGATTTGGGACTCAAAGGGACATTTTTCTGCGAGGTGTCACGGACGGCACACCGATCCGGTTGACCAATACGCCAGAGGATGAAATGGCCCCCGCTTGGTCACCCGACGGACGCAGCATCGCCTTTGTGCGGCGCGTTGCCGGTCGCCCCTGCGAGATTTTGGTCGCCCCCGTGCCTCAGGGCGAGCCGCGTGTTGTGGGGCGTTGTGCGGTGGAAAACATGACACGTCTGGCCTGGACACGGGACGGCGAGATTTTGCTGTCTGATCGGCCGACGAGGGATGCCGTGCGTCGCATCAGAGCTTTGGCCCCTGACACGGGAAAAATGCGTGAGGTGACCTCGCCGCCTGCGACAAGCCTCGGCGACCACGATCCTGTCGTTAGCCACGGGGGTGATCACATCGTCTTTAGGCGGGCTATCTCGTATGGGGTGGCTGACCTCTACACGGCCAGGGTTTCAGGTGCCGGACTGCGGCCGCTGACCCGTAAGGGGTGGAAGGCCATGGGCTATGCCTTCACAGCCGATGATCGAACCGTTGTATTTTCTAGCAGTCGAGGCGGTGATTCCGGCCTCTGGACTGTAGATTTTAAGCGTCCAGCAACGCCTGTTCGGTTGAGCATGGGGTTATTGGACTTTGGGCGTCTGTCCGCTGACAGAACCGGCTTGCTGGCAGTGGAAGCCAGCGATTATCGATCAAACCTGTTCACTTGGCGTGCAGGCACCGCACCCGTTGCTCTGACTAACGGGAATACCAGCGACTGGGACCCTGACCTTTCTTTGACAGGTGAGTTGACCTTCGTTTCGGATCAGAATGGTGGCTCGGAAATCTGGAGCAAACGTAGTGACGGTTTACCCACCCGACTGACCGATCTGAAGGCAACCAGCGTCTTCTCGCCTCGCTGGTCCCCTGACGGTTCCAGCATCGCCTTTGTCGCATCGCGGGATGGCCGCACGGATGTCTATCTGATCAATACCGGAGGTTCAGGACTGCGGAACCTAACGTCTGACGGGGCTGTGCGCGACGAGTTGGCTTGGGACCGTAACGGCGACCTCTTGGTTCCCACGCTTAGGGATGGTGGCTGGCGTATTGAACGGATCAACCGGCAGGGGCAGGTCACTGAAGTCGTGAATAGCGCGGGTGTCATGACCGTCAAAAGCGCAGGCAACCGGGGCCTGTATGCCCTCAAAAAGGATGACGACCGACTGTGGCAACTCGGCGCTAATGGAGTTGTTCTGAGTTCCCCCCTGATCCGCCTCGATCTGGAATCGGCGTGGGCACCGACAGAGAAAGGCCTGTATCATCTCGCAGGCATTCCGGGCGGCGAGGCCACCCTACGTCTGACGTCATGGTCTGGCACGAGCCGTGATGTGCAATCGCTTGGGACATATGGCCTGAAGCACAGCCTTGTTGTTTCCCCGATGGAGGACATTGTCGCCGCTAGAGTCGTTCGTGATGAAGCGGATCTGCGCGCTATTGGATTGCATCGTCGTTAAAAGCTCTCATCTGCCAATCCATCAACGCAGAAATCTACAACACCTTCAGCATCCAGCCATTTGATCGGCAGGCCTACACTTCGACGCTTTCGCGTCGATGCAGATACCGCTTGGACGGCTGCTACAGTTTGATTGCGAGCTGGTAGGGCCTTCTCAAGCGAGTTCAGTTAACCTTACGGCCCCCCGTCGTGGCGGTTCTGGGTTAACGATGCTGACCTTCAAGAAGGGCCGAGCTTGCGCTCGGCCCTTCCTATTTTTGGCGCAGCGATCAGAAGCTGAAGCGGAAGCCGCCGTAGAAGCGACGTCCCAGGCCGTCATAGACTTCCGGGAAGGTGGTCCAGCCGGTGGACTGGCCGATGTCGCCATTGGTACCTGCGATGAACATGTATTCGTCGAACAGGTTGTCGACGCCAGCATAGACGCTCATGCGCTCCGACACGTCATAGCGCAACTGGGCGTTGACGAAGGTCATCGACGGAAGCAGCGATTCCAGATCTTCGTTGAAGAAGCCCACATCCGCCTCGCCGACATACTGCACGCCCATAGAGACTTGCAGCGGGCCACGGGAGTAGAGGAGGTTCAGCATCGCTTCGTGATCAGGCGAGCCGACAGTTCCGGCGAAGGTCTGCGGCGCGGCGCCCGGGAAGGCGGTCGAGCCGAAGTCCAGCAGGTGGCTGTAAGATAGCGAGGCGGCGAACTGACCCATATCGCCCGAACGGCCGGTGAAGAGTTCGTTCAGGTCGAAGCCGTAACTTGCCTTGAGGTCTATCCCTTCGATGTTGATCTCGGCGAGGTTCAGATTACGGATGTTGACGAACTGAAGCGCGCCGACCGATGCACCACCGTTGAACCGTTGGATACCGCCGCAGAAAGGCGAGCTCGGGTCATAAGATGACGTGTTCTCGTAGCAGCGATCCACCGAGACTTGGCGGCCGTAGGTGCCGACGCCTTCTTCAATCGAGATGTCATAGTAGTCCGCCGACACTGACAGGCGCGACCACCAGTCGTTCCAGCGAGGGTTGAACAGGAAACCGAAGGTGAAGGTCTTGGAGGTTTCCGGTGTCAAATCCGGGTTGCCGGTGTTGAAGCCCGACACGCCCTGGAACTCGGGCTGGGTCAGAGCGAAACCGCCGTCGCGAGCGACACGCGCAACCACTGCCGGATCGAGCATACAGGCCTGGGCCACCGCGTCGCCGATGGTCGAGGCGTCGACGCCGCTGCCCAGGACAACCGTGGGGTCGGCGATATTGGATCGGGTGTTCAGGAAGGCCGCCTGGCCGCCGCTCAGAGTGACGCCTTCGCAAGGGTCGCCGACCTGCGGGAAGGTCTGCGAGCCGGGGTTGAACAGTTCATTGATGTTCGGGGCGCGCACGGCGACAGCATATTGCGATCGCAGCTTCAGCCAATCGGTCGGCAGGTACTCGACTGAAGCGGCCCAAGCCGTGGTCGAACCGACGGTGCTGTAGTCCGACACGCGTCCGGCCAGGTTCAGGTCAAGGGCTTGCGCGAAAGGCAGATTCGCCAACAGCGGGATGCGCAGTTCAGCGAAGGCTTCAACGACATCGAACGCGCCTTGAGTCTCGGGCGTGATGTTGCCGGTGGCCAGGCCCAGCTGGGTCAGCGGGTCGGGAGTCGAGCGGGCCGATTCTTCGCGGTATTCAGCGCCGACGACGAAGCCGATGTCGCCTGCTGGCAGAGCACTGGGCACATTGCCGCTGACAAAGCCGTTGACGATGTACTGTTCCTGATAGGCGTCCAAACTGGTGGCGGCGGTGAAGTATTGGACCGCCTCCTTCGAGATGCCGCCTTCTTCGAAGATGAAGATAGGCAGGCAGCCCTGAGCGCGGGCGGCGGTGTCGCGACAGACGGTCTCGCCGCCAACGACCACGGCGTCCAGGGCCTGGCGGAAGCGGGCGGTCATGATGTCGCCGTTCGAACGCTGGTCGTAGTCCGAACGACCGTAGTTCATGCTCAACTCATAGTTCAGATTGGGCGCCAACTCACCTTCGAAGCCGAGTACCAGGCGGGCCATCGCCCGTTCCGATTCATTGCCACGATTGCCCACGTCTGTGATCCGGCGGCGGAAGCCGACCACCAGATCGTCGTCGGCGATACCCGGATGCTGGGCGCGCACGGCGTTGGCCAGGGCTGTCGGTACGATGGCACTGGTGATCGCCACGCCGTAGCGGCACTCGTTGTCGCCGTCGCCGTCAAAGTCGCGGCAGTCAGGCAATTGGTCGATGCCGAACTGGTCCTGATAGATGGCTTCTGAACCGACCGGGTTGCCTTCTATCTCGCTCGAAGTGCGGCCGTGGAAGATCGACATCTCCGAGAAGAAGCGGTGATTATCGTTGATGTCGTACGTCATCTGGCCGTTGAAGCGGATCTGCTCTTCCGGCACGAAAAGCTGACGCTCGGCCGAGCGGTTATAGCCGAACCCGGCGTTGGTGTAGGGGACGACTGCGCCGTTATCATCGACCACGCTGGTCAGGTTGCCGGCCCCCACGCGTGGGATCAGCGCCGTGCCGCGCGGGATGAAGGAGGAGAAGACGCCAACATTGTGCTGGCGCGCTGTCGTCGCGGCGGAGTCGATGCACATCTCGCGATCACAGCGGTCGCGGCCATAGACCGAGCCTGTCTGCCGCCAACCGAGCGCTCCGACGAAGTTGCCGCGATCGTTAGCGAAGTTGGAGCCGAACTTCAGGCCGATCTTGAAGTTTTCGTTGTCGCCGCGTTCGGTGATGCCGCCCTGTGCAGAAAGCTCAAGACCTTCGAAGTCCTTCTGGGTGATGATGTTGATGACGCCGGCCAGTGCGTCCGATCCGTAAACGGCCGAGGCCGCGCCGGTCACTACGTCGATGCGGTCGATGAAGTCAGTCGGGATGGTGTTGAAGTCGACGATCTGGCTGCCGACGATGCCGGCCACATGCCGGCGGCCGTTGACCAGAACCAGAGTGCGATTTTCACCCAAGCTCCTCAAATCGACAGTAGTGACGCCGTTGTTGGCGGTTGAGAAGGTGGTCGTCGTCGGGGTGAAGGTCGATACGCCAGCCTCCGGAAGGGTGCGGAGGATATCGCCGGTGTTCATCTGGCCCGTGGCTTCGATGTGCTGGGCTGTGATGACCGAAACCGGAACCGGGGAATCCTGGTTCGGACGGGTGATCCGCGAGCCGGTGACGACGATCTCGCCGACCGCGGTGGGCTCAGCGTTGTCAGGCGTCTGCGACGCTTGGGCCATGACCGGCGCGGCCGAGACCAGCGCCCCTCCGATCATGGTGGTAGCCAGCAATCGCCGGCGGAAAAGGTGAGTTCGCAAGATCAATGCCCTCCCGATGCATCCTTGGATGCGGAATGTTCGTAAGAATGCTCAGGGTCTATCAGGTGACTCTGAAGCAATCAGACAGTACTCGGGAGGCTAATTAGGGCAATAATGGAATGTTTCTAATATATGTTATATAAATGACTGGCGTTAATTTAAACACAACAATAAAAATTACAAATCTGCAAATACTTATATTGAATTAGCTTCGTCTCCATGGCTTGATGTTCATGGCTTGTGATGCCTGATCTAAGTAGCTGGGTCCGACTGCAATTTCCTTTCCGTCAGCAAGGGACAAGGTCAGCTTGCGTCCGCCGCGCCGACGCATTCCCCGTACAAATGTCAGGTTGACGATGATCGAGCGGTGGCAGCGCATGAAGCGGGCAGGGTCGATCCTCTGCTCCAGAGCGCTGATGGTGTCGCGCACCAGATAGGCTATGCCGCGTGTGTGCAACTCGACGTAATCGCCCTGGGCCAGAATAAGTTCTACCTCGTCCAGCGGCTGACGATACAGGCCGTCGGCGCGCCGGATCCAGATTTCGGTTTCATGTAGAGGTGGTTCGGTTGTCTGCTGGAGCGAGGCGACCAGTGCCTGAAGCTCGGCGAAACGCTGGTCCGAGTTGCGGCCGTCCAGCCGAGCTCGCGCACGGCGCATCGCGGCTCGCAAGCGTTCGAATTCGAAAGGCTTGGTGAGATAATCGGCCGCGTTCAGTTCGAATGCCCGTACGGCATGCTGTGTGAAGGCTGTCACGAAGATGACTTCGGGAACAGGATCGTCGGCCCGTAGCCTCATCACCACGCCTAGGCCGTCCAGCCCGGGCATCTGAATGTCGAGAATAGCGACGTCCGGCTTCAGTTCACGGATAAATTGTAGCGCCTCTTCGCCCGAGCGGGCGGCGGCAACTAGTTCGACCTCGGGAATGCAGGTCAGGGCCTGTCTCAGTCGCGCGAGGGCTAGGGGCTCGTCGTCGGCGATCAACACCTTCATGCGGCGACCTCGAACGGCAGTTCGACATCGACGCGCCAGCCGCCCTCGACGCCAGGGCCGTAGCGTAGCGAGGCCTCGGGGCCATAAAGCAGGTGCAGTCGTCGCCCCGCGTTCGCCAGGCTGCGGCCCAAGCCGCTGGTGCAGGTGGTGGCGGTGCGGGAACCATCGTCGGAAACCCACAGTTTAAGCCGCTCTCCGTCACGTCGGGCACCGACCTCCAGCGTAACGGGAACCACCGAATGGGCTAGGCCATGCTTGATGGCGTTCTCGACGAAGGGCTGTAGGATCAGGCTTGGCACCATCGCTCCCATGGCTTCTGGCTCCAGCAGCAGCCTTCGGCTTAGGCGGTCTGGAAAACGGATCTCCTCGATGTCGAGGTAGCGTCCCTGGCTGTCGATTTCGATCTCCAGTCGCACCAGTTCGCGCGGCACGGCAGCCAGAGTGTGTTTCAGGAAGTCGGCCAGTTGCACCAAAATCCTGTCTGCTTCCTGAGCGCGGCCTTGGCCGATTAGGCTGGAGGCAGAGTTTAAGGTGTTGAACAGGAAGTGCGGCTGAATCTGTAACCGCAGGGCGGCCAGTTGCGCTTGTTGCGCAACGGCTTGTGCTTCTGCTGTGCGCGCTTGTTGGCGGCGCAGATTGTCGCCCGCAACCATGACGGCGCACAGGGCGGACCAGGTCATGATCGGCCACAGGAAGGAAATGTAGGTGGAGATTACATTGCGCGGGTGCAGAAAGAACTCGCCGCTAGAGGCGTGATAGTCCGTCAGCACTCGGAAGTAGGTCGCGTTCAATACAGTGTGGATCAGGCAGACTACTAGACCCAGAGCAGCAGCCCGCCAGAACCAGGCGAAGGCGCGGGGTTCTGTCAGGCGGCGCAGGATGATCCACATCCCCAAGGTCAGCAAGATTCCCGTCATAAGGCTGGCCAATCGCGCCAGCATGACTCCGTCCATCTGGTTGAATTCCGAAGGAGAAATCAAAGATCGGGCGCTTAACTGTATGGCGTTGATCGTCCAGAAGGTGGCGGTTAGCAGGACAACCGTGCCATCCAGTCGCGTGAATGCCAAAGGACGCGCTTCGTCGTCGTCGTATTCGGTCATTGCCTCTCCTTTAGAGGGCACAAAAGCACCAACCAAGGTCGCAGTGCAAAGGTGATGCGGCGAAGTGGTCACTAAGCGCGACAAAATGCGCCACTTGTCGCGACGGAACGACGATGAAATCGGCCAATAGGCCGGTTGGAGCGGTCAAATCCGTATTTTTAAATTACAATGAAATTTGAACGAGGGGGCCGCAACCATGACTGACACCGCCGATTACATGACACAGACTCTGCTGGCGGTTCTGGTTGAAGTCGAGCGCGCGGCACCGGGGTTGAGTCTCAGCCAGTTGGCAATGTTCCTGAACATCCGGCGTCAGGAAGGCATTCGCATGTTGGATTTGTCGTTACTGTGCGGTCGAAATGACGCGGCCGTTTCACGCGGAGTGCGCGCCATGGCGGTTGAGGGCGAGCCCGGCTCGCTGACACCGGCCTATGGTCTGGTGGAACTGTTGCGCGGGATGGACGGTCGCAACCGGCACCTAGCTTTGACGGCGGCGGGAAATGCGCTGGCGGACCGGCTCAGTTTCATTCTTGCAGCGGAGCCAAGTGCCGATGCTGCACCCAAAACGTCCTGTGCGACGTCGACGATTGCTGAACGCTCGAACGCTGCTTAGTCGCGTGGCCAACTCCGGTCGGGGGCGGGGGCGCGCGGCGTATTGCGCGGCCGACGATCGGCAAAACGGATGTCGATGCGGTCGAAATCCGGGCTGAGATCGACCAGCGCGCGACGAATTCGGCTCTCCTGAGCTTTGGCCCCCACATAGTCCTCGACTTCGTACTCGACGGTGATCACAGCCTTGCGCTTCATCAACCGGGCGCTGGCGATGCGGTCATCCGGGCGCGTATCGGAACGCAGGGTGCTCATGCCTGCACCAGATTGGCGCTGAAACAATAGCCCTGACCCCAGACGTTATGGATCGGCAAGGCGACGCCAGCGTCGGCCATTACCTTGCGTTTCAGGCGGCTGATCGCGGTGCGGATGTGACCGCGCGGATAGTCCCAGTCCAGCAGTAGGCCGTCGGTGTTATCAGAGAAGGCGTTCATCAGCGCCTGATCTCTTGCCGTCAGCTTAATCGAATGGCCCGAAGGCGTGATCAGTTTTCGCTGAGAGGGCTTGAGCGCCCAGTTATGAACCTCCGCCCTGCGGGCGGGCGCAATTGGTTCTGACCGTCGGCGGATCAGACGATGCAGCCGCGCCAGCACTTCACGCGGCTCAGTCTCTCGTCCAACCAGATCGTCAGCCCCCATCTCGAGCACCAGCACACGCTCCACCGTCTCTCCCTCCAGCGCGACGACCAGCAAGGGCGGTGCGTCAGAACTGTTCAACTGGCGAATGGCGGCGAGCGCCTCTGCGTCCGGCAGGCGTACGATCAACACGATAGCCTCAAATTTTTCGCCCTGTGGTTCATCATCATGAAGACAACTCGTCGAGCCGACCCTAATGACATGGAAGCCTTGGCGTTCCAGATAGCCACCCAGTTCGTGATGTTCGTTGTCGTTCAGACCGATCAGCAGCAACGCGCGTGCGCGTCCGGTCCCAACGTGTAGGCTGGTGGTCGCGATCTCATGTCGCTCGTCCCGTCTTCCTGTGTCGATGTGCAAGGTTTCCGCTCCCCCGGCGATGATGCTGATGGTGACAGGTTAGTCGCACTTGATGCGGTTTAATCGCCGTTAGGGCGGACATGGCCGAAAGTTCGCGTGTTTGCCGTGTTAAATTACCTGTTGGACTGTCAACCACATACCTTAGCGGTGCTGGCAGTCTAACGCTAAAGGTGCTCCTCTTGGGTGGCTGCAAGTCGTTGGTGGAGAAGGCATTTTATGAAGCCGCTATCTTTTAAGCGACACCGCTTCCCAGCGAAGTGATCCGTCATGCCGTCGATCCGACGACGTGAATGGCAGCACCAGAGGTTCAAATCCCAAGCCTCAGTGCAAAGATTCCTCACACCCCACGCAGCGATCTACAATACCTTCAACATCCAGCACCAACTGATCAGCAGACCCAGACTTCGCCATTCTCGTCTATGCGGATACCGTTTGGGCGGCTGCAACCACCTGATAGTTTGTAGGGTAGGGGCTTTCGACTTCGTTCAGTTAAGTCGACAGCACTAAATGGATTGTCAGATCTGGCCTTTTCCTGAGGTTATCGCCCTCAATTTGGTGCGCAAGCTATTTGACCTGACAAGATCTCCGGGTCAGCTTGGTCGACCTTAAATGATATTGATTATCAAAATCGACAAATGTAGAAGGACGTGTCCCGTGTTTTGAGTGATCTCCTGACTTGTCACACCGCCCTCAAGTGAATGAGCGTAGCATCGACGAAGTTGATCGTCGGTTGCGGGCACATGTAAGGGGCAGGGTAGGCAACAGTCAGGATGCCGAAGATATTGCCCAGGAAAGCTGGGCAAGGATCACGGCGGCCTCAAAGACCGAGAAAACCACTATTGGAAATATGCGGGCGTATTTATTCCGCATAGCGCATAATTTAATTATCGATCACCGTCGCCGAGCCTCGTCTTCCCCTGTGGTGAACACTGATGACAGTGTGATTGAACGTGTGAGGGATCCGGCTCCCTCACCAGAATCCGCGCTGATTACTCGTGAGCAGTTACAGCGTATGGACCGCATCATGGCGGCCATGCCTGCGCGTCCACGCGAGGTTTTCCGCTTGTCCAGGATCGAGGGACTGTCGTTTGCAGAGATTGGGCGACTAATGGGTACGTCGCGCCAGACCGTTTACGAACACATGACGCGCGCTTTGCTGGCGCTGCAAATGGCAGTTGATACTGATTTTGAGAAATAACCCTGACAAAGGGCAGGGTTATGCGTCTTACCTTTATGCGGGTGTGATCCGCGTAATTCGGGCAAGGCGCGCGTGAGCAGAAGTAAGATACAAGCTCGGGATCAGGACACCATTGATCCTGTGATGGCCGAAGCGACGCGATGGTTTGTTACGCTTCACGAGGAGCCTTCGAACACAGATTTACGTCCCGAATTCGAGGCGTGGCGTGCCACTGTTGCTAGCCACACGGTTTCCAATGAAAGCCTGCAGAAAATAAGGGGGGCG
>NZ_JAVXCU010000048.1:0-17888 GCF_036659295.1 Brevundimonas sp. | reverse complement strand
CATCAATCTGCATACCCGAAGCGCCCGCCGGGAAGCGGATCACCGCCATGGCGATGTGGCCCTTTAGAACCAGCGTGAACATGCGGCGCTGTTCGGCAGTGCCTTCGCCGATAGCCATGGTGCGGGTGACATCGGTCGTCCCGTCCAGATACTGGCCACCGCCGTCCACCAGCAGAAGGCTGCCCTTCTCCATCGGACGGATCTTGGCCCCGACCGGTTTGTAGTGCGGCAGGGCACCGTTGGCGGCAACGCCCGCAATGGTGTCAAACGACAGGTCTTTCAGTTCGCCTGTCGCCTCGCGGAAACCCTCGAGAGCCTGAACGATCGCGCGTTCATCCGGCAGGTTTTCCTGCGCATAGGTATCGACCCAGTACAGGAAGCGGGTCAGGGCCGCGCCGTCACGGATGTGGGCGCGGCGGCTGCCTTCAATCTCGACATCGTTCTTGCAGGCACGAGGGATGGCGCAAGGATCCATGGCGCGGATCACAGTGGCTCCGGCCTGTTCCAATTGTTCGAAATACCATGCCGACGAGATGGCCGGATCGATCACGACCTTCTGGCCCGACAGTCCTGCCAGAGCGCCTTCCAGCGCCGCAGGGTTTTCCAGCGTCACCTCGTTACCCAGCCATGCAGGCAGTTCGTCGGTGATCTTGGCCGGATCAAGGAAGATGGTCGCCGAACCGTCAGCCCGCACAATAGCCTGACCCAGCGGCAAAGGCGTGCGGATCACATCGCCACCACGGATATTGAACAGCCATGCCAGCGACGACGGGGCTGTCAGAACCGTAACATCGCCACCCTTGTCGGCCACGGCCTTGCCAATGCGCGCACGCTTGGAAGCGGCACTTTCACCGGCATATTTCTCGGGGTGCGGCACGACCGGTGCCTGCGGCTGGGACGGACGATCGGTCCAGGCCAGATCAATCGGATTGCCGTCCACAGCTTTGAGTGAACCGCCTGCTTTTTCAATAGCAGCGCGCAGGGCATCCAGCGCATCGGGGCTGTGCAAACGAGCATCATAGCCGATCACCTGACCGGCCTTAACATTGGCGGCCAGCCAAGCATTCTGTTCGTTCAGCGGTACACGCACGAACAGGGCCGGATCGGTCTGGGCCTTGGCCTGAACCGTATAGCGACCATCAACAAAGACTGTGGCGCTGTCGGCGAACACCACGCCCGCACCGGCCGAGCCGGTAAAGCCCGTCACCCATGCCAGACGCTCATTGGCATCGGGCAGGTATTCGTTCTGATGCTCGTCCTCGTGCGGGACCAGAAGGCCATCAAGGCCCTGTTTCGCCATCTCGGCGCGGACCAGCGGCAGGTGCTTTGCGCCAAACGAGGGATCGGTGGTTTCGTCGAAGGTCTGTCTCATACCTTCTGACTACGCCCGACCGCCGTCGGGGGCCAGAGCCCCCGACGGCGTTTCAGTCGTTTTTACGCCTTGCGCAGTTGCAGGGCCGACCAGGCGTCGTTGTGGATGGTCTGTTCCACGACAAAACCCAGCGGGCGATAGGCATCGAGGATGCGCTCTTCTTGCGTGCGCAACAGGCCTGACAGGATGGCCACGCCACCCGACTTCAGAGCCTGCGCGATTTCAGGAGCCAGTTCGACCAGCGGTGCGGCCAGAATATTGGCGAACACCAGATCATAGGGCGCATTCTTGGCCACGCGGGCATCGTTCAGGCCGCTGGCGAAATAGAACTCGCACTTGGCGTCGTTGATCTCGGCATTTTCATTGGCGATGCGGGCCGAGGCCTCGTCGATATCTGTGCCGACAGCAATCGGGGTGCCGGTCTTGGCCGCAGCGATCGCCAGAACGCCGGTGCCACAGCCGACATCCAGAACCTTCTCGAACGTTTCACCCTTATCCAGCAGCTTGTCGAACGCATCCAGACAGCCAACGGTCGTGCCGTGGTGCCCGGTACCAAAGGCGGCCCCCGCATCGATCTTCAGCGTCACGCGGCCCTCGGGCACCTTGCCCTGATCGTGTGCGCCATAAACAAAGAAGCGACCGGCCTCGACCGGCGGCAGACCCGACAGGCTCATGGCCAGCCAGTCCGCATCGGCCAGTTTTTCGACGGTCACTTCCAGACCTTCGACGGCGCGCAGATGGGCTTCTATACCCTTGGCTTCATCGTCCGTGGTCGGGAAGGCATCAATGCGCCAGATGCCCAGATCTTCGTCTTCTTCGAGGATGGAATAGGTCGCGCCATCCAGCGAAAAATCCGCATCAATTGCGCTGGCAGCCGTCTCGGCAGGAACGCGCAGACCGCGAGCAATTATCTGAAGAGCAGATTCCGACATTTCCAAAAATCACCGATATGATAACAAAAGACGACACGGACTGTTTTTTCACCAGTCCGCCACATTCAAGGGTTGGGGATTACATGGCCAAAGCACCAACGGAAACCAAGTCCGCCGCGCCGAAGGCGGCTGCATCCACTTCCAAGCCCAAGGCGGCTGCGAAGTCGCCCGCTTCTGCCGCAAAAGCGGCCACGGGTGAAGTAAAAACAGCAAAAACCGCTGCAGCGCCCAAGGCAGCGGCTGCAAAAACGGCGGCCAAGCCCGCTGCAACCAAGGCTACGGCTCCCAAACCGGCGGCCCCAAAACCAGCGGCCCCAAAACCAGCGGCCAAGAAGCCGGCTGCGGCAAAAGCTCCCGCCAAGGCCACGGCCAGCAAGCCTGCGGCAGCGAAGCCCGCGGCGACCAAGACGGCAGCTGCCAAGCCCGCCGCAACCAAGGCCGCAGCACCAAAGGCCGCGGCAAAAGCTCCGGCCAAGACCGCAGCCCCCAAGGCAGCGGCTCCCGCGCCTGTCCCCGCCCCTGCGCCTTCCAAGCCGGTGGCCGCCCCTGCATCTGTGGCGAAACCGTCCCCCAGCGCCGCACCGGTTCGCACGCCACTGCCGGAGATTCCCGCGCCGCCCGCCACACCTGAGCCCGCGCCTGCTCCGGCCGTTGCCAGCCCGCAGGCCCACGCCGCCGAAGCTCCAAAGAAGCGCGGCTTCTTTGCCCGCCTGTTCGGCCTGAAATAAACCGCCCTTACAGGCAAACGAAAAGGGCCGGTGGCAATGCCACCGGCCCTTGTTCATTTCGGCATCGTCCGAAGGACTATTCTGCCAGGTCTTCCGACAGGATGGCCATTTCGAACATGTACGAACCGGCTTCATCTTCGTCTTCGAACACCACGCCGATGAACTCGTCATCGACATAGACTTCGGCAGAGTCGGCAACCTTGCGGGCCTTAACCTTCAGGCCACCATGGTTGAAGGTGCGCTTCAGGTGGCTCTCGACTTTTTTGAGATCGGATTCTGTCACGGGGATAGCCTCGTTAATACTTATTTGCGCGGACCCTAGACAAGCCGCCCGCCGATGTGAAGTCCGCAGATCAAGCGTCCACAGGACCATAGAAAACGTCGATAGCCCTCAGATCACATAATCATAAACGACATCGGACAAGGTGTGGTCCATTGTGCGGGCCGGCGTAGCATCGGTCGGGCAGTTGACCATACGCGCCGGAACCCCCGCGACGGTGCAGCCCGCAGGAACGGGTTTCAGCACCACCGAACCGGACGCCACCTTGGCATAGTCGCCGATTTCGATATTGCCCAACACCTTGGCCCCTGCGCCCAGCAGAACACCGCGGCCGATCTTGGGGTGACGGTCGCCGCGCTCTGCGCCTGTGCCGCCCAGTGTCACGGCATGCAGCATGGACACCTCGTCGCCGACCACAGCGGTTTCACCGATCACAATGCCGGTACCGTGGTCCACGAAAACGCCCTTGCCGATGCGGGCCGCCGGATGGATATCCAACTGGAACAGCTCGGAAATCCGGCTCTGGAAATGGAAGGCCAGCGTGTCGCGCTTTTGTTCCCACAACCAGTGGGCCACGCGCCACGCCTGAAGCGCCTGAAAACCTTTGAAATACAAGAAGGGCTGTAACGGCGTGCGGATCGCCGGATCGCGCTCCAGCACGGCACACAGGTCTGCCTCTGCTGCGGCAACTATCGACGGATCGGCCCGGAAGGCCGACAGCGCCACTTCGCGCACCGTCATGGCCCCTAATTCGGAATCACCCAGTTTGCGGGCGATCTGGAAGCTGAGCGCCGCCGCCAGATTATCGTGCGACAGGATCACCGAATGTAGTTGCGATGCCAGTTGCGGCTCCTCGCGCGCAGCATCCTCCGCCGCCGCCCGCAGGGACGTCCACAAATCCTGCTCGCGGGTATTTCCCGCCGATGAAACGACTTCCAGCTTGGTCATTTGACTTCCCGTTCGGGCCTATCTTACGCCGACAGCATGGCCTGCGCCAGTTCGCACGGCAGAGGTCCATCGCCGTTTAGGCTCGTTTGGGCCATATGGTAGGCCCGATAGACGGTTGCCACCGTCAAACTGTCCCGTACCGCACCGCGCCCGACTTCTTCCAGCAGGGTCATGTACGGCACGCGCACCGAAACCAGAACCTCGGTCGGGTCGGGATCAACCTCGGTCTCTTCCAGCCCCCAGGCCAGCCAGCACATGGCCCGCTCGTCGGTCGTAGAGTTGGACAGGTCCATATCCAGCGCCGCCACCCAGTGCCGCGCGGTCAGGCCTGCTTCTTCTTTCAGTTCACGCTGGATGGCGTCGAACGGGTCCTCGCCCTCGGGCGCACCACCTTCGGGCATTTCCCATGAATAGCGCATCAGGGCGAAACGGTGCTGGCCCACCATGGTCACCGTGCCATCGTCATGCAGTGGCAAGACGCCAGCCCCGATGTTTTTGGGGCGCACCACCCAGTAATCGGCCTTCATCCCCGTGGGGGCCGTGACCGGATGGCGAGTCACGCGCATCCACGGATTTTCGATCAAAACCTCTTGCCCGTGACTTTGCCATTTCGGGGCTTGCGGCAGGTCTTTGGCCCAGACGGGATCGATTTGTTCGATAATCTTCATGCGACCACTATGGCGTTTGACACATCGAAAACCTAGCTAGGGAATATGACCGACGCTCTCTCTGCCGAACTGACCCTGCCCGTCCGCTCCGAAGACCTGCTGCACCGTCTGGCCACGCGCCGCTCGGCTCCGGCCCAACAGTTGACCGCTCCTGCGCCCGAGGGCGAGGACCTGCACACCCTGCTGTCGCTGGCACTTCGCTCGCCCGATCACGGCAAACTGGCCCCGTGGCGTCTGGTGGTTCTTGGCCCGCAAAGCCGCGCAAGGATCGTAGAAAAGCTGTCTGCCATGACCCCTCGCCTGCCCGATCCGGTCAAGGGCAAGGCAGTTTTGTCCAAGCTGGCCAATCCGCCACTGACCATCCTCGTCGTTTCCTCTCCCGTCCACGGCCACAAGGTGCCGGTGTGGGAACAGGAACTGTCGGCCGGTGCGGTGTGCATGAATATCGAACACGCCGCCAATGCGCTGGGTTACAGCGCCAGCTGGATCACCGACTGGTACAGCTTCGATGCCGAAGCGCTGGCCTTGTTCGACATCAAGGATGGCGAGAAGGTTGCCGGTTTCATCCATATCGGCACCCTGCCGGTCGCCCCGCTGGAGCGTCCGCGCCCGCAGGTTTCCGAGCGGGTGGAAATCCTGCCCTAAAGATCAAAAGGCCCGAACCATGGTTCGGGCCTTTTTCTTATCCGGCTTCGGTTGCGCGGATCGTCTCTTCCGGCACCGGCTTGTGGACCAGCGACACCAGCACCACCGACACGATCATCAACAGGAACCAGCTGCCGAACTTGGTGAACGACACCATCTGCCAGCCTGCCGCCTGATCGGGATAGGTCCACGCCCTGCCAAAGGTGGCCAGATTTTCGGCAATCCAGATAAACAGCGCCACTAGGAAATACCCCAGCAGCAAGGGCATTGAACGGCGTCTGCGGTCGGTCTTGAACCAGAACCAGCCCCGCGCAAAAATCAGCGCCGTGGCGATAAACAGCACCACGCGAATGTCCGGCAGCCAGTGGTGCGCAAAGAAGTTCACATAGATGGCCGCCGCCAGCAGATAGGTCTGCCACATCGGCGGATAGTTCTTTACCCCGATGTGGAACACGCGCTGGACACGGGCGATATAGCTGCCCACCGCCGCATACATGAAACCGGAAAACAGCGGCACGGCCCCGATCCGCAGCAAGCTGTCCTCGGGGTAAATCCATGACCCGTGATAGGTCTTGAACAACTCCATCACCGTGCCCGCAATATGGAACAGAAAGATGGTTTTCGCCTCGTCCCAGCTTTCCAGCTTGAAGGCCAGCATCAGCCCCTGAATCCCCAGCGCACCGATCACCAGAAAATCATAACGGCTGATCAGGCTGTTATCGGGCCAGAACAGATAGGTGCCGACGATCAGCGCCAGCAGCGCACCGCCGAACAGACAGGCCCATGCCTGTTTCAGCCCGAACCACAGGAACTCGTAAGTATAGCCCCGCCACCGTCCACGATCGGCCCAGCCCTCGGCCTGCGCCATAAGACGGCGGCCCATAGCCTCAAGCGGTAAAGTCGTTCTGTCGTTCATATTCGTCTGCTCGTCATGATGCGCGACATAACAAAGGCGGCCACTTGAAAGTGACCGCCTCTGATTGTCTAGCGATACCGCGAAACGTATTTAAGCGTCTGCGGCTTCGTCTTCGCCTTCAGCCTCTTCGGCAGCGAATTCTTCGGCGGTGACGTACTCAGCACCCTCGGCGTCCAGTACCCACAGACCGACGAAGGTCTCGTGTTCCGGCGTCAGATCTTCATCGATCACGTCGCCGGAATAAAGACCGACGCTGCTGTAATCGAATTCGAGTTGCAGCTCTTCGGCCAGTTCGACCAGCTCTTCGGCCAGACGGCGCGAATAGCCGATGACTTCCGATTCATTGGCAAACTCGTCGGTCAGGGTGTTGACCTCTGCATCCTCGGAACCTTGGGTCGCAGTCGTGATGACGATGGTATAGGCGGTCATGGTATTTTTCCTGACTTAGAAGTCTCTCGAAGCCGGTTACAGGCTTATGCAGGCTTAATGAAGGCTGGCACGGATATTGGCGGTGCATAACCGCCAACTGAATTAGTCTTTCGAGCCGCGATAGTTCCGTTTGGTCGCACGATAGTTTTTCTGGGTCGTCGCCAGACGGCGGCGTTCGGCATCGCGAGCGGTTTTGTCCACCTTGTCCTTGGCCTCTGCCATTTCCAGACGCAGTTGCACAAAGTGGGTCCAGCGCTCCTCGCTCAACGCGCCGCTTTTGAGTGCCCCCTGCACGGCACAGCCCGGCTCGCTGACATGGCTGCAATTGGTGAACTTGCAGCCGGTCATCAGGTCTTCGACATCATCAAAGACCTCGGCCACGCCTTCTTCGGCATCCAGAAGACCGATCTCGCGGATACCCGGTGTGTCCACCAGCATCCCGCCCGACGGCAGCACGATCAATTCGCGGTGGCTGGTCGTGTGGCGTCCCTGATCGTCGGCTTCGCGTACCTCGCGGGTAACCATCCGATCTTCGGCCAGCAAGGTGTTCACCAGCGTCGACTTGCCCACGCCGGATGATCCGATCATCACGCAGGTCTCGCCCGTGCGGACATAGGACATGAACTCGTCCAGTCCCGCGCCGCTGCGCGACGAGATCGCCACCACCGGACAATCAATATCCTGATCGCGCATCTCGGTTTTTTTTTCAGCCGCGTTATCGACCAGATCAGCCTTGGTCAGCACGACCACAGGCTTAGCCCCGCTCTGGCGCACGGCGGCCAGATAACGCTGGATACGGCGCAGGTTCAGATCGGCATTCAGCGAGGTGACGATAAAGGCCACATCGACATTGGCGGCGATAATCTGGGTCGCACGCGAGGCATCCTCGATGGCGCGGCGTACCAGTGCCGATTTGCGCGGCAGAATGGCCTGAACTGTGCCGATACCGGCCTTCTTGTCCATCAACAGGGCGACCCAGTCGCCCACGCACGGCTGGCCGATATCATCGGCTTCGTGCAGCAGGCGGCCTGTCGGGCGCGCAGTCACAGGGCCGTTTTCGGTGACGACCGTATAGCTGCCCCTCTGTTGCAGGATCACCCGCCCGGGGATGAAGCCCGAGCGTGCATATTTTTCAAATGCCGACGCAAAATATTCCGACCATCCGTAGCGGGCGATCATCGGGCGCTTAACCCCGACCGCGATAGGTCGGAACGCCCTGTTCGGGAATCCACACACCCTCAGGTGCCGGACCCGATTGCCAGAACACGTCGATTGGAATGCCGCCGCGCGGATACCAGTAGCCGCCGATCCGCAGCCATTTGGGTTGCAGCAGATCGTTTAGACGACGACCGATCGACACTGTGCAATCCTCATGGAAAGCGCCGTGGTTACGGAAGCTGGTCAGGTACAGTTTCAGCGACTTGGACTCGACCAGCCAGTCACCCGGCACATAGTCGATCACCAGATGGGCAAAGTCCGGCTGGTTCGTCACCGGGCACAGGCTGGTGAACTCTGGCGCGGTGAAACGCGCGACATACATCGTGTCATTATGCGGGTTCGGCACCCGCTCCAGCACGGCCTCTTCGGGATTGGTCGGCGCACCGGTCTGGGTGCCGAGTTGTGAAAGGCCGTCTGTGTAGTGCGACATGGAATACCGTTGGTCTTTATGGGTCTTGCGTCCGACCGGCGAACACAGCCAGTCTAACAGCAGGGGATTTAGGGGACCACATAGGATGAGAAGCGATTTCGTTCAAATCATTGCCGTCACCGGCATGATTTTGATGGCCATTCTGGCGATAACTTTCCGTAATCTCCCCTCGCCTTCTGTCGATTATTTCGTTTCCGCACGCCAAGCTTTGGACAGCGTATTAAGGTCCTCGCAAACGATCTACAGAGGCAACGACCTCGAACAAGAGCGACGAGATGCGTTCTATGCGGAGCAAGAAGAAATCATTGCCAACCGCCCTCTGAATGACGCCACAATACCGGTGTCTGCGATACCGCAATGGGTGACACCCCCTGAACCCACTTACATGGATGATCCACTCAAGCCCTTACGCGAGCATATAGATGGCTATGCCCATATAGCCTGCTCGGTCAGCACATCAGGCCACCCCTACGACTGTTTTACAGTTCAGGAGCAACCTATGGGTTATGGCTTTGGCGAAGCTGCAATACGGATCGTTCGGCGTGGCCAACTCACAAGGCTCGAAGACGGTCAAAAGTCAGAAGAGTTCACAGTCCGCGTTCCCTTCAAACTCTAAGTAAGAGCCAGCAAAACTAGCCATGCACCACAAAATCTTGTTGGCTCTCGCAGTGGGCCTAGTCATCGGTACGCCTGCATCCGGTATGGCACAGTCACGGCATAGACCCGCACCATCACCGCGTCCGGAAATTCCTCCCCAGATCGAAGCCCTTCTGGATGACGAGACCGGCTATACAAACGTTTCGTGGCGGGTATTGCCTAGCCCTAGCGTCAATGACTTCCCCCAACGCGCGTTCAATGAAGGGCTGAGCGGATCTGCAACCCTCGCCTGCATCGCCCCTGCGGATGGCGTCATTCGGTTTTGCAAAGTGCTTAGCGAAACGCCCGAAGGCTACGGATTTGGAGAATCTGCCATCAATATTGTCGCGCGCGGCAGAATCCAAACTGATCCAGACCCCAAAAGCATACGCGTTTTCCGTGTCAGGATGCCTTTCAATCTCGGCTAGGCCTCGCGTGTTCCAAAAGGCTCGACCTGTGCCCAATCCATGTTATCCGTAGTCAAACAAGACGGACCGGAGGAACCCCATGGCCATTCCCGCTTCCCTGCAAAAGGGCTTGAAACTGCCTGTTATCGCATCGCCGATGTTCCTGATTTCAGGACCCGATCTGGTGGTCGAGACATGCAATAACGGGGTCATTGGCACCTTCCCGTCGCTGAACCAGCGCACCACAGAGGGCTATCGGGACTGGCTGGTCGAGATCAAATCGCGCCTGTCCCCCGATGCGGCGGCTTTTGGCGTAAACCACATCGTGCACGCGACCAATGACCGCCTGATGGCCGATCTGGCCGTCACGATCGAACAAGAAGTGCCGCTGGTCATCACCTCTCTGGGGGCCGTGGCCGATGTGGTGAAGGCGGTTCAAGCTTATGGCGGCAAGGTCTTCCACGACATCGCCACGGTGCGCCATGCACAAAAGGCCGCCGAGGCCGGTGTGGATGGTCTGATCCTTGTGGCGGGCGGTGCGGGTGGCCATGCGGGCATCATCAACCCGTTTGCCCTTGTGAACGAAGTGCGCCGTTTCTTTGACGGCACCATTATTCTGGCGGGCGCACTTTCGACGGGGCAGGACGTCGCCGCCGCCCTGATGATGGGGGCCGACTTTGCCTATATGGGCACCCGCTTCATCAACACGACCGAGGCTCAGGCCGACGCCGCCTATAAGCAGATGATTATCGACAGCGGCGCGACCGACATCGTCCACACCCCCGCCGTTTCGGGTATTCCTGCCAATTTCATGGTCAAATCTCTGGTCGAGAACGGCATCGATGCGAAATCCCTGCCTGAACACAAGCTGGATATGGGCGAGGAAGCCAAGGCGTGGAAAACCATCTGGTCTGCCGGCCACGGCGTCGCGGCCATTCATGATGTCCTGCCTACAGCCAAGCTTATTGAGCGGCTCACGGACGAGTTTTCACAAGCCTGTTTGGATTTTGACACAAAACGACGTTAAGCGGGCGCATCCACAGACGCAGCGGAGCCCCTATGCGCCTTAAAGTCACCGCCCTCGCCCTCGTTCTTGCAACCACCGTCCTGCCTGCCTCGGCTATGGCCCAATCGGGTTCGTGGAACATCTCCGCAGGAGCAGGCACCGATAACCGCTCCAAGGACATCTCCAAATCCGATGGCGAGGCCTTCGTCTGGGGTGAAGCCCTTTGGGAAAACGACAGCGGCTTCTTCTATGCCGGTCCGGCTTTTGAAACGATCAAAAGCGGCGGCTCGGATATGGAAGTCGAACTCGGCGGCGGCATTCGTCCGCAATGGGCCGGTTTCGATTTCGACCTGAACGCGACCCACAAATGGCGTCTGGATTCCAACCCCGGTGTCGATGACGAGGCGTGGGAATTCACTGCCGACATGAAGCGCGCCATTGGTCCGGCCAAGGCCCGCCTGCGTCTGCAGCACTCGCCGGACGGCACAGGCTCGGTCAAGGCCTGGACGTGGGTTTCGGCTCAGGCTGGCTGGGATTTCACCGACAAGCTGAGCGCCTCGGCCGAAATCGGTCACCGCGATCAGGACAACGCCGTCAGCTATACCGGCTATAATATCGGCGTCGGCTACATGCTGACCAAGAGCCTCGAACTGGACGTCCGCTGGCACGGCAACGATTCCGATCTGCCCGGCGAACAGTACAAGGAAGCTCTGGTCGCAGGCATCGCCTACGCCTTCTGATCCTTGCAGACAGCAGATACGAAAAAGGGGCCATCCGGCCCCTTTTTATGCGGCTTTTTCAGCCACAGCCTTGAAGACAGAAGCCATATCCGCGCCCGTCGGCTGCTGCGCCAGTCTCAACCCGAACTCGGGCAAGATCGCCAGCAGGTGGTCGAAAATATCGGCCTGAATATCTTCATAATCGGCCCAAGCCGTCGTCGCGGTGAAGCAATAGATTTCCAGCGGAAGACCGCCCTCGCTAGGAGCCATCTGGCGCACCAGTTGCGTCATTTGCTGGTTCAGGCGCGGATGGTTTTTCAGATACTGCTGCACATAAGCCCTGAACGTACCCAGATTGGTCGCCCTGCGCGTATTAACCGGATCGCGACCGCTCTCGACCAGCTTCGCGTTCCAGCGATCCAATTCATCTGACTTTTCCGCCAGATAGTCGTCGATCAGCATGATCCGACGCATGTTGTTGCGCTCGTCCTCGCTCAGGAAGCGCACGCTGGTCTGGTCGATCAGCAGCGAGCGTTTAATGCGACGGCCACCGCTTTCCTGCATCCCGCGCCAGTTCTTGTAGGGCTCGTTGATCAGACGCCACGTCGGGATAGTGGTGATGGTCTTGTCCCAGTTCTGAACCTTGACCGTGTGCAGGGCGATATCGATGACATCACCGTCGGCGTTCATCTGGGGCATCTCGATCCAGTCCCCCACCCGCAGCATGTCATTCGAGTTCAACTGAACCGATGCCACCAGCGACAGGATGGTATCCTTGAACACCAGCATCAGCACGGCGGCCAATGCACCAAGCCCCGACAGCAGCAATAGCGGCGAACGGTCGATCAGGGCCGCAATCACCAGAATAGTGCCGATGGCATAGAAGACCAGCTTCACCACCTGCACATAGCCCTTGATGTTGCGGCGCTGCGCACGTTCCGAACGGGCATACAGGGCATTGGCCATATCCAGCGCCGAGCCGATGGCCAGCACCACAGCCACAATGGTGAAGGCCCCCGCGACGTTCTGGATCACGGTCACAGCCGATGGATGCAGATGGGGTACCGAGGCAATGCCCAACTGAATAACCAGCGTCGGCACCACCCGCGACAGGTTACGCACCACAGGACGCAACAGGTCATCCAGTTCGTCGGACGCCCGCTCGACCAGTTTCAACAAAATGCGGGTCAACCCGCGCCGCACGATGAAGTCGGCGACAAAGGCCACAAGAACCAGAAGGCACAATCCCGCCATCATTTCTGCCACGGGGAAGTCTGCGAGACGGGCGCGCAAGGCGTCGTATTGCTGCATAGCCTAAAACTAGGGGGCCAGACGCACCGTGTGAACCCCGACATACCGCCACAGGTCGCATGAAAAAGGCCGCAGTCCCTAAAGACTGCGGCCTCGTATCATCAGTGAGCTATCAGGACAGGGCCTGATCCAGATCGGCGATCAAGTCCTCGATGTTCTCGACACCCACCGACAGGCGGATCAGGTTGTCGGTGACACCGCTGGCCTCGCGAACATCCTTGGGGATGCTGGCATGGGTCATGATGGCCGGATGGTTTACCAGGCTTTCGACACCGCCGAGGGACTCGGCCAGCGTGAAGACTTGCACCCGCTCCAGAACGCGCTTGGTGCGTTCCAGATCGCCGTCGATCACCACCGAAACCATGCCGCCAAAACCGCCCGTCATCTGGCTCTTGGCCAGTTCATGCTGCGGGTGGCTCTCCAAGCCCGGATAGATAACCTTTTGCACGCCCGCGCGGCCTTCCAGCCACTTGGCCAGCGTCATGGCGTTTTCACAGTGGGCCTTCATGCGAAGGGCCAGCGTTTTCAGGCCACGGTTCACCAAGAAGGCGTCAAACGGGCCCATAACGCCGCCGATGGAGTTCTGGAGGAACTTCAGCTGCGCCGCCATCTCGGCATCCTTGGCCACCAGAACACCGGCAACCACGTCAGAGTGGCCGTTCAGATATTTGGTCGCCGAGTGCATGACGATGTCCGCCCCCAGCGCCAGCGGTTGCTGGCAATAGGGCGAGGCAAAGGTGTTATCGACCACGAGGATCAGATTGTGCGCCTTGGCCACCTTGGACAGGGCGGCGATATCAGCCAGCTTCATCATCGGATTGGTGGGGGTTTCCACCCACAGCATCCGCGTCTTGTCGGTGATGGCCGCCTCTACGGCTGCAATGTCGCTGAGATCGACATAGGCAAAGTCCAGCCCCATCGAGCGACGGCGCACGCGCTCGAACAAGCGCCACGACCCACCATACAGATCATCACCCGTGACGATGTGCGATCCGGCATCCAGCAGTTCCAGCGCCGTCGAGGTCGCCGCCATGCCCGAGCCGAAACCGAAGGCCTGAACGCCGCCTTCAAGGTCAGCAATACAGGCTTCGAACGCCATGCGTGTCGGGTTCTTGCCACGCGCATATTCGAACCCCTTGTTCACGCCAGGGCTTTCCTGCGCGAAGGTCGAGGTGGCGTAGATCGGCATCATAACGGCGCCGGTCGTCGGGTCCGGTTCCTGCCCCGCATGGATGGCGCGGGTCGAGAAGCCTTGATGATTTTTCTTTTCGGTCATCTGCTTAACGGTTCAGGCTGAGGTGGTTGATCAGGTCGGCACGGGTGATCAGGCCGACAAATTTCTCGCCGTCCAGAACAATCGCCACGCGGTCACGGTCAAACAGCGGGATCAGGGCGTCCAGCGTTTCGGAAACCTGCACCGTGTCCAGATCGCGCGTCATGGCCGACGATACCGCCTTGGCAAAACGATCCTTGCGGGTGATCTCGTCCGTGTTCATCAGGTGAACGATATCGCTCTCGTCGACGATGCCGATCAGGCGACCATCCTGAATGACCGGAAGCTGCGACACATCACTGCCGCGCATACGCTTGAAGGCGGTGTCGATGGTGTCTTCGGGACCGACGACAACCACATCGCCCGTCTCGTATTTGCGGCTGATCAGGTCCGACAGGTTGCCGGTGATCTCGCGCTGGGCCAGACCCTGATCGGCCAGCCAGGTGTCGTTATAGACCTTGGACAGATATTTCGCGCCCGTATCGCACACGAACGTCACCACCGTCTTGGGCTCGGTCTGTTCGCGGCACCAGCGCAGGGCGGCAGCGATCAGGCAGCCCGAGGATGATCCGGCCAGCACGCCCTCTTTCAGCAGCAGGTCACGGGCGGTCGCGATCGATTCCGCGTCGGGGATAGAATAGGCTTTGTCGATCAGATTGATATCTGCGGTGTCAGGCACAAAGTTTTGCCCGATGCCTTCGACGGTATAGGAGCCGTCCGGCCCCGGTTTGCCCTCGTTGACGATTCCCGCCAGCGCCGAGCCGACCGGATCAGCCAGAATAATTTCGGCCTTAGAGCCCTGGGCTTTCAGATAGCGTGCGATACCGGTGATGGTGCCGCCCGAGCCGATACCGGCCACAAAGGCATCGATATTGCCGCCGGTCTGTTCCCAGATTTCCGGCGCTGTCGATTTGTAATGCGCCTCGGAGTTGGCGTCATTGGCAAATTGGTTGACGTAATAGGCACCCGGAATCTGCTGGGCCAGACGCTCTGCCATGTCGGTATAGTATTCGGGATGGCCGTGCGGCACGTCCGAACGGGTCAGGCGCACATCGGCACCCATAGCGCGCAAGTGCTGGATTTTTTCCTTCGACATCTTGTCCGGAATAACCAGCAAGACCTTGTAAGCCTTTTGTTTTCCGACCAGCGTCAGGGCCAGACCGGTATTACCGGCCGTCGCCTCTACAATCGTACCGCCCGGCTTCAGCCAGCCTTCATTTTCGGCGACCTCGATCATGGTCAAGGCGATACGGTCCTTGATGGAACCGCCGGGGTTCTGGTTTTCCAGCTTGAGCAAAAGACGGCACGGACCGGTGTCCAGCTTGGTCACCTCGACCATCGGGGTCTTGCCGATCAGATCCAGCAACGATGCGGCCGGACGGGACAGGGCGGGCGTGTCGGTCAACGACATAGGTCTATGCTCCACTAAAGCGCTTATGGACCGCAGGCTGGTCTTCACAGCCTTCGCGGTCAACTTGTGCAAGTTTTCACCTTTTTGCCCGAAAAGTTAGCTACAAAGGGGGCAATGGCTAAAACTCCCAAGCGCCCCGTTGCGGGCCTCCCCGACAAAGACACTCTCCTCGCCTTCCTGCGCGAAGCCGGAGAGGCCGAGAAATCCGACATTGCCCGCGCCTTTGGCCTCAAGGGTGGCGAACGGCGTATGCTGCGTGAAATGCTGCGCGAGCTGGAAGCCGAGGGCAAGCTGGGCAAACGCGGTCGCAAGGGCTTTGCCGAGGCCGGCACCCTGCCCCCCGTGGGCGTGGTTGATGTGGTGGCCCGCACCGATGACGGCGAAATGCTGGTCCAGTTGGTCAAGGGCGAGGCCGACGCGCCTCAGGCCGTTCTGGTGGCCGACAAGGACCGTCGCGGCCCTGCGCCGGCTATGGGCGACCGCCTGCTGGTCAAGCTCAACCGCGCGGGCGAAGGCTGGGAAGCCCGCCTCGTCAAGAAACTGGATGCCGACAGCAGCAAGCTTCTGGGCGTGGTCCGCAAGGGCAATCGCGAGGTTCGCATCGAGCCGGTGGACAAGAAGGACAAGGAGTTCCTTGTCATCCCCGCCGCCCTGTCCGAGGGCCTGAAGGAAGGCGATCTGGTTCTGGCCTCCGCCGAGAAGCGCGAAGGCCGTTACGGTCCCAAACGCGGCAAGGTGCTGGAACATATCGGTCGCGAGGATGATCCCCGCGCCGCCTCGATCATTGCCATCCACCAGCACAACATCCCTGTTGGCTTCTCGGAGGCCGTCGAGGCCGAGGCCAAGGATCAGGAAATCCCGACCCTCAAGGGCCGCGAGGATCTACGCCACATCCCGTTCGTCACCATCGATCCGCAAGATGCGCGTGACCACGACGACGCCGTCTATGCCGAGCCCGATACCGACGCAAACAATCCTGGCGGCTGGATCGTCTGGGTCTCTATTGCGGATGTGGCGGCCTATGTGCGCCCCAATACGCAACTGGACCGCGAGGCCCGCGCCAAGGGTAACTCGACCTACTTCCCCGACCGCGTAGAGCCCATGCTGCCGGAAGTGCTTTCCAACGGTCTGTGCAGCCTGAAACAGGGCGAGAACCGCGCCACCATGGCTGTGCGGATGGTGTTCGATGCCACCGGCAAGAAGATCAGCCACAAGTTCACACGCGGCCTGATGCGTTCGCACGCCAAGCTTTCATACGAACAGGCACAGGCCGCCATCGACGGCGCGCCCGACGACACCACCGGCCCCATCATGGATGCTATCTTGCAACCGTTGTGGAATGCCTATGCCTGTATGTTGAAGGGCCGCGAGCGCCGTGCGCCCCTGGCCATCGAAAGCCTGGAGCGCCGCGTGAAGATGTCGCCCGATGGCGGTATCGAGGCCATCTTGCCGCGCAAGTCGCTGGAAGCGCACCGCCTGATCGAAGAGATGATGGTGCAGGCCAATGTCTGCGCCGCCGAGACGCTGGAGAAGGCCCGCACGCCGCTGATCTATCGCGTGCACGAAACGCCCAGTCAGGAAAAAATCTTCAATCTGGCGGACTTCCTGCACACGATCGGCAAGAGCTGGACCAAGGGCGAGGCACCGACCACCAAACGCTTCAACAAGCTGCTGGGTGAAATCAAGGACACCGCCCATGCCGAGGTGGTCAACGAAGTGGTTCTGCGCACCCAGATGCAGGCCTTCTATACGCCGTCGAATGTCGGCCACTTTGGCCTGAACCTCGACCGCTATGCCCACTTCACCTCGCCGATCCGCCGCTATGCCGACCTGATCGTCCATCGCGGCCTGATCCGTGCGCTGAACCTTGGCGATGATGGCCTGACCGACCGCGAAATGTCGGAACTGGAAGGCATTGCCGACCACATCACCGACACCGAGCGCCGCTCGATGGCCGCCGAACGCGCGGCAATGGACCGCTATATCGCCGCCTATCTCGAAGAGCATGTTGGCGCGCTGTTTACCGGCCGCATCACCGGCGTCACCCGCTTTGGCCTGTTTGTCCGTCTGGACGAGACGGGTGCCGATGGTCTGGTGCCGGTGTCCACTCTGGGCGACGAGTATTTCATCCATGACGACCGCACCCATGCTCTGGTGGGCGAGCGTTCGGGCAAGCGTTTCCCGCTCGGCTATAATGTCGAGGTTCTGCTGGCCGAGGCCACGCCGATCACCGGCGGTTTGGTCTTCCAGATGATGTCCGACCCTGCCCCGCGTGACCCCAATGCCCCGTCCCCGCGTCTGGGCATGCGTGGCCGCACGGGCAAGGGTGGCGGCTTCAAGAGCGGTGGCGGCAAGGGTGGTCCCAAATCCGCCCGCGCCCGCAACGGCGGCAAGCCGCTGAACGGCCTGAAAGGCGTCCGCAAGGGCAAACGCAAGTGAACCAACCGTTCGACTCCAGGCAGGATCTGCTGGATTCGCCACGCACGGGGGAGCGACATCGCCCCCGTGACGCCGCGACCCTGATCCTGACGCGCGGCGAACGGAACCTTGAAGTCCTGA
>NZ_JAVXCU010000047.1:0-18506 GCF_036659295.1 Brevundimonas sp. | reverse complement strand
TGCGCGCCCTGAAAGCGTGGAGCAGATCATCGACCAGTCGGTCGGCCGTGCACTGGACCTGTTCGGCCTCGACTGGAGCGCTGTGCGCCGCTGGGAAGGCCTGAAATGAGTTCTGGCCTGTGGGACTGGGCGCTTGCGGCCTACAAGCGCGAAGGCGTGCCCGAGGCCTGCCTCGCCCTTCAGGACTTCCACGAACAGAATGTCTGCCTGCTGTTGTGGGGCGCGTGGTGCGCCGAGACGGGTCGCCTGCCGGACGAGGAAACCCTCGAAGCTGCAGCTGACACCACCCGCGCATGGGAAACCACTACGGTGGCCCCTTTGCGGGCCATACGCCGCACCTTGAAGGCTCCTGTGCCCGATCTTGATATCGAAGCGCGCCTGTCGGTGCGCGAGCAGATCAAGGCGCTGGAACTGAAGGCCGAACGCCACCTGCTGAACCAGCTCGAAGAACTGGCTCCGGCCCCGTCGGGTAAAACCCGTCCGGCCCTTGACGGTATGGCCGATGCGGCCCGCCTGTGGACGCGTATCATTCCCCGTCCTGCGCTCAAGACATTGGCCGAACGGCTTTCAGCCTGACCCCGCCTCGGCTATAAGCCCGCAATGTGTGGGGAAGCGTTATGAACGATCACGATCCTATCCAGTCCGAAGAAGAAAAAGCCCTGCTGAAACAACTGGCAGAGTTGCAGCAAGAGCATGCCGATCTGGACGCCTCGATCGAGGCCCTCGGCCTGATGCCCGTTCCCGACCAGATGATGATCGCCCGCCTGAAGCGTAAAAAGCTGTCCCTGCGTGACGAGATCGTCAAAATCCAGGATCTGGTCCTGCCCGACATCATCGCCTGACATCATCGCCTCTCAGGCACAAAAAAGGCCCGCCAAAGCGGGCCTTTATGTCATTTGGCCTAGAGCGGCAGGACCGAGGTATCCTTGACCTCTTCCATCACCGCATAGGTGCGGGTCTCGCGCACCCCCGGCATGACCACCAGCGTATCGGCCAGGAAGGCGCGATAAGCCGCCATATCCTTCATGCGCACCTTGACCAGATAGTCAAAGCCGCCTGCCACCATGTGGCACTCCAGAACCTCCGGAGAGCGACGGATGCGGGCTGCAAACTGGTCAAAAATGTCCGAGGTCGTGCGGTCCAGCATTATCTCGACAAAAACCAGCAGTTCACGCTCGGCATATTTCGGATTGATCAGCGCCGTATAGCCCATGATCACACCGCGCTCGCGCAGACGGCGTACACGCTCGAAACACGACGAGGCCGACATATTGCATGCCGCCGCCAAGTCCTGGTTCGTGATACGGCCATCCTGCTGCAACACGCGCAATATACGGCGGTCTGCCTCGTCGAGCTTATAGTCGTTCGAGCTCATTTATACTCCCCCACAGAACGCAACTCTCATTTTGTGTCAGAGGGAAGCGGGACCGACAAGGCCCATCTACATTTGCAGTAATCTAAGACGATAGTGTGGGAACGACGCATCAGGTTCGGGCCCTGACACGCCGCCCCGCAAGATTATCGGCTAGAGGCCGTTTTTTGCTCTTCTACGAAGCCTTCCATTTCTGCGGTCATCGACGGGATCGTCGCCACCAGCAGACCGATCAGTTTGTCGTGGAAGGCACGGATATCGAAGTCATCACCGAGTTCGGTTTCCGCATAACGGCGCAAGCGCACAATCTCGATCTCGCCCAGCTTGTAGGCCAGCGCCTGACCCGGCCAGGTGATGTAGCGATCGATCTCGGTACGGATTTCGTGATCCGATAGAGCCGTGTTGTCGCTCAGGAAGGCAATCGCCTGCGCGCGCGTCCAGTCTTGTGAGTGCAGACCTGTGTCGATGACCAAACGGGCAGCACGCCACATCTCGTAGTTCAGACGACCGAAATCCTCATAGGCATCTTCATAGACGCCCATCTCGACACCCAGCTTCTCCGTATAGAGCCCCCAGCCTTCACCAAAGGCCGAGATATTGGCCTGCAGACGCCATTCGGGCAGTGCAGGCAGCTCTTTACGCATCTTGGAATGCCAAGCGTGCCCCGGATTGCATTCATGCACGGTCAGCGCAGGAATATTGTAACGGGGGCGCGATGGCAGGTCATAGGTGTTGAGCGAGCAATTACCGCGCCCTGCCGTATAGAAGGGCGCAATATTGGCCGGAACCGCAGAGACGCTGAAGGTATCGCGCGGCTGCAGTCCAAAGAACTGGCTCATCTTGCCGTCGACTTTTTTGACGACCCAAGCCCCGTGCCACAGCAAGTGTTCGGGCTTGTCATAAACGAACTGCGGGTCGGTCTTCAGGAAACGGGTGAACTCGTTAAACGTGCCGGTCCAACCGGTGCTGCGCATGACGGTTTCCATTTCCGCCCGAATGCGCGCGACTTCCGAGCGGCCGATCTGGTGGATCTCGTCCGGCGTCAGATTAATGCTCGTATATTGGCGGATCTGGCTTTGATAAAAGCCTTCTCCGTCCGGTAATCGATTGGCCCCCAGTGTGTCGCGGGCGGCCAGCAAATACTCGTCGCGATAGAAGGACAGCAGGGTCCGGTGCGCGGGCACAACCTGTTGTTCGATGACCTGCACCGCTTGGGCGCGCAGCCGCTGTTTTTCAGCGTCCGATATGCCGGTCATAGTCTCGAAAGGCGCGTAGAACGGATTTTTCAGGTTGTCCGTCGGGTCCGTCACTGCCGTGATCGAGACATCGCGTCCCGCCAGAGCCTCGCGCGGCTGGACAAAGCCTCGCGCAATGCCCGCACGCATATTGTCGATCTGCTGATCGAAATAGCGAGGCGTCTCGCGCAGTTGCGACAGATAACGCTCGTAATCGCTTACCGACGCAAAATTGCCATTAGCCATGCTGGCAATGCTGGACCAGAAGGAGCTGTCCGCATTGAACGGCATCTCGTACAGGCGGTAGCGGATATCATCGACGAAATTGTCGATCTGGTGCTTGTAAACGGCATAGTTGGTGCGTTCCTGCGGCGACAGATCCGCCGCTGAAATCGCGTTCAGGCGTTGCTGCACCTGTGTCCAATAGACCAGACGGCGGGCCTGTGTCGGGGCACTGACATCCGGCAATGTCGTGGCGCGTGCACCGCGCGAGGGCAGCTCCTTGCTGCGCCACGCCCATTCCTCGTCCGCAATGGCACGAAACTGTGCATCAAGCGCGGTGATCGGCGCAGCCACACCTGCGGCCGATGCGGATGATGTTTGTGCCTGAGCCCCTGCGGGGGCTCCCAGTCCTGCGCCTGTGACGATCAGGCCCACAGCCACAATCAGCGCACCGTGTGCGATCGCGTTTTTCATATTCGTTTCTCCCGAGCCGTCCGGCTCACAGCGCCTTTGACGGCGTAGAGACAAAAGAAGCCGCCCATTGATTGGGCGGCTTCCTCGGTTTGGCTTTAGAAGCGAGCGTTCACGCCCACATACATATAACGACCCAGGTTGTCGTAGATGCTGGCGTTAAACCCGTTGTAGAGCGAGGTACCCGTCCAGGTGAACGGGGTCTGCGGCGGGGCTTCGTCGGTGAAGTTGTTGATACCGCCAAAGACCGAGTAGTTGCCGAAGGTGTATTCCGCACGGATGTCATGCGTGGTCCACGACGGTGCCTTCCAGACCTCGTAGGTGCCTGGTGCATCCTGATTGGAACGCACCACGCTGCTCAGATAACGGTTCGAGTAGGACAGCGACAGGTTGTCATAGTCCCACGTCATGCGGAAGTTGACGCGGCGCTTGGGATTGGGCGCTTCGCCTGCTTGTTCGTCGCGCACGCTGGCATCGCCTGGAACCGGATCATAGGTCAGTTCGTCGAGGAAGCCCGCAGCCGCGCTGAAGGACAGCGAGCCGTAATCCGGCAGACCCAGCGAGGCCAGATCGGTGCGGTATGACGCGGTCACGTCCCAGCCCGAGCTGGTATATTCGGCCACGTTCATCACCTGATTGACGACGCGGGCGATGTTGCCATCCGGACCACGGGTGACATTGCCGCAGAACGGGTTGTCCAGCGTCGGGCTGTCCACGCAGTTGTCGATGATGGTGCGTGCGCCGAACGAGGCGATAACGTCGCTGATGGCGATGTCATAGTGGTCAACCGTGACCGCCAGACCCGGAATGAAGGACGGGGTCAGGACCACGCCCAGAGTCAGGGTTTCACCCTCTTCCGGCGACAGGTTTTCGTTACCCTTGCTGACCGAAGGCTTGGTGCTGACCGACTGGGTGAAGTTCGGGTCCAGACCCAGCGCCGCACAGTTCTTGGCACGGTTGGCCGGATATTTGCCGACGCTCAGGCGCGTTGCATCACACGGATCGGCAAAGTCGGCATAGCCTTCGCTACCGCCATTGAACAGTTCGCCAATGTTCGGCGCACGAACAGCCTTGGCATAGTTACCGCGGAAACGGATGTTGCGATCAACAGTCCATTCCAGACCCAGACCGAAGCTGCCGTCACCGCCCGTGGTGCTGTAGTCCTGATAGCGATAGGCACCGTTCAGGTTGACGTACTGGGCGAAGGGAACATCGGCCAGCAGCGGCAGGTTCACTTCGACGAAGACTTCCTTGGACTGGTACTCGCCCTCGGTGCGGGCCTGTACGTTCTGGAAGATCAGCCCCTGCTGCGAACGGATATCCGGCACCATCTGGCTGTATTCTTTACGCCATTCCACACCTGCCGCGAAGGCAACCGGCAGGGCCGTACCGCTGAACAGCGACGGGAAGCTGAACAGCTCGCCGTTGACGCTGGCCACCGCGTTCCACTGACGAATCACATCGTCACGAACGGTGTAGATGTAGGAGTAGTCCAGCGCTTCCTGCGAAGCCAGACCGGCACCGAACAGGTTCAGCGGCTGACAGCCATTGGCGCGTGCTGCCAGATCACGACAAACGATCTGGCCGTTCTCGGAGACGGCATCGATCGAGTCATAGAACTCTTTTTGCAGACGGTCGAAGTTCACGAACTGCGATTTCGTCTCGCCATAGTTCACATAGGCTTCGAAATTCCAGCCATTGTTGAACGAACCGTCAAAGCCGGTGACGAAGCGCAGGGTGTCGTATTCCGACGTGGTCGTACGGATACCGAAGTCGGTATCGATACGGCTGATGTCGAAATACTGGCGCTTCAGAGGATCTTTGTCATCAATCGGAAGAGCGCCGCCCGCCATCACCGCCCGCAACTCCGGCGATATGAAGGCGTTGTCGGCATAGATGCGATAGGCGTTACCCGTCGAACGGCCCGGAGACGTATCGGCAAACGTACCGTTACGCGCCTGGCTGCTGGCTTCCATGTGGAAGTATTTCGCTTCGGCAAACAGGTTCAGCGAGCTGAACACATTACCCGAGGTGTTGAACTGGTGACGCAGTTGCATCTCGCCGCCGAAACGCTCGACCGGCGTGCGCAGCATGTCGTCGCGCAGCTTGAAGCCGTCACCACCGATGGACAGCTTCTGTTCACGGCCTTGGCCGTCATACAGGATCTGGCCACGGTCAAACGTGGTCAACTTACCATCCGGCGTGAAGGTCAGGCTGAACGGTTTGGCCGCACCGACCTGCGTGACAATAACCGGCGTGAAGAAGTCGTTCTGGGTGTTGGTATAGACATCGCGCGCCATGATGAACGACGGCAGGCCGTCATTGGCGCTCTTCTTGTCCGGGTTCGGGATTTCCGCCAGCGAGCTCATGGCATAGTCGCGCTCGTGGCGCAGCATGCCTTCGGACTTGTCATAGGTGAACGCGCCCATGATGTTGGTGCGGTCATCATTGAAGTTGCGGCCCATAGCGACCGAACCGTAATAGGTCTGCGGACCATCTGCCGAACCGTACTGGGTCTGGAAGGTGATACCGTCAAAGTCCTGCTTGGTGATAAAGTTCACCACACCGGCCACGGCGTCCGCGCCGTAAACTGCCGACGAACCACCCGTTACCGTATCAACGCGGGCAATCGTGGTTTTGGAAACGGTGTTGATGTCCACGGCGCTGGTACCGGCTGCACCGGCAACGTGGCGGCGGCCATTGACCAGAACCAGAGTACGGCTGGAACCCAGATTACGCAGGTTCAGCGTGGCCAGACCCTGACCGTTCACCGAGTTGGTGGTGCTGGAAGCCGACGAGCCCAGACCGGCCGATGGCTGGCGTGCCATGACGTCAATCAGGTTGGTGCTGCCGATAGCCTCGATCTCGCCAGCGTCAACAACGGCCACAGGCGTTGCGGCCTCGATATTCGGACGGCGGATGCGCGAGCCGGTGACGACGATGTCACTGACAGCGCTGACTTCTTCCTGTTCGGCAACGTCCTGCGCGGTTGCCACGGGGGCAAACGCCAGTGTCGCAACGCCGGCCAGGATCGTCCCGGCCTTGAGGTAAGTGGAGCGTCTCATTTCGTCATCCCCTAGCTATGACTTCCCTTGCGGGCACAGACCTGCAATCGCCTTCCCTCAAAGGCGTCGCAGGAATTAGATTTTGCTATGTCCGGACGGCGTTTCATTCACCGCCCGGCCTTGTCAGTCTTTGGTCGTCAGTTGAGTGTCATGGTTGAACCGCTTCGCCGCGTGCGGTCTTTTGCGCGTCAACCATGGCTTTCACATCGGCCAGCAAGGCCTCGGCGTCGTAAGCAACGCCACGCGTGATGGTCCATTTGACCCCACCCACCTTTTCGATGCGGTTGTCGGGGCTAAGGCGCTCGTGGCCGGTGCCATAAAGCGTCTTGAAGTTGGCCAGCGGATTTTCCGGCACGATCACCAGATCGGCACTCATGCCGATACGGACCACACCGAAATCGGCAGGCTTGCCGGACGGCTCGGCCAGAACCGAAGCCCCGTCCATGGTGGCCGCGCGTACGACCTCCAACGGATGGAAGCCCGCCTCTTGCAACAGCTCCATCTCTTCGATGTAGCCAAAGCCGAACAGTTTCCAGATGAAACCGGAATCCGAACCAATGGTCACACGGCCACCGGCGCGTTTGTAGTCGTTCACCAGACGCATGAAGCGGTCATAGAACCGGCGCCATGACACCTCGTTCTGGGTCGTCCAGTCGAAGAAATAGCTGCCGTGGTTGTCGCGGGTCGACTGGAAATAATCGTTCAGCGTCAGCAGCGTATAGATGTCGTGCCACGGCGCATTGCGGGCGCGCATCAGATCGCGCGAAGCCGCATAGATGGTCATGGTCGGATCAAAGGCGACGCCGGTCTCGACCTGCTTCTTCAGATACTCGTCCCAGCCGGGCATGCCGACATCAATCTGGTGCCAGATTTCAGCGGCCTCTCCAAAACGTTTCTGTTCGTCGAGGAAGTTGTAATCGACCGGATAGTTCTGGACTTCGCGGCCCGCCAGCAGCGATTCAAAATGGCCATAGAAGTGGGTGATGGTACCCAGACCGGCCTCGGCCAGTTGCTCGGCGTTCAGTTGTGCCACACCCGGTTGGGCGATGTGTGCCACCGTGCCCATGCCCAGCTTGTTGGCTTCGTCGATAGCCGCCAGAACCGTTTCGGGTGTCTCGTCGCCCCGAATAAAGAACTTGATGCCGTCGATGCCGTTGGCAGCACCCCAGCGCACCCATTCGCGCGCCTTGGCGGCATCATGGATACGACCACGGTTCCAGCCGGACCCCATGGTCTGATAGTTATAGATACGCGGGGCCACGATCTCGCCGCGCGCCGAACGGTCACGCTCCGAACGGGCAATGGCATGCGGGGCCAGACTGACGCCGCGCACCGTCGTCACGCCATGGGCCAGCCACAGCTTGTAGGCATATTCCATGTCCGGCGCCTTGCCCGGACCGCCCGCGTGGACGTGGGCATCCACAAAGCCGGGCATCACATACATGCCGCGCGCGTCGATCTCGTGGGCCGCACCATGCGGAGGACGGTTCAGGCGCTCGGCCATACCGGGCCAGCCAGCCTGTACAATATCGGTGATGCGATCATTTTCGATCACGATATCGACCGGCCCCGTCGGCGGTGCGCCGGTGCCGTCAATCAAGGTCGCACCACGGATGACCATCAGCGGATAGGGGCCAAAGCCCTCGCCTGCACGACGTGCCGGTGCCGGATTATAGGTCTGGCGCGCCGCCGGTGCATCACTGCCCTGATGCGCCAATGCGACCTGCCCACCGGAAAGGGATGCCGCAGCCACGATCACCGCAGCGCACACCCCCGTCCAAAATCCCGCTCCCACACGCCGGCCAATAATCGCCGCCATCCGCTTCCCCCTTACGCAGACCCAGCTCTCGGGAACACCTCTCGCTCCCTCAAGCCAGAACAATGTTCCTAGATTAAATCGGTAGCATCGGTTCGGCGGTAAGGGCTTCGGATATTACACCCGTTACTGAATATAATTCAGCGCTATGTCGCATTGCCCTGTCATCCGTCCAAAAATCATTTTTACACCCACTGGCACAATATTTTTCACGTTAAACAAAGAGATGAACAAAAAAGCCCCCGTTTTTGACCTGTGAAGCCCCTCAAGAAAGAAGGTTTTCGCACACTTAAAAGACGAACTCCCAAGTACAGGAGGTAACGATTATTCGGTCTAAAGGCTCAAGATCGAATATTTTCATCAATGTAAGGCGGCGCGCGCTTTGTGACTGTGGGCCAGCAGGGATCATGGACACTCTCGGTGCCCTGCTTCCGATATGGTTTTCAGCTTAGCGTCGGGAAGGTTTTTCGGCCTTGCGCAGCCACATGGCGGTATCCGCCTCGGCCAGCCAGACTTCGGGATCGGTCTGTGCCGATAAGGGCCGCACACCGATCGAGGCCGACAGACCGTGGTGCCGTCCCTGCCATTCAAAGCCCTGACTATGCAGTTGCTCTTGAAGACGTCCGGCCTTGGCCTTTCCGTCTTCATAGCTGGCATTCATCATCACCACGGCAAACTCGTCACCACCAAGACGGCCCACCGCATCGGATTCGCGCGTCTGCTGGTTTAGAATCCCCACCACGGCCCGCAAGGCCTCGTCACCCGCAGCATGGCCGTAATGGTCGTTCAGCGGCTTGAAATTATCGAGGTCCATATACAGCAAGACCGCCGACTGCTGGTGGCGATGGCAATATGCCATCTGGCGGGTCAGCACATTCACAAAACCACGGCGGTTCAATGCCGGTGTCAGGACATCGTGGTCAGCCAGCGCCTCGGCCCGTTCCGCCCTTTGACGCAGAGCCTCCATATCGAAACGCAGGCGCTCGATTTCAGCCACGAGGGCCACAGGGTCTTGATCTTCAGTCCGGCTCAAATCGAAGCTCCGGCACCGTAAAACGGGCGAGTCGCGGGCAATTCAGTCCCATCAGAGTAGCGCGGTCGGTTGCGGACGCAACGCGCCTGCTATAAGCGGCCACTTTACTGTTTGGGGAGCCAAAGCCATGACCGCCTCCACGCCGCCTGTTGCCATTATTATGGGCAGCCGTTCCGACTGGCCGACGATGAAGTTCGCCGCCGATAAGCTGGACCAGCTCGGTGTCGCCTGGGAAGCCAAGGTCGTCAGCGCCCACCGCACCCCGCAACGCCTGTTCGACTTTGCCACCACGGCCAAGGCCAAGGGCTATAAGGTTGTGATCGCAGGGGCTGGCGGTGCCGCCCATCTGCCGGGCATGGCTGCCTCGATGACCGACCTGCCTGTGCTGGGTGTTCCGGTACAATCCAAGGCGCTGAAAGGCATGGACAGCCTTCTGTCCATCGTCCAGATGCCCGGCGGTGTGCCTGTCGCGACTCTGGCCATTGGCGAGGCCGGTGCCACCAATGCCGGTATTCTGGCCGCACAGATTCTGGCCCTGTCGGACGAAGCCCTTGCCGGTCGCCTTTCGGCCTTCCGCGCCGCCCAGACCGAATCCGTACTCGAAACCGTCGAGGACTAAAGCGTTATGACTGCCTCCCTCCCCTCTGCCTTGGCCCCCGGATCAAGCATAGGCATCCTCGGCGGTGGACAGTTGGGCCGCATGCTGGCCGAGGCCGCATCGACACTGGGTTTCGATGTCGTGATCCTCGAGCCGCAGAAAAACTGCCCCGCCTCGCGCGTCGCCGCCCGCCATATTCTAGCGGCCTATGATGACGAGGCGGGCCTCAAGGCGCTGGCGGCAGCCTGCGATGTCGTGACCACCGAGTTCGAGAACGTGCCCGCCTCTGTGGTTGCGATTCTCGAAGCCGAAGGTGTGCGCGTGGCTCCCAATGGTCGCGCCCTCGCCGTGGCGCAGGACCGTGTTGACGAGAAAACCTATCTGAACAGCGTCGGTGCCACGACGGTCGAGTTCCGCAAGGTCGATGACCTGAACGATCTGAACGCCGCCATCGAGGCCCTTGGCCTGCCTGCCCTGCTGAAAACCCGCCGCGAAGGCTATGACGGCAAGGGGCAGGTCTGGATCAGGCATGCAAACGAGGCCGCTAAAGCGCTGGACACTCTGGGGGGCCGTGCCGCCATCCTTGAAGCCAGGGCCAGCTTTAGCCGCGAACTGTCGGTGATTGCCGCACGCGGCACCGATGGCGCGGTTGCCGTCTATCCTCTGGGCCAGAACATCCACGAGAACGGCATCCTGCGTACCACGATCGCGCCTGCCGATAATGTGGATGCCGATACGCAAAACCACGCCGTGGCCATTGCCACCAACATTCTGAACGGCCTCGACTATGTGGGCGTGATCGGTGTCGAACTGTTCGATCTGGGCGATCACCTGCTGGTCAACGAGATCGCGCCGCGCGTGCACAATACCGGCCACTGGACGCAGGACGGTTGTGGCTGCGACCAGTTTGAACAGCATATCCGCGCCATTGCCGGATGGCCGCTGGGTTCAACCAAGGCCCATGCCAAGGTCGAGATGACCAATCTGCTGGGCGACGAGATCAATGACTGGCCCGTACTGGCTGCCAATCTGTCAAACCACCTGCATTTCTACGGCAAGCACGAAGCCCGTGCAGGCCGCAAAATGGCCCATGTCAATAAGGTGCTGGAAGACCTCTAATAGAAAGGGCCGCTGTTTCAGCGGCCCTTTCTTTATTCAGCTTTTGGCCCCGTAACGCAGGCGGCCCAGAAAATCGGTGATGCTGCGCATCGGCGCATCGAAATCCTTGCCCGCCTTCCACTTTTCAAAAGCCATAACGTTCTCGATCCGCTTGGCCACAAAGCGGTCGGCCGCGTCCTTGCCCTCGAACAGACGAATGGTCAGGGCCGGAGCCAGAATCCCGCCAAGGATGGTGCGTTTCGAATAGTGGTTCTGGTCGGTGGCCGTATCCCCGGCCCAGCGCCAGATCGTATCGGCACTTTCCCACATCAGACCGATTCCCAGATCGGCATTAAAGGGTAGTGCTAAAAATCCCGCACATTTACGTGACGCCTCAAGGTCGGCCGCCGCCGCTTCCAGACGTGCCGAAACACCCGCCGCGATTCGCTCGCGAATCTTCAGCGTGTGAGCCGGTGTCGCCTCCAGCGCCTCTAGTGCAGCCGCATCATGACGCCGCGACAGCAGGGCCGCCAGATCACGCGCACCATGCGGAAACAGAAGCTCTTGATCTCCAAGGGAAAAACCCTCCGCTTCACAGGCAGAACGCACCAGATGGTTATTCCAGCCCAGCCGTTCAGCACGCAAAATAGCGGCACTCAGGACAGCCTGTTCCGTGCGTTCGGCCCAATCAGAAGACTGTTCCTTGCCATTTGATGCGGCTTGCGGCGGCTCGGTCTGGTGCGGTGTCTCGGTCATAGGTTTATAATAGCCGCATAATGATTGGGTTTCGACCCATCACGATTGATACCTCTGGCTGGACAGATGACCAAAGATCATGTATCCCGCCGCCTTCATCCGGAGGGGTTCAGCCTTCTGGAGAGGTTTTTGTTTTGTCTGCCCGTCTTCCCTTCATCAGGACGCGGCGGGCGGCCAAAGGAGAGAGAACCCTGGTTCAGATTTTCGTTCGCGACAACAATGTCGATCAGGCCCTGAAGGCCCTGAAGAAAAAAATGCAACGTGAAGGCAGCTTCCGCGAAATGAAGCGTCACGTGCACTTTGAAAAGCCGTCGGAAAAGCGCGCCCGTCAAAAGGCAGAAGCTGTCCGTCGCGCTCGCAAGCTGGCTCGCAAGCGTGCCCAGCGCGAAGGCCTGCTGCCGGCTCCGAAGCCGCGCGGCCGCTAATACAGCGACGCCTTTTCATTAAGGCAAAAGAACCCGCCCCGCGATTTCGCAGGGCGGGTTTTCTTTTGCCCGCTTGCTGAGTTCGTTCCCTCAACACGTCAGCACACAAACGAAAAAGGCGGGCCACAAGAGCCCGCCTTTTGTTGTTCGTGTCCAGTCACCCCTAGCTGTGACGCATGGCCCCGAGGAAGGACTTCCACGACAGTTTGGCATCCGACATGGCACCCGCGCGGAAGGCCCGCGCTGACAGCCACATCATCAGCCCTGCAAAGGCAAACATCACGATGATGCTGAGGATCACCTCGATCAGTGGCGGCTGGCTGGGCGCACGCGCCGACATGATGAAGGGCGTGAACGGCGGGATGAAACTCAACACCTTGAGGATCACCGCATCCGGATTACGCACCGCCATCTGCATAAACAGCAGCGGCACCACCAGCGCCATCATGACCGGCCCCATCAGGGTCTGTGCATCACGCGGCGTCTCGCAGAAGGCCCCGATGGCGGCAAACAGCACCGCATACATCAGATAGCCGCCCACCAGATAAAGCAGCAGATACAGCCACAGTCCGTTGGTCAGCATCACCGCGCCGATATCACGCGCCACATCCGGCAAGGTCGCGGCTAGTCCTACGGCACTGATAATGCCCCAGCCCCCCATGACCGTCAGCGTCAGGATGGCCACGCCCAGCACCTTGCCCACCAGCAGTTCGGTAGCCGTGACAGACGACAACAGGACTTCGAGGATCTTGTTGGATTTCTCCTCCATCACCCCGTTCATCAGCATGCTGGCACCGGTGATAATCAGCGACCACATGATGAAGCCACAGATCACGCCAATGATGGACGGCAGGCGGTCACGCAGACCGACCTCGCCACCCGATGCCGCACGCGGCGACAGCAGGGTGATATCGGGACGATAGTTCTCGACCTGCGCCACCACAGCCGTATCGATACCGCTGGCCTCGAAGGCCTTCTGGCGGTTCACATCGCGCAGAGCATCACGGATCAGGCCTTCCATGTCGTTATTACCGGCACGGCGCGACCAGATACGGGCCGCAGGACCGCTGTCCTTGCTGGACAGGATGATAATGGCCGACAGGTCCTGTCCACCTTCGCCCCTGTCCTTTTGGACCCATTCACGGGCCTTGGCATCCATGGCCTCGCCCGCAGCCGCGGACGTAAGCTCGGCAGGCGCTTCAACTTCGATCTTGTCACGACGCGGGGCCTTGAAAGACGCCCCCGCGCGAGGTGCCACCTGCTTCAGCGCTGCAAGACCGGCATCATAGCCGCCCTCGTCCACGGCCTTGCGCACGGTATCGCGGCCGGTAATGCCTGCCTCACCCACAGCAGCAATGCTGAGCGACGACAGAACCGAGCGGTTATAGTCTTTCTCCAACGCCTCGCGCACAGCGTTAGCCAGACCCGACGATGCCGCGGGAGCGGCTTCCTCGACCAGAATATAGTTCTGAACCGGCTCTGCGCGTTTCAGCAAGGTCGGCATAAACCCGCCCAGCACGGCAAAGAACGGCAAGCTGAGCAAGGACAGCCAGAAACCGACCGTCTTCACATAGGCCATCACTTCACGATGGGCGATCAACATGGCGCGGTTCATTGCGCGGCCTCCTCAATCTGGGTGCCGGTGGCCTTGTGCCGCTGGTCATCGTCAGGATGATCGCCGGTCAGGGCGATAAAGGCATCGTGCAGGGTCGGTTCGCGCAACTGGAAGCGACGCACATCAAGGTCCGACACAAAGGCCGCCCGTAATGTGTGCTGGGCCTCGGCCCCCGCGGCCAGTGCCGCTTTCAGGGTCACGATGCCGTCGATGTTCGACAGGGTTTCCACTGTCCCCACCCCCGGCAGCGCCGCGACGGCATTCACGTCCAGAGCGCCTTCGATTTCCAGATAGCGGGCCGATGTGGCGCGCGCCTCGGCCACCGTGCCTTCAAAGGCTTTCTGGCCACGCGCCAGCAGCACCACCTTGTCGCACAAACGCTCGGCATGCTGCATGACGTGGGTCGAGAACAGGACCGTCGCGCCATTGGTCGCCAGTGAGCGGATCATCGCCTCCAGTCCCTGCTGGTTCATCGGGTCCAGACCCGAGAACGGTTCGTCCAGAATGACAAACTCCGGCTGATGCACCACCGACGCGATCAACTGGACCTTCTGGGCCATGCCCTTGGACAGGTCCTTCATCTTCTTTTTGTGGGTGTCGCCCAGTCCCATCTGCTCCAGCATGTCGCGGGCGCGCTTGCGCCCCTCGACAGCAGGAAGGCCTTTCAGCGAGCCGAGATAAGAGATCGCCTCGACAGGGGTCATCTTTTTATAGAGACCGCGCTCTTCGGGCAAAAAACCGATCTGGTCGCGGACCTTGCGGCCATCATCGGCACCCAGAATGCTGATTTGTCCCGACGAGACACCCTGAAGGCCAAGGATCATTCGGATGGTCGAGGTTTTACCCGCACCATTGGGGCCGAGGAAACCACAGATGGTTCCGCGCTCGACCTCAAAGCTTAGGTTTCTAACGGCTTGAAAACTACCGTAGTTTTTACTGACGTCCGTCAGTTTCAGCACAGCAGCCATTTGCCCTCCAACGCTGGTTCAGCATTGAGGCTAGCAGTCGCTACCTCTTGCGTCAGGATGGCCAACATTAAATGGCTGTAATCTGTTCGGCCCTGACAGCATTGAGGCCCGCCAACATCGCTGACGGGCCTCCTTGCTGCGTCGATCCGGCGCAGTCTGTTATCGATCAGAAGGCAAGGCTGACGCGGACACCGCCCATATGGCTGGTGAAATCACTGCCAAAGCGGCCGCGATAGCCGACTTCGACATTCATCCGCTCGCCGATCTTGCCCTCCAGACCAACCGCTGCCAGCCCTTGCGAGCCGTATGGCAGGTCAACCTGCTGGGCCAGAACCTTGGCCGTATTGCCGACAAGGCCCGTGCTGGCATCGTCGCTGCCATCGCTCAGGGCATCACGCCAGCCACCCTCGGCATAGAAACCGAAGCGTTCGGCACGATGCTCGACACGCACCGTCACCTCGCCCGTCACGGCATCCAGCTTGCGCTCCTGATAGTGATAGTCCGCAGCGCCGCCATTCTCGAAGAAATCATCCACTGTGGTGCTGACCCAGGCCACAGCCACACGCGGCGAGATCGCCAGACGGCCCGGCTGGAACCACAGACCGCCCTGCGCGCGCGCCCCCATCGAGGTGCCCCGCGTCGAGGAAGTATGCACCAGCGGAGCCAGAGCCGTCAGACGCTCGACATCGTTATAGTCATCCTGCGCGGCCCCTGCGGCAAAGTTCACAAAAGCCTTATCGGAGCGCCACCCGCCATAGGCGTCGATGCTGAAGCTATCGAGATCGGCCTTGACCGGACCTGCGTCGATTTCCGATTTGCGGGCCGCACCGGCCAGACCGAAACGCAGGGTCTCGTTGCCCGTTTCCAGTGCCAGACGCAGACCATAGCCGTCGGTCTTGGTTTCATCGATCGCGCCACGCGCATCCACCTTGGTGGAATCCGCCAGTGCCGACAGGCTCAGGCGCGTGCCCTCGCCCCAACCGTCGCGAGTGGACAGGGTACGGGTCGCCAGATCCAGATCATCCTCGCGATGACGCCATGCCGTCTCGCCCAGTACCGCCATGCGCGAACCGGCTTCGCCATAATAGATGTAGTCGTTGACCAGCGCCGCCAGCAGCGAGTGTCCCTTTTGCGTCGGGTGAACCCCGTCGAAATAGAAATAGCTGTCAGGGTTGGAACAGACCGTCACGCCGTTAAAGCAGGCCTGCGTGGCATTGGTGATCCCGAAGGCTTCGGGATTGGCCGCCATGGCGTCGCTGCCGCTCAGCAGGTCCACATAGATAATGTTGGTGCCGGTGTTCTGGCTTGCCACAGGCTTGAGCCCGTTCAACAGCGCCGAGTTGAACGTGGTGACGGCATAGTCCGCCAGCGGAGCCGCAGGCGTGCCCCTGAACTGGGGTGTGGTGCTAAGGCGCGGTAGGCTGATGACCGCAATCGTTCCGGCCCCTGCCCCAGCAACAGAGCCAACCAGTCCGCTAATATCGGCCGCTGCGGCATTGGAAACCGTGGCTATGGAGCTTGTCGGATTAGTGGAACCACCCGCAGCAGGCAGGCCCTGGAAGATGTTGTTGGCCCCGCCCAGCACGGTCACCAGATCATCGGCCCCGAACTTTCCGCCGCGTGACAGATACTGGCCCAGTTGCACCTTCATCCCCGGCGGCATGGCCTGCGCGTCGGTTCGTGCGCCCCCAAAGGCCATGTTGATGCTGCCGGTTACAGGCCCCATAAAGTTGGCGGCGTTAAATCCCAGTTGTTCGGTAAACACCCGCCCGCTGGAAAAACGACCCTGCCAATAGGGCGGCGAAGCGGGCTGTGTGCCGCTGGTGGCCATATACAGATTGCCGTTGTCGGACAGGCTGTCACCAAAGACGACAAGACGGTTATAGGTTTGGGCCTCGGCCCCCGTCGCACAGACGCCCAGTGCCAGAGCTGCAACCGCAGCTCCGCTCAACAATACCTTCATATCTTCCTCCCGACAGCCCTCGCGAGATCGGGGCCGTTTGGCAGAGGATGCGCCGCATACTGACGATTGCAATACACCGGTACGCAAAAAGGGCCGGAACTCTCGTTTCCGGCCCTTTCCAGCGTTTTTAATGCAACATGCGGAACTTCACGGTTCCGGGGATTTGCTTCAGCGCCTTGACGGCTTCGCGGTCATAATCGCGATCCACATCAATGATGACATAGCCGGTCCGCTCGTCGGTTTTCAGGTGCTGGCCCAGAATGTTCAGGCCCGCTTCGGACAAGGCGCGGTTCAGCTCGGCCAGAACGCCGGGCTGGTTTTTGTGGATGTGCAGCAGGCGGTGGGCGCGGCTGACTTCGGACAACTGCACATTGGGCAGGTTCACACAGAAGGTCGTATCGCCACGGTTCAGATAGTTGAGCAGGCGCTCGGCGGCGAACTCGGCAATGGCTTCCTGTGCCTCTTCGGTCGAGCCGCCGACGTGCGGGGTCAAGATCACCTTGTCCAGACCGATCAGCGGGCTGTCGAACGGGTCGGAGTTGGTACGCGGCTCCTCGGGGAACACGTCCACGGCCGCGCCGCCCAACTGGCCCGATTTCAGCGCATCGGCCAGAGCCTCGACATCGACGATGTGGCCGCGTGCAAGGTTCAGGAACAGGGCCCCGTGCTTCATCTTGGCGAACTGGTCGCGACCAAAGATGTTGGCATTGTCCTTGCGGCCATCGACATGCAACGTCACCACATCGGACTCGGCCAGCAGGTCGTCCAGCTTGCGGACACGACGCGCATTGCCCAGTGCCAGTCGCTCGCTCAGATCATAGAATAGCACGCGCATGCCAAGGTTTTCGGCCAGCACCGACAACTGGCTGCCGATCGCGCCATAGCCGATAATGCCCAGCGTCTTGCCGCGTACTTCGCGTGATCCCGTGGCGGACTTGTTCCAGATCCCCTGATGCATCTGGCGCGACTTGTCGGCCACGTCTCGCATCATCACAATCATCATGCCAAGCGCCAGTTCGACCACCGACCGAGTGTTCGAGAACGGCGCGTTGAACACCGCCACGCCCTTGTCGGCACAGGCCTCAAGGTCAATCTGGTTGGTGCCGATACAGAAGGCAGCCACCGCCATCAGACGGTCGGCATGTTCCAAAACACGCTTGGAGACGGTGGATTTGGAGCGGATACCCAGAACATGAACGCCCTTGATCGCTTCGATCAGGTCGTCTTCATCCAGTGCGCCTTTCAGCGTCTCGACGCTGTAGCCGGCCTCTTCCAGACGCTCGACCGCTGCCGGATGGATGTTCTCCAGCAGCAGCATTTTGATGCGGTTGCGCGGATAGGACCAGCGGCCCGAAACGCCCTCGGCAAACAAAAGCTCGTCCATGCTGGACGACACAGCATCGGCGACCTCGACGACCTTGGGACGGGCCACAATCTCGGTAAAGGCATAGAAACGGTCGGCTGCGCCCGACAGCTTGACCTCGGCATCGTTCCAGCCGTCGCCGACGATGACGATCGGACGTTGCAGATTCAGGCTATTGATAACAGTCGGCTTGCCATTTTCACGGGCCAGCGGATTGGCCTCGTTCACGCCGGTGACGCGGCCATCGTCATCATAAACCAGCTCATTGGCCAGCACATGATCCGGCGCGATCCCCAGACGTGCGGCCAGCGGCGCGATCACCTCGGTAAAACCACCCGACAGAATATAGATGCGGTCGGCATTGCGTTCGAAGAAGTCGACGTTGCGACGCACCGAGATGGTGGCCTCGTCCAGAATACGGTCGGCCAGTGTCTCGACATGCTCGCGGCGCAGTCCCAGCAGCGCCAGACGCTGTTGCAATGCCTCGCCGAAACCGAGATGGCCGT
>NZ_JAVXCU010000046.1:0-18670 GCF_036659295.1 Brevundimonas sp. | reverse complement strand
CTGACCGCCCCGTTCGACGGCACAGTTACCGAGGTCAACACGGCCGCCGGCGATCAGGTTCAGGTCGATGCCCTGCTGGTAAAAATCGACACCGAATAGTTTCAACCCCCTGCCAAACATTGAAGGGCTCCGTTCGCGCGGAGCCCTTATTTTTTTCGTCCGAGGCACAACTATAGATAGAAGTAATTTTGGCAAAAATTCCATCATATTAAAATTACTCAATATTATCTCTGTTGACTCAACTGTAGATTGTGGAATGCTGAAACTGACCTCAATCGGAGGTTGTAGGGAAGGATAATAAAAATGAAACGCATCATCGCTTCGCTTGCCGCTATCGCCATGATGGCCGGTGCCGCTCCGGCCTTTGCCGGTATCTCGCCTACCAGCACGACTGTTACCTTGTCCGGCAAGCTGAACGTCAATCAGTATCTGTCGGGTCAGTGCGACACGTCGTTCACGCTGGATGTAAACTCTGCCGGTACCGGTGGTAGCATCACCGGTTCAAACTTTGGCGCGGGCTCGCCTTGCAGCTCGATCAGCCAGTCGGGCACCTGGCAGGTCGACTATGTCGGTCCTGGTGTTGCGGTTATCCGTAACCTGTATGTGACCACTTCGGCCGGCTGGTGTCAGGGCGACATCACGGTGAACGTCAACAATGCCACCGGTCAGGTCACCATTCCGTCGCAGACCATTAATGGTCAAATCTTCGGCTTCCTGGCTGCCAACTGCACGCTGGATTCCGATGCGGCCTCCGGCCACTTTACCAGCAGCCCGGCTCTGAGCGTTACCTGATAGCCAATACCAAAGGGCTGACCCGTGTTGAGATTGATCGATATCACACATGGCTATGGTCCGGCCCGGTCCAGAACGCAGGTTCTGGACCGGGTTAGTCTTGTTATGCCCTCGGGGCAGATGTGGGCTCTGACGGGGGCGTCGGGATCAGGAAAAAGCACGCTGTTGAACCTGATCGGCCTACTGGACCGCCCCCAATCCGGAGCGATCGAACTGGCGGGACAACGTGTCTCGGGGATTGAAGCCAGTGAAGCGGCCAAGGTGCGTAACCGCCTGATCGGATTTGTTTTCCAGTCTTTTCACCTGCTGCCGCGCCTTAGCGCATGGGAAAATGTCGCCCTGCCTTTGGTGCATCGGGGAATAGGACGGGCAGAGCGCCGTCATGCGGCGATGGAACAATTGGAACGGGTAGGGCTGGGGGATCGCCTGCATCACCGGCCAGAAGAAATGTCGGGCGGACAGCGCCAGCGCGTGGCCATAGCGCGCGCCCTTGTCACCCAGCCACGACTTATTCTTGCGGACGAGCCGACGGGGAATCTGGACAGCGAAAGCGGGGCGATGGTCATGGCGCTATTGCGGAATATCAATCGGGAGACGGGTGTTTCTATCCTGATGGTGACGCACGACGCCGTTCTGGCGCGCAGTTGCGACTATCGGGTGCAGATGCAGGACGGTCGCATCATCCAGAATGCGACAGGGCAATAGCGATCCATGAACCGCTTTGGGGGAAGCATATGGGTGGTGTTGGCGCACGAAGCGGTGGCGGGTTTGCGGGCGCAGGGGCGCAGGTCGGTTCTGGCACTTCTGGGTGTGATGATCGGCTCGGCCTCGGTCGTCGCCCTGATGAGCTTTTCCTATATTGCCAAGGCCGAAGTGATGGCCCGCTTCCAGCAGGTCGGGGTGGATACGGTCCAGATCGCGGCCGATCTGGCTTCTGAACGGGGGCTGGATCCCTTGCGGCTGGACGCCATTTTTCAGGGCGATACCGATGTCGTAGTGGCGGCCAATATGGCCACACGGCGCGGCTATGTACGGGTGGGCAGTAGCAGCATTTCGTCCGGCATAGCTGCCGTCTCTCCCGAAGCGTTGGAGATGCTTCGTCTGCAAACGGCGCAGGGACGCAACTTGACGCCGGTGGATGGTTGTAACGGCGCTGTGGTTCTGGGGGCGAAACTGGCCAAGGACGCCCGCGCCCAAGCGGGAGATACAGCCTATATCGACAGTTACGGCTTTCAGGTTGTGGGCGTATTGCCGCCGACAGAGCAGCAGGCGCTCAATCCGGTTAATCCCGACGAGACCGCCTTTATCGGGCTGCCGTGTTCGCGCCGTGTGGTGACAAAGCCGGGCATTACCCATGCGCTGGTGCGTGTTGGCGAAGGCCGTGACGCTTCCGAATGGGCCGAGTCAACGCGCCTTGAACTGATGAAGGGGAGCCAGATGGTCACGGTTCGCAGCGCCAGAGAAATGATAGAGGCAATGAACAGCCAGATGAATCTGATGTCCGCCATTCTGGTGGCCATTGGTTCGGTGTCTTTGCTGGTCGGCGGTGTGGGTGTGATGAACGTCATGCTGATGTCGGTGATGGAGCGACGCAAGGAGATCGGCCTGCGGGCCGCAATCGGCGCTACGCCCAACGAGATTGTCTTTATCTTCATTGTCGAGGCGGTGGCTCTGTCGGTGGGGGGCGGACTGATCGGAGCATTGGTGGGGGTAGGGCTGACGGCGTTAGGTTGTTTGATTTTGCCGATCAGCTTTGTGTTCGCCCCGATGGTTCTGGTGTGGGGAACAGCGATTGCGGCGTCGGTGGGGTTGGTGTTCGGCATCCATCCGGCGGTGTCTGCCTCGCGTATTTTACCGGTGGAGGCCTTGCGTGCGGACTAGGTTGTTTGGCGCGGTATTGGTGGCTTTTTTTGTGTTCGGTACCAGTGCCGATGCCCGCCCTTTTGTGGATCCCGCCATGGGGAGCGAGGCACAGGCTGACACTCTGACACTGGAAGAGGCGGTGGCGCTCGCCTTACGAGACAACCGCGATCTGCGTTCTTTGAGAATGTATCGGGCGCTGGATCGTTTCGATCTATTTCTGGCGCACCGTTCCTATTGGCCGACGGGTGGGGTGGCGGTGTCGGCCTTGCGGCGCAAGGCCGATAATGGCGCCAGCAGCGAGGACTCGAGCGTGTCGCCATCGGTGTCGTGGCATAGCCCGATCGGCACATCGGCTTCTGTGAACTGGTCCCGTTTTGAACGGCTGGATGGCACAGGCGGCGGCACGGACAGCTTTTCTGCCACTATCCGCCAGCCGCTTTTGCGTGGCGCGGGCTGGGACGTGAACATGGTCCCGTTGCGTCAGGCTAAAATCAATGCCGAACTGGCCTATATGAACGAGGAAGAGGCAGTCGCCGGCCTGATCGATCAGGTGACGTTTTCCTATCGCAACCTGATACAGGCACAAGAAAGGCTGACCCTGTCGCAGATGGCGCTGGAGCGCAGCCGACAGCTACTGGATACCAATCAGGCCTTGATCGATGCGGGGCGTATGGCCGCCGCCGACATTGTGCAGACCCAGTCCGAAGTGGCCAATCAGGAGGTCGCGTTGCTGGAGACGGAGCGCAGCCTGACCACGGCACGTACACAGCTTTTGAACCTGTTGGCGCTGGACCCGTCCATGCCCTTGCGGGCGCAAGATCAGGTCGAGGCCGAGGCTGTGGAACTGGATGCAGATCAGGCGGTCGCCTTTGCGCTGTCCAACCGTCGTGACTTGAAGGCGCGGCGACTAAATTTTGAACAACTGGAGATGTCCGAGAAACTGGCCCGCAACAGCCGCCTCTGGGACGTATCTGTGGTCGCGGGTTATGACCGCTTCAACCCGGTGGGGGGAGGTCCGGACCTGTCATCGCATTCGGTTGGCTTACAACTCAGCATCCCGATTGCCGACTTTTCGGGACGTCGCAATGTGATGGGCGCGCAAACTGCTCTGCACACGGCGGAGTTGGCCTATGACAGCCAGTTGGATCGTATCGAGGGACAGGTGCGCGAGGCCGTGGCCGACGTGCAGTCGCGCTGGCGTCAGCTGGAAGCGGCCAATCGTGCCAAGACGCTGGCGCTGCGCAGCGTGGAAATCCAGCAGGCAAGACTGCGGGCGGGACGGGCCAGCAATTTCGAGGTGCTGTCGCTGCAAAACAATCTGCGAAGCGCGGATGCGCAGGCTCTTACGGCCCGCATAGCCTATCTGAACGCCCTGACAACTCTGGACCAGCAATTGGGGAGGACACTGGAAACATGGCAAATTTCCTTGGAGCCGTAAGGCGGCCTCTGAGCCGGAAAAAGAAACTGGTATTGGGCGCAGGGGCAATACTGCTGGCAGGGTTACTGCTGGTAGCCTTTACGCGCGGTGGTGATAGCAAGGTCGAAGCGGCACCTATGACCTATACGGTCAGTCAGGGGCCATTCAAAATCGGGCAATCCTTCTCGGGTCGTATTGTGCCCGGTGAACAGGTTGAAATCATTGCCGAGACGGATGCTACGGTAATGGATATCGCCTTCCGTTTCGGCGATCGGGTAGAAGAAGGCCAGATTCTGTATCGCCTGAGTGCTGCCGATGTCTGGCGAAAAACGGCCGAGGCACGGATCGGCTATCTGCAGGCGGCTGATACGGCTTCCCAGATGGAAAACTGGGCTTCAGGTCCGGAAATGAACGGAGCCAAGCGGGGGCTGGAGAGCGCCGGTATCCAGTTCGAAGAGGTACGCCGCCGTCACGAAGAGGGACAGCGATTGTTCGAGCGTGGACTGATTGCCCGTACCGAGATGGAAGGGCTGGAAAGCAGCCTGCGTCAAAGCGCACAGGCTGTGACGACGGCGCAAGAAGACCTTGCCCGCACCGAGGCACGCGGTGTGGGTGTAGAGCGTCAGGTGGCGGGATTACAACGCGGTCTGGCGTCGACAAAATTACAAGAGGCGGCATCGGGCAGCGAGGCCGTGATCCGTGCACCGCGTGCGGGTGTAATGGTGCGCCCGCGCAGCAGTTCTACCGGCTCGGATAATAGCGGAGCCAAGGTCGGCGGTAAGGTCGGTCTTGGTCAGTCACTGGGGGTGATTGCGGCACTGGATGGTCTGGATGTGGTGTTTCGCGTGGACGAGGCGGACCTGATCCTTCTGGATACAGAAATGGTGGCCACGGTCACCGGCCCTGGACTGGGTGGCCAGACGTTAAAAGGGCACCTGCTGGCTATATCGGGCGAGGCGGATGCGGGATCGTCGGGCGAGAAGACGCTATTCGAGGCGCGGGTGCGGTTGGACCCGTTGTCCGAGGACGTGGCCAGAATTATGCGGATCGGCATGACGGCGCAGGTGTCGCTGGTACTGTACGAGACAGAACAGGCGATTTCGGTACCTGTGTCGGCGCTGAACAACGGTGCGCCGCTGGTGCAGGTGCAAAAGGCAGATGGTACGCTGGAGATACGCCCTGTGACCCTTGGCCGGATTGGGCCGGACAGGGTGGAAGTCCTGTCGGGACTGTCGGTGGGGGAAAAGGTGGTCTGGAAGCCCTAGACCAGATCTCTACGCTCAAGCCCCTAGGATAGGCCTTTCCACGTCTTGTCTGCGCTGCCGTCGTAGGCGGTGGCTTCATAGACACCGCGTGCAATGGCGCGGGCCAGAACATCGGCGGCGATATTGCCAAGGCGGCTGACGGCGATGTTACGGGTGGGGCCGTCTTCCAGTGTGATCTTGCCGGTGGACAGGACAAACACCGTATCGCCATCGAACGGCGCATGGGCGGGACGTACAGCGCGCGACAGGCCGTCCTGCGCCATGATGGCAATGCGCTGGCACTCGACACGGCTGAGGGCGACATCGGTGGCGACCACGGCGATGGTGGTGTTTTCACGCGGCCGCGGCGCGAACTTGGCCCGTCCCCAGTCTTCGTGAGCGGCTGAAAGCTCCGATGAGCCGAGGCCACCGAACTCGGTACCGATTTCAAACGGTGCGGCCCAGAACTGGCGGCTATCGGGGGCGATAACCGATCCGACACTGTTGACGGCGGCGATGGCACCGACGGTCCAGCCGTCCGAGGTGACGGCGGATGCGGAACCGGTACCGCCTTTCAGACTGCCGGCCTGTGCGCCATAACCCGCGCCCGCGGTACCAAGGGCAAAGTCGCCCGATGAGCTTTCCAAGGCTTCGACGGCAAGGCGGCGATAGGGCGTGTCCATGCCCCATTGTTTGTCGCCGCCATTGGCAAGGTCATACAGGCAGGCCGAGGGCACGATGGGTGAGGGCGGAACGCCCGCCGCGCCACCCATGCCATAGCCGCGACCGCGCATCCCCATCCATGCGGCAATACCGTCGGCAGCGGCCAAGCCGTAAACCGAACCACCGGACAGGACGATGGCGTCCACTTCCTGCACCAGATTTTCGGCCTTCAGCACATCGGTTTCGCGCCCCGCAGGGCCACCGCCGCGTACATCCACGGCAGCGACAGCGGGCGTTTCGGCAAGGATGACGGTGACGCCGGTGCGGGCACCTGCGTCCACGGCCTGACCGATACGGATACCGGCCACATCGGTGATCAGGTTGCGCGGGCCGGTCTGGCCCTTAGGCTTGTTCATGGCAGCTTCCTTGGCGACAGCAGAACCGGAGGCGGCGGCAGCCGCCCCCAGCAGGGCGCTTCCCAAAACGGTGCGGCGGTTCATGGGTTCGGCTCCGTATGCGGCAAAAGGCGCGGCGTTGCGGCCACCAGCCTTTGTGTGGCCGGATGCTGCGGGCTGGCAAGCACAGTTTCGGTTGCGCCTTGCTCGACGATGCGTCCCGCCTCCATCACCAGAACGCGGTCGGTCAGGCGACGCACCACTTCCAGATCATGGCTGACAAACAGATAGGCGACGCCCAACCGGCGCGACAGGTCGGCCAGCAGGTCGAGAATCTGCGCACGGATCGAGACATCCAGCGCCGATACGGCCTCGTCCAGAACGATCAGGTCCGGTTCAGTAATCAGGGCGCGCGCCAGCGCAAGGCGTTGTTTCTGGCCACCCGAAAACTGATGCGGATAGCGGTATTGCCATTCGGGGTTCAGACCGACCTGTTCCATCACCGTCTCGATACGGGCGCGTGACTGTTCGGGTGACAGGGCCGGATGCAGCAGATGCAGCGGCTCGGATAAAATACGTCCGGCCTGCCAGCGGGGATCAAGGCTGGAGCCGGGGTCCTGAAACACGGGCTGGACGCGGCGTCGCAGCGCCTTGGTCTGTGCGGCATTGGCCTTGGACCAGTCTTGATCGCCCAGCATTATGCGACCCGATTGTACCGGTTCCAGTCCGGTCAGCGCGCTCAGCAGGGTGGACTTGCCACAGCCGCTTTCGCCGATCAGGCCGACACTTTCACCGCGCCGGATTGAAAGGCTGACATTATCGACGGCACAGACAGGAGGCTTGCGGTTGAACAGGCTGGGCGGGGTGCCATAGGTGCGGGTGACGTCGACAGCCTCGGCCACGACGGGGGCGTCGGAGGCAATGGCGGGACGGGCTGCGGGCGTGTGCAGGGCATCACGCAAAAGGCGCTGGCCATAGTCGCTTTTCAGGCCGGTCTTCAGTGCCTGACGGTCTGCGCTTTCCTCGATACGGCCCTGACGCAGCAGGACGACACGGTCTGCCCGCTCATAGGCCAGTGCCAGATCGTGCAAGATCAGCAACAGGCCGGTTTCTTGCTTGCGGGCGATGTCGCACAACAGGTCCATGACCCGCGCCTGGTTGACAGGATCCAGTGCCGCGGTGGCTTCGTCGGCAATCAACAGGCGCGGTTTCAGGATGGCCGCCATGGCAATGGCCACGCGCTGACGCTGACCGCCCGATAGCTGGTGCGGATAAAGCTTGAGCGAAAAACGGGGGGCAGGCAGGCCGACCTCGTCCAGAGCCTTTCGGGCAGCGGCAAGACCTGCCTTGCGCGAGCAACCGGTATGGATACGCACCGTCTCGGCCACCTGATCGCCGATCGTCATGACAGGGTTCAGGGCGCTGAGCGGTTCTTGAAACACCATGCCGATCTTGCGGCCTCGCAGGCCCTGCATGACCGTATCGGGGGCGTTCAATATAGACTGGCCGTCCAGCCAGATGTCGCCTTGTAGATGCGCATCATCGGGTTGCAGCCCCAGTACTGATAGCGCCGTCAGGGACTTGCCCGACCCACTTTCACCAACAAGGGCGACGATCTCGCCCTCATTGATGGCCAGATCGATACCCTCCAGAATACGGGCGGCACCAAAATCCAGTGACAGGTTGTGGATGTCCAGAATGGCCATGGCTCAGACCTCCCTCTTCAGGCGAGGATCAAGGCGGTCGCGCAGACCATCCCCCGCAAGGCTGAGCGCCAGAACCGTCACGAAGATGGCAAGGCCGGGGAAGATGGCCAGCCACGGTGCGGTGCCGATCAGGGTCTGGCTTTCAGCCAGCATCCGGCCCCAGCTTGGCGCGGGTGGCTGTGCCCCCAGACCCAGATATGACAGGCCCGCTTCGGCGGCGACGCCGACCGAAAACTGCACAGCGGCCTGTACCACCAGAAGGCCCAGCAGGTGCGGCAGGATATGCTGGACGGAAATCTGTGCCGTTGATCGCCCGGAAGCGCGGGCGGCAGAGACGAAATCGCGGCTCCACAATCCGCGACCCGCACCGCGTGTGACCCGCATGAAGACGGGAATGTTGAACACCCCCAGTGCCAGCGCGGCATTAAAGGCGCTGGGTCCCGTTGCTGCGGCCAGCATGATGGCCGTCAGCAGCGAAGGGAAGGCAAAGACCAGATCGGCCCCCCGCATGGCCACTTCGTCGCGCCAGCCGGATCGGGCGGCGGCCCAAAGGCCCAGAGGCACGCCTATGCCAAGGCCCAGCGCCACGGCACTGCCCGCGACGGCCAGACTGTTGGCGGCACCGGCCATGACCAGAGACAAGACATCACGGCCTAAGGCATCGGTGCCGAACAGGTGCGCGCCGGAGGGGGCCGCAAGCCGGTTGGTAACGTCCTGCGTCAACGGGTCATGGGGCGTCCAGAACAGGGCCGTAAGGGCAAGCAGCAGTACGCCGATACCGAGGGCGAGACCGATTTTCAGTGATAGCGGGCGAAGGGTGCGGATGGGGTCAAAGGCGGCGAAGATCATGGACGTTCTCCTCGATCCTGACGCTGGCGAGGATCGGCGAGGGCGTAGGCAATATCGATAACCAGACTGACCAGAACCACGACGGCCACCAGCACCATGACTACACCCTGCACCACGATCAGGTCACGCTGGCTGACGGCCTGAAACGCCAGACGGCCAAGGCCGGGCAGGGAAAATACGTTCTCGATCACGATGCCGCCGGCCAGCAGGAAGGGGGCTTGCAGGCCCAGTATCGTCAGCACCGGTATCCACGCATTGGGAAGGGCGTGGCGCAGCAGGGCGGCATTCTTTGATAACCCTTTGGCGCGGGCTGTCCGGACATAGTCGTCGCCCAATGTTTCCAGCAGCGAAGTGCGCAACACCCGCGCCAGAATAGCCGCCTGCGGGGCTGCCAATGCAAGTGCAGGCAGGACCAGAGAGGACCATCCGGTAAACCCGCCCGCAGGTAGCCAGCCAAGAGTCACCGAGAACAACAGGATCAGCAACAGGCCCAGCCAGAAATTGGGTATGGCAATGGCCGACTGCATCAGGCCGGTCAGTCCTGCATCCAGTGCCTTGCCACGGTGGCGGGCGGCCAGAACGCCAATGGGCAGAGCGATCACCACCGACAATGCCAGCGCTGAAAGTGCCAAGGGCAGGGACACGGCCAGACGCTCGCCGATCAAGGCCGATACCGGCGTCTGATAGGTATAGCTGGTGCCAAAATCACCCGCCAGCAGCCCACCGGCCCATGACAGGTAACGGGCTACGACCGGACCTTCCAGGCCCATCTGCTGGCGCAAGGTGGCGACGGCTTCGGGGCTGGCATTCAGGCCCATCATATAGGCGGCAGGATCACCGGGCAGGACTTGAAGCAGGGCAAAGATAACAAACGATGCCACCAGTAGTGTCAGGGCATGGCCCGCCAGTTTTTTCGCTATCCATGCAACGCCCAGTCGATACGCACTGAAAGCCAGAAGGGTGGCTACAAGTCCTGCCCCGATCCAGCCCCACGGCAGGTGATGGCTTGATGCGGTTGTAGCGGTCCCTCGGGCCATGCCGCCGAGCGTCACGCCCGTCATGTCGTTGGCGGCGATAGGGGCGTTGATCCAGAGGCCGTTGATACCGGTTTTATGCCCCCCGATGCGCGCGGACTGGAACAGGAAAACATTGACCGCATCATCGGCAATCTTGCGTTGCAGATCACCCAACAGCGACAGGCGTGTCGCCTCGTCCGGTGCGGCGTTTACAGCCGCCAGAAGGGCGTCGAAAGCGGGGTTGTTATAGCCGAAATAATAGTCCTTACGGCCATAGATGTCGTAGTCCATCGGCTCGACATGCTCGACAATGGTCAGGTCGAACTGCTTGCGGCCAAAGACCTGATCCAGCCATTGTGCCCATTCCAGAGTCTCGACCTTTACGCGCACATTGGCGGCGGCCAGTTGCGCCACCAGCACCTCGGCACTGCGGCGGGCATAGGGACGCGGCGGGATGCGAAGGGTGACGTCCAGACCGTTCGGGTAGCCTGCCTCCGTCAGCAGTTGGCGGGCCTTGGCCACATCATGCGGATAGCGGCCCGTCAGATCGACATAGCCGTCTGCCTGACGTGAATAATGGCTGCCGATCGGCTGGCCAAAGCCGAACATGGCCCCGTCAATAATGGCCTGACGGTCGATGGCATAGGACAGGGCGCGGCGCACACGAATGTCGTTGAACGGGGCGCGGGCATTGTTCATCGCCATGATGACCTTGCCCTCGGACAAGCCTTGGGTGACGACCAGCGATGGATCGCGCTTTAGCTCCTGAAGCGTTTCAGGGGCCGGATAGTTTGGAAAAGCATCCACATCGCCCGCCCTCACGGCGGCAAAGGCGGCGGCAGGGTCACCGATAAATCTGAAGATCAGTTGCCGGATTTGCGGCGCACGACCCCAATAGTCATCGCGGCGCACAAGTTCCAGTTCACCTCCGCGCTGCCAGCGGCCAAGGCGATAGGGACCGGTGCCGACAGGGGCAGTGCCATTGGTGGCGGCACTGGCGGGTGACACCATGGATGCATCTCCCCATGCCAACAGATAGGGCAGGTTGGCGACTGGCCGCGACAGGTGGATGTTGACGGTATGATCGTCCACCACATCGACCGCACGAATGGGCGCAAACAGCGCCTTTTGGGCATTGGTCGAACCGTCAGCCACGATACGCATCAGCGAGAAACGTACGATCCCGGCGTTAAAGGGCGTTCCATCGCTGAAGGTCACGCCATGCTTCAGGCGGAACGTCCAAGACAGGCCATCGGGCGACACATTCCAGTCTTCGGCCAGCGACGGGGCCACCGTGCCATTGGGCGTCAGGCGCGTCAGGCCTTCGAACAGGTTGGCATAGACGACCTCGTCAATCGCCGCCGCCGCGCCCGATGTCGGGTCCAGATGCGGCGGCTCCAGCGGCACCCCGATCACCAGACGGCTTTGTGGAGCGTCTGCCATGACTGGCGACGACAAGGCTAGCAGCGACGCCACAAGCACAGACGCCCAGCGCACAAAACCTGATTTTGATCTGGAAAAGGCCAAACGCACCGACCGGTAGTTCACAACACGGATGCCCCGAACGGAAGCGGGCAGCGCAAACTAGAGGGTGTGAAGGCGGGTGGCTACAGGTTCATGGGCCTGATTAACGCGTAGCAATCGCTTGATCCTGCAACTTCTTCCAGTTGAGGGCGGGATTCCCAGTTTTTGAGCGTGGTTTCATAGGTGAGCCCAGCCTTGCGGAGCACAGAGGCGCTGGCGGTATTATCGGGATGGCAAGTCGCCCAGAGACGATGAATTTCAGGCTGTTGGATCGCCCATGTCACGACGGATTTTGCGGCTTCGGTTGTGTAACCTAGGCCCCAGAAAGCTTCGCATAGAATATAGCCGAAATCGGCCTTGGGTGGGCTAAGGCGCAACTCGATGACGCCAATAAATTGGCCGGTGTCTTTGAGCATAATTGCCCACGGAAACGCCGAACCCGATTGCCAAGCTTCGACACAACGAAGGGCGAAATCGAGGCTTTGCTTTCTCTGATTGTCTCATGACGCTTGAACGGCATGAAGCGGGTGACCGCTTCGCTGCCTGCATAGGCGAATATGTCGGCAGCATCCTCGTGCACGACAGGGCGAAGGATCAGGCGATCTGTTTCGAAAGTTTCAGGGGCGCGCATGAGTAAGGATGATCACGCTTGGCCTTATACCGCAACGGCTCCCGCTTTGCCGTTTTCAACCACCCAGGATTTCAGGGTCGAGAGCTGGGTCTGGCGTTGGCGCACGTCGTCGATGACTTGGTATCGGGTGTGGATGGCGTCGGTGGTGATGTCGAGGGCCATGTATCCGCGCTGGCGGCTGTCGAAGAATCGCACATGCGGGTTGTTGGGCATGACGGCCATCAGGCCGTCGTGGCTGGGACCGGTCGAGGTGATGGAGGTACCGACAAACTCGGTGGCAAGGACGGGAGATGCCGGATTGCGGGCATCGGCCTTGATGTCGGTGGTCCAGAAGGAATGGTAGTCACCACCCAGCACCACAGGGTTTGACGGCTTGATCTCGGCAAGCGCGGTGGTCAGGCGCTCGCGGGCGGCGGGGAAGCCATCCCATGTGTCGGTCCAGAAACGCGCTTCGTCAGCTTGCGAGCGGGCCAGTGCCAGGCCACCCATGACAAGGTTCTGGCCAAGGATGTTCCAGCGGGCATCAGATTGCGCCAGATTGTCATACAGCCAGCGTTCCTGATCGAAACCGAGGAAGGTGCGCGACGGATCCAGACGGTCATTACAAGTTGCGTCGGTAACGATCTGGCCCTTGCCGCCATTGGGGCCATCGCTGCATGGCTGGCGCGAGCGGTACTGGCGACCATCCAGCATGAAAAACTGGGCCAGTTGGCCATATCGGACCTGACGATAGAGGCGATTGGCGATGGTGGAACGTCGCACCGGCATGGCCTCGAAAAAGGCCTGATAGGCGGCCTGTTTGCGAGCGGCGAAATCAGCGACGGGTGTGCCGTTGATCTTGGACCAGATGCCGGAATAGTCGTCTTGAACCTCGTGGTCGTCCCAGACGGCCAGGGCAGGCGCGACGGCATGCAGGCGTTGCAAGTCGGCATCCAGACGGTGCAGGGCATAGCGGTTGCGATAGCCCGCCAGCGTGGTGGCTTCTTCCAGATTATACGGGCGCACCACCTGATCTGCGCGGTCGGCACCAAGGCTGTATTCGTAGATATAGTCGCCGAGGAACAGGGTCAGGTCGGGTGCTTCGTCAGCCATGTGGCCATAGGCGCTGAAATAGCCGCGCTCATAGTGCGAGCATGAGGCCACCGCGATGCGCAGACGATCCGTCCTCTGGTCGGCGGCGGGCGTGGTCAGACTGCGCCCCACAGGGCTCTGCTGGCCCAGCGCGGTAAAGCGGTACCAGTAGCGACGCCCCGCAGGCAGGCCGCTGACTTCGATATTCAGCGTATGGGCGTGAGGGCTTTGCGCCACGGCATTGCCCGCCATAACGATGCGCGAAAAGCCTTCGTCGGCGGCGACTTCCCAACGCACCGGAACGTCTGCATCCATGCCGCCCAGACCATCTGCAGCCAGCGGATTTTTCGCCAGCCGCGTCCAGATGACAAAGCCGTCGTGTGACGGATCACCACTGGCCACACCAAACGGGAACAGGTCCTGCCCGCCAAGGGCGCTGCGGCCAAAGGACAGGACGGCAGGGGCGGCGACAAGGCCGCCGATCAGGGCGCGGCGATGGGGCTGGAACACAGATATCACCTGTAAGCGTGACAGTGACTACAGAAGCAACATGAAAGGGCGGCTCTGTGAAGAGCCGCCCTAATAGAGCTGGATCAGAAATCCATCATCAGGCGAACACCGACGGTGCGGCCCTGACCCGGCGAGGTGGTTGGACGGGCCGAGCCGTTGAAGCCGTTGCGGGTCTCTTCGTAATAGGTGTTGAACAGGTTGCGCGCCCACAGGCCAACGCGCCAGTTGGCGTCTTGCGGACCCATGCTGAGATTGGCGTTCCACAGCCAGTAACCCGGCAGGACCGAGGCCGAGGCGGCGCTATAGATATCGTCGCGCTGGTTATAGTTGGTCTCGGCGCGCATGGCCCAACCGTTCATGTCCCAATCATAGGCGATCGAGCCGCCATAGTTGAATTTCGGGAACTGGAGCGGCTCGCCCGAACGGTCATTGGTGATGATGACATCCCACGGACCGTCAACCGGATTGGCGGCGTCGGTGGCAGCACCATCAATGGCGAAATACTCGGTGTATTTGCCTTTCTTGTAGCCGAAATTCTGGCTGATGGTCAGGCCGTCGATGGGCATCCAGACCAGTTCAATTTCACCGCCATAGATTTCGGACTTGGGCACATTGGTGATCTTGCCCAGACGACCCGTCTCGCGGTCATATTCCAGACCCTGAACCTGCTGGTTTTCGTAGTCATAGAAGAAGACCGCGCCATTGGCCCGCAGGCGACCGTCGAACAGGTCCGACTTGATGCCGGCCTCATAGGCGATGACGATCTCGGGTTTGAACGGGGTGGCCGAGGTGGCGTTATAGGTGGTGAAACCGCCCGATTTTACGCCGCGCGCAATGCTGGCATAGAACATGGCGTCCTGCGTCAGATCATATTCCAGACCCACGCGGCCGGTCACTTCGGACAGGTCTGTGTCATAGGTGACGGACGGGCCAACCGGCAGGTTCAGGCGTCGCGTGCCGCTGGTGGTCAGGGTGCGGGTTTCGTTCTCGTAACGCAGACCGGCGATCAGGTTCAGGCGCTCTGTCAGCTGATAGCTGTTATGGGTGAACAGGCCAAAGGCCTCGACGGTTTGCTCGTAAGGCGTGTTGATCAAGGTGCGGTCGGCACCCCGGAACTGGGTGTAGAAACCGCCGTCGATGCTCTCGTCGGCATAATAGGCCCCGACCATCCAGTTCAGGCGCTCTCCGGCATTCGAGGACAGGCGCAGTTCCTGCGACAGGGCGTCGATGTCGTTATAGAAATAGACGTCCGATTCATTGAAACGGGTGCCGTCCCAGTCGTTGTATTCCGAGCGTTCGAAGGACTGATAGGCGGTGATCGAGTTCAGCTGCGCCCAGCCCAGATCGGCATGGATGCGGGCATTCAGGTCCAGACCCTCGTTGTCGCGGCCCGGCTTGGAGCCGAGAGCGCGGCCCGAGACAGCGGCCATTTCCGGCGACAACTCCCAGCCAGTGATGCGCCATGCGGTGTCGGTGTCATAGGTGACGCTGCCGTCAAAGACCTTGTAGGGCGCACGCAAGCGGAAACCCAAACCATCGGACTTGTCGATCTGGTAGGTGGCGGCCAGATCGACCGTGACGGTCTCGCTGGCATCCCATGTCAGGCGGCCACGGATGGCGGTCTTGTTCTTGTCGCCCAGCTTCTCGGCGGTGTCGCGGTGGTATTGCCATGCACCGCCCTGTTCGGTGACGGCGGCCAGACGGCCCAGCAGGTTCGGAGCCAGTTGGCCCGACACATAACCCTCGACCTTATAGGCGTCATAGCTGCCATATTCGGCGGTAAAACCGGCCTGTCGTTCAACTGTCGGGGCATTGGTGATGATGTTGACGGCACCGCCGGTGGTGTTGCGGCCATAAAGCGTGCCTTGTGGTCCGCGCAGAACTTCTAGGCGGGCAATGTCGAACATCGCGCCCTGTGTGGTGATCGTATAGGGGTGCGCCACTTCATCGACATAGATGCCGACGGTCGAAGCATTGTTGGACGAGTATTCTCGGGCACCGATGCCACGGATGCGGAACTGGGGCTGGCCGCTGCCGAATTGGCTGTCGACCTCCATGTTCGGGACGACATTTTCGATGTCGTTTATAACGGTAACGCCCTTTTCATTCAGGGCCTCGCCACCGATGACCGACAGCGAGACGCCGACATCCTGACTGGACTGTGCGCGGCGCTGGGCGGTGACGACAATGTCGGTCACGCGGGCAGTCTGGGGCGCATCGGCAGGCAGGTTTTCAGCGTTTGCGATACCGGCTGCGAACAGGGTGAGCAGGCTGGCGCTGGAGGCGAGGAAGGCCTTGGTCATTGGGGTCTCTTAGCCGGAACAGGGAACGGTACAGATGGCGAAATAGCCACGCTGGGCGCTCTAGGGGCGAGGCGTGACGCAGGCGTGATCTTTGGGCGTCAGGCTTTTGACGCCTTGGTGAGGATGATTTGACGAATGATCGGAGAACGGACGGATGGTTTGCGCCTCAAACCATCAATGACTTTGCTGTCACTCTTTGCACTGCACAACCGCACATTGCAGTGCAAAAAGACGTATCGTCAATACTAAATCCGACGCAGCGGGAACGCGGGTTTTCCGGCGGAAATCCAGCCTATCCTAAGGCGTAGGGGATGACGTCGCGCTCGTTTTGCGGCACGCGCAAGGTACGGTCGATGGGCGGGAAGGCTCGCTGTTTGCAGTCGAGCCGTTCGCAGATGCGGCATGACACACCCATGCGAATGGGCGGGCCGTTCAAATCCAGCCCTGCGGTATAAACCAGTTGATCTGCATGTTCGATCTCGCAGCCCAGACCCAGCGCATAGCGGCGGTCCGGTTCCAGATAGGAACCGCCTGCCTTGGCCACGGATTTGGCGATACAGATATAGCGCGAGCCATCGGGCATTTCGGACAGGTTCACCAGTATCCGGTCCGGTGCACTAAAGGCTTCGTGGACATTCCATAGCGGGCAGGCCCCGCCAAAGCGGGCGAACTGGAAGCGGGTGGCGCTGTGGCGCTTGGTGATGTTCCCGGCCATGTCCACGCGGGCGAAATAGAACGGCACACCGCGCCAGCCGGGCCTTTGCAGCGTGGAAAGCCGGTGGCAGACCTGCTCGAAGCTGGCATTAAAGCGTTTACGCATCTGGTCCACATCGTGACGCAGTTCGCGCGCGGCATCCAAAAAGCGGCGATAGGGCATCAGGATGGCCCCTGCCGCATAGTTGGCCAGACCGATCCGGCACACATCCGTTGCGGCCGACAACTCGAAATCGGCCCGCGCCAGTTCTTCCTCGATCAGGTCGGCAAAGCAGATCAGCGCCAACTGGTGCGCCATCTGGAAACAGCGTGTCACCACCGGCAAGGAGGGCTGGATATAGAGGATACGCGCGGCGGCATCGAAACGCCGCATCGGCCCGTCCTGATAGGCGACACGCACGCCGCACAGATCGCCCAGTGCCTTTTCCAGCGTCCGCTCGGGGTGGCTGGCCCCGTTAATGTTTATGCGCTCGGCCAGCTTTTCGGCGGCCAGATCCAGCGCATCGATATAGTTGTCGCGATAGTGGAAGAAGTCGCGCACCGCCTCATAGGGCAGAGCAGGGGCCGACAGCTGTTTTTCGTCGCGGCCCAGTGTCTCGTTCAGGGTCTTCAGCCGGTCATCCAGACGGCGATAGTCCTGATGCAGTTGCAAGAACAGGCGAGCCATGCGCGGGCTGTTATTGACCGCCTGTTTCAGTTCGGCAGGTGATGGCGGCTCGGCGGTCGCGGCCACATCGGTCACGGCTTCGCGCAGGTCGGCAATCAGGCGCGCATCGCCCTCCAGATCGAACAGGCTGGCATCCACATCGAAAGCGCGCATCAGGGAAATCAGAACCCGCGCCGTGGCCGGTCGCTGGTTGGTTTCGATCTGTGAAAGATAGGACGGCGACAGGGCCAGACGCGACGCGCACTGGTCCAGAGTCCAGCCTTTAGCCTCGCGTAATTTACGAACTTTCGCGCCTAGAAAAAGCTTCTCGCCCATTTTTGCAACTTTGCAAACTGCCCACAAACCGTTGGCAAGATTCCACACTTCCGCACGTTTTGCAAAGTTGCGATTGCCTTTTTGCGATGACGGGGGTTTGTGGCGATTAACAATTCGTGAGGGAGTCGTTTTTCCATGACCCAGGTCATCCTCGAGGAACTCGAGCGTCGCCGTGCTGCTGCCCGTCTGGGCGGTGGTGAAGCGCGTATCGCGTCCCAGCACGCCAAGGGCAAGCTGACTGCACGCGAGCGCATCGATGTTCTTCTGGACGAAGGCAGCTTTGAAGAAACCGATATGTTCGTGGAGCATCGCAGCCACGACTTCGGTATGGAAAAGCAGCGCATTCCGGGTGACGGCGTCGTCACCGGTCGCGGCACCATTAATGGCCGTCTGGTCTTTGTGTTCTCCAAGGACTTTACCGTCTTTGGTGGCTCGCTGTCGGGCGCGCACGCAGCCAAGATCGTCAAGCTGCAGAAAATGGCCCTGACGGCGGGTGCGCCGATCATTGGCCTGTTCGATGCGGGCGGTGCGCGTATTCAAGAAGGCGTTGAGAGCCTCGCCGGTTACGCCGACATCTTCCTGCAAAACACGCTGGCTTCGGGCGTTATCCCGCAGATTTCGGTCATCATGGGCCCGTGCGCGGGTGGCGATGTTTACTCGCCCGCGATCACCGACTTCATCTTCATGGTGAAGGACACGTCCTACATGTACGTGACCGGCCCTGACGTCGTTAAGACCGTGACCAACGAGGTTGTCACCCACGAAGACCTCGGCGGCGCGCGTGTTCACGCGGGCAAGTCGGGTGTGGCTGATGGCGCGTTCGAAAACGATCTTGAAGCCCTGTCCGAAGTTCGCCGCCTGATCGGCTTCCTGCCGCTGTCGAACCGTGAAAAGCCGCCGGTGCGCGAGTCGTATGACGAAGCCGACCGTGACGAAGCCTCGCTGGACACGCTGGTCCCCGCCAACCCGAACCAGCCTTACGACATGAAG
>NZ_JAVXCU010000045.1:12384-19632 GCF_036659295.1 Brevundimonas sp. | reverse complement strand
CCTTCTATCGGCACGATGCGCGTGGCGGGGCGGTCAATCCGGCCACCAAGCTGTTGCTACTGGATCATGCCTTTGGTCATGGCATGGTGCGGGTCGAGATCATTACCGATGCCCTGAATGTGGTCAGCCAGTCGGCTATCCGGAAGCTGGGTGCCGTGTATGAGGGCCGTCTGCGAAAGCACAAGCGCACATGGACGGGCCGGATGCGCGATACCGAAATGTTCGCCATTATCGATTCTGACTGGCCGAGTGTGCGTGCAGGACTGGAATCACGTTTGCAGTCAGGTTTTAAATCCTAGCCCAAGGGTTTGATTTCACTGACTTCGCATAGGGTGTCGTCGATATTGGGCGAATGCCATTTGGCCGACTTGCCCTTGCCGCTCAGCATCAGGTTGCTGGCCTCGTACAGATAGCCTTCCGACGTCCCCTTGCGTGTGAGATCAAAGGCCAGACCATCAAAACGGCGTACCGTCGCCATTTTGCGAGGGTGGTCGAAAGCGACCATAAGGCGCTGGCCGTTCTGGCAGTTGAAAACCCATTCGGCGGCATCGTCGGGCGAGATATCTTGCGGAATCTCGGCTCTGAGATGTTCGTCTGTGGGACGAGGACCAATGGTGTCATGATCCTGACAGGCGGACAGAAACAGTCCCGTCGCTAAGCCGGCCGCGATTTTGCGCATTGATCCACCTGATCCGCGGCTCTTGTGACAGGTGCCACGAGATTGCCGCCTGAGTTAACTCTGATCAGGCTTGGCGGTTCCCTTCTTGCGACGCGAACGGAAGAAGTCTTTCAACTGCACCGAGGCCTGCTCGGCGTAAATTCCGCTGTCGGTTTTAGGTCGCCAGTGACAGGTGGGCTGTTCAAAGAATTTCGGGCCGTTTTTCACGGCTCCACCCTTCACGTCGTCCGCACCCCAAACTACCCTGCCGATGCGAGAATGGCTGATGGCACCGGCGCACATGGCGCATGGCTCAAGCGTGACATATAAAGTCAGGTCGGTAAGACGATAATTCTCTAAGGTCGCAGCTGCGTCTCTCAGCGCTACGATTTCGGCGTGAGCCGTCGGATCATGGCTTGTGATTGGACGGTTTTGCCCCTTACCTATCACTTCGCCGGTTATTTCGTTCACAACCAGTGCGCCGACAGGCACCTCGCCAGCTTCAGCTGCCGCTTGCGCCAAGTCCAGCGCCATGCTCATGAACCGCTCATCATGGATCGCCATCCCCGAGACAACGACAAGAAGCCCCGCCCGCGTCAAGACGACGCCTCGCGTGGACCCCGTAAATTCGCTGATAAGGGCCCGAAATTCGGCTCAGGCGACAATAAGGACCGCAATTTCGACGATCGCGGCCCTCGTTCACGTGACGATGACCGTCCACGTGGCGAAGGCCGATTCGAAAATCGTGGCTCCAAAGGAGGCAAGCCGGCTGCGAAGCCCGCGACGCCCGAACGTACCGAACGTATTGCCAAGGCTTTGGCACGCGCCGGTATCGCTTCGCGTCGTGAGGTCGAGCGCCTGATTGGCCTCGGTAAGGTTGCCGTGAACGGCCGCATCCTCGACACGCCAGCTGTGCTGGTGAAGCGGGACGATGTGATCACCGTTGACGGCAAGCCTGTTGGAGCTGCTGAAGCCACCCGCGTGTGGCGCTATAACAAGCCCGCCGGTCTGATCACCAGCCACAACGACCCTGCCGGTCGTCCGACCGTCTGGGATGCGCTTCCGGCCCATCTGCCGCGCGTGATCTCGATCGGCCGCCTCGATTTGGCGACTGAAGGTCTGCTGCTGCTCACCAATGATGGTGAGTTGAGCCGTGCGCTGGAACTTCCGGACACCGCACTGGTGCGCCAGTATCGTGCCCGCGCCCGTGGTCGCATCACGCAGGACCGTCTGGATACCTTGAAAGACGGCTGTGTCGTTGACGGTATCCGCTATGGTCCGGTCGATGCCAAAATCGAGAAGGCCAAGGAAAAAGAAGAGGACGGTCAGGTTAGCTCGGCCAACCTCTGGATCAGCGTTTCGATCACCGAAGGCAAGAACCGCGAAGTCCGCAAGGTTCTCGAAAGCCTCGGTTTGCAGGTCAACCGCCTGATCCGTTTGGCCTATGGTCCGTTCAACCTCGGCACCCTGCCGGTCAACTCGGTCGAGGAAATCGGTCCGCGTGTGATCCGCGAGATGCTGGGCGAATACATCCGTCCCGAAAATCTGCCGACCGGTAATACCGTCAGCACGCCTGCGCCGATCCCCGGTCGCCGCCCTGCGGGTGCGATCATCAAGGGCCGTTCGGGTTCGGCCATGTCGGATCCGTCGCGCAAGCCTAGCCGCGTTCGCGCTGCTAATCAGGCCGTTGAGGATGGTGTTCCCGAGCGTCCGGTAAAGAAGGAAGGCTGGGCCAAGGCCACGCCTAAGTTCGAGCACAAGAAGACCTTTAAACCGCGTGCCCGTCCGGGTTCCGATGACGGTCATGAGCGCGGTTCGCGCGAGGATCGCCCGCGTCCGGCGTTCCAGCGCGACGTGCAGTTCATAGATGATCGCCGCAAACCTGCGGGCAAGTCCTTCGGTGATAAGCCCGCGGGCCGCTCGTTCGGTGACAAACCGGCGGGCCGTTCCTATGGCGACCGCCCTTCGGGTGGTGAACGCTCGTTCGGTGGCAAGCCTGCTGGCCGTTCGTATGGCGACCGTCCGTCGGGTGATCGCTCGGGTGGTGAACGCTCGTTCGGCGACAAACCGGCGGGTCGTTCCTATGGCGACCGTCCTTCGGGTGATCGCTCAGGTGGCGATCGTCCGTTTGGCGGCAAGCCGGGCGGAAAGCCTGCTGGCCGTTCGTTTGGTGATCGTCCTTCGGGCGGTAAACCGGGTGGGAAGCCATTTGGCGGCAAGCCTTCGGGCGGTGGCCGTGGTGGCCCGCGTGGCCGTTCGTAAGGCTGAACACGGATGAGGATTGTCGCAGGCAGTCTGAAAGGCCGCGCTATTGTCGCGCCGGAGGGGCAGGGCACACGCCCGACCTCCGACCGCGCACGGCAGGCTATTTTCAACGTGCTTGAACACGCCGCATGGGCCGAGGATGTACTGGACGGCGCACGGGTCATCGACCTGTACGCCGGTTCCGGAGCTCTCGGTTACGAAGCCGTTTCGCGCGGTGCTGCCTTCTGCCTGTTCGTCGAAACCGACGATGGAGCGCGGGGGGCTATCCGTGAGAACATGGATGCCTATGGCCTGTTCGGACGCACGCGGGTTCACCGCCGCAGCGCGATCGATCTGGGCCCGCGTCCTGGCTCTACGGGCGAAGCCTTTACGCTGGCCTTCCTTGATCCGCCTTATGGCAAAGGACTGGGCGAGCAGACCTTGCAGAAGCTTCTGGAAGGTAACTGGTTGGCCCCCGATGCTGTGGTGGTTTACGAGCGCGGCTCGGATGAACCGGAAATCGATACCCCCGGTTATGAACGGATGGATGCCCGCGACTATGGCGCGGCGCGTGTACTGTTCCTGAAGGTCGCACCTTCGCAATAACAAGGTTAGGCTGTGGCGCATGATGATTCATCGCCGCAGCCTGATCGCCTCTGCCGCCGCAATGGTGGCGGTTCCCCGTATTGCTATCTCATCGGAAAGCCCGCGCTGGCAGCGACGGGCCGAAATGCCGTGGGCGACGCAGGAGATTTACTGCGCGGTTCTGGAAGGCAGGATCTATGTGGCGGGTGGCCTGATCCGTGATGCCATCACGACGCGGATCAATGACCGTGTGGGCATCTATGATCCTGCCGCCGACATTTGGACGGAAGGGCCACGCCTTGCGCAACCGCGCCACCATCCGATGCTGGCTGCTGCGCGCGGGCGTGTCTGGGCCTTTGGCGGCTATGACCGTCGCGAAGGCGGCGAATGGACATCCATGACCGACTATTGGGCGCTGGACGGTGATGTTTGGCATCCGGTTGGCCAGATGCCACAGCCCTTGGCCGAGACTGTCGGCGTAACGGTGGGCGATCGTGTGCATCTGGTGACAGGGCGCTCGCCTCTCGGGGGCAAGAATGGCCAGTGGAACGATCAGGCGGATGTTGCCACGCATCTGGTCTTCGATGCCGCGAACAATAGCTGGAGCACGGCACGCCCTGCGCCCGAGGCACGCAATAGTGCGGCCGGAGCGGCGCATGGGGGCCATGTCTATGTTGCAGGCGGGCGCATGGTCGAAGGTGGGCGAGGGACTGGGCGACTGGATCGTTATGATCCGGCCACCGACCAATGGGATACGCTGAGCCCTATTCCGGTGTCATCTTCGGGGCATCAGGTCGGTGGCGGGCTGGCTCTGGCGACTGTGGGGGACCGTCTGGTCGCTTTTGGTGGCGAATGGCTGACCCGACCCGGAGGTGTTTTCACCGAGACGTGGATTTACGACATCAACACCGATGACTGGACGCGAGGACCGGATATGGGCGTGCCGCGTCACGGCTTGGCGGGTTGCAGCGTGGACGGTGTCGTGTATGCGATTGCGGGCGGAGAGGTCTATTCAGGCGGCAAGGCCAGCAGTGTAGTCGAGGCCCTGAGAGTCTGAGGCTATAGCCGTCGCGGTACTGGACCGAACCTGTTACAGGCGAAGCAGTTTTATGTGACCCGAGGATTTGGCGATGATCCAGCCGACTGTTTCGTTCAAGGATAACCTGCAACTGTTGCCGTTGATTGATGGTCTGGCCCGTATCGACCTCGTTGATGAAACGGGGGCTGTGGTGGCGGCCATCGAAAATCAGGCGGGTAAGCAGGGATCGTTGCGCGTTTATCAGTACCTGCTGCAAAGCTTTGGGGTGCTTGATGCCAAGGCTGCTGCGCATGGCCTTGATGTTTTTGCCGAGCATACAGCCGATGCCAAGAACCGCCCGGGCGCGCACCCGAACATTGATCGCCTGATCGAGATTGTGGACGGTGCGGGCCCATTGGATATCAAGCTGATAGAGGCCTGAGCGGTCTAGTCCGCCTTGTGCGCTAAATGGTCGGCCAGGCCTTTGGAGGCTGTAACGACATCGCTCCAAGTAACCTCAAACCCGTTCTCGTCGCCATAATAGGGGTCTTCGACCGAGCACCCTTCACGACCCTTGGCCCAGGCCATCATCAGGCTGAGGTTTGTGGTGCTGCCCTGCGGCTGAATGCGTTTGAGGTTTGCAAGGTTTTCGGCGTCCATCGCTACGATATGGGTAAAGCGCTTGAAATCAGCGGGTTTGACCTGACGGGCGCGCAATGAGCCGATATTGACCCCGTTGCGTTTGGCCGTGGCTATGGCGCGTGGATCGGGCGGATTGTCGGTGTGATAGGCGGCGGTCCCTGCCGAGTCCGTGATGATCGGCAGTTTACGTTTTGCGACCTCGTCACGAAACGCGCCCTCGGCCAGAGGCGAGCGGCATATATTGCCAAGGCAGACGAATAAAACGCTGTATATCATTGATAATCAGCGCCTTCCGAACAGCTTTTCCAGATCGTTGAGTTTTAACTCTACATAGGTCGGGCGGCCGTGGTTGCACTGGCCGGAATGGGGCGTGGCCTCCATTTGGCGCAACAGGGCGTTCATTTCGGGAGCGCTTAAAACGCGACCTGCACGCACAGAGCCGTGGCATGCCATGGTGCCACAGACCTCGGCCATGCGTTCTTTCAGTGACAGAGCCGAACCATGCTCTGACAGGTCATCGGCAATATCGCGGATCAGGCCCTGAACGTCGGTATCACCCAACAGTGCGGGTGTTTCGCGTACCAGAACAGCACCGGAACCAAAGGCTTCTACGATCAGGCCCATTTCGGCCAGTTCGTCGGACTTGGCCGAAACGCGTTCGGCCTCTGCTGGGTCCAGTTCTACGACTTCGGGGGTGAGCAAGGCCTGGCGGGCGACGTGGCCGCCCTCCATCTGTACCTTCATGCGCTCATAGACGAGGCGTTCATGGGCGGCGTGCTGATCCACGATCACCAGACCGTCGCGGGTCTGGGCGACGATATAGGTGGCATGAAGCTGGGCGCGGGCGGCCCCCAGCGGGAAGTCGATGGGATCGACCGGAGCATGGGGCGCAGGTGCGATTTGGCCTGCGTGTTCGGCCTGAACATCGGCAAGGGTGCGGAAGGTTGGCGCGGCCTGCTGGCCCGACCAAGTGTGTTCCACCCGCGCCGAACGCTCGGACAGGCCGGGAATGATCTGTGCGGCGGCTTCGGGTCTGGACCATCCTGCCCATGCCGAGAAACCTGCGGCCGATGGTTCGGTCGGTGCATACTGCCCGTGGTTCTGCACCCCCGTATGAGGCTGGAAGCCGGACAGGGCATCGGCTGCAACCGTGGTCGAGGCACGGTGACCGGCGGCATGGAGCGCATGTTTCAACGCGCCGACAATCAGACCGCGCACCAGTGCCGGATCACGGAAACGGACCTCTGCCTTGGCGGGGTGGACGTTCACATCGACATAGAGCGGGTCGATATCGATAAACAGAACGGCTGCTGGATGGCGGTCGCGGGCAAGGAAGTCGGCATAGGCTCCGCGTAGTGCGCCTTGCAAAAGCCGGTCGCGCACAGGGCGGCCATTCACAAACAGGAACTGGTGGGCCGCATTGCCTCGCGAATAGGTGGGCAGGCCGGCATAGCCCGACAGGCGTGTGCCATCACGTTCCTGATCGATCAGCAGGGCATTGGCCTCGAAATCACGACCCAAAATGGCCCCGAGACGACGAAGGCGGCCCTCGTCGCCCTTATGCTCGGCGGGCAGGCGCAGCGTCGTTTTGCCATCCAGCGTCAGGGTGAAGGCCACTTCTTCGTGGGCCATGGCCTGACGCTTGATCTCTTCGGAGATCGCCATCGCCTCGGAGCGTTCCGACTTCATGAATTTCAGTCGGGCAGGGGTGGCGTAGAACAGGTCGCGGACTTCGACGCGCGCGCCGTGTGGGCCGGGGAAACCGGCGGGGGCGACAGGGTGGTGGTGGCCGCCCTCAACCGTGATGGCCCATGCTTCGTTCTGACCCGTATCGGCCTTGGCACGGGTGGTAATGTTCAGACGGGCAACCGACCCAATCGAGGGCAGGGCCTCGCCTCGGAATCCCAGCGTGAAGATGCGTAGCAGGTCCACATCACCCGCATCATCGGGTTCCAGCTTGGAGGTCGCGTGGCGTTCTACCGCGATGGGCAGGCGACGGTTATCCAGCCGCAGTTAGGAAAAGTGCAATTTTGCGCAGGTTTCTGCCCTTATCTTCGCCGTCTGACTCATGAAGACTACAGGCGTCCTTTCGTGTTTTTTC